>NZ_JARGYU010000006.1:0-1177 GCF_034471385.1 Lyticum sinuosum | reverse complement strand
AGTCCTAACCAATATACATTGTCAAATGATAATGATCAATCAAAACACAAAAAATCAAATAACTCTAATACAAGCTTTTTATTCAACTATCAAATAGGATTTTAATGCTACTAATAAAAGTATGAACTTGATAATATTCTAATCACTAAAAAGAATATTATCAAAAAAAAATCTCATATAAAACATAGAATATGAGAATGAAAAATTTTAATGCTACTAATAAAAGCATGAACTTGATAATATTACTATCACTAAAAAGAATATTATCAAAAAAATCTCATATAAAACATAGAATATGAGAATGAAATGGAGGCCGAAGTCAGAATCGAACTGACGAATAACGGATTTGCAGTCCGTGGCATTACCATTTTGCTATTCGGCCTTTTAATGAATCTATAATAAACAATATAATAAAAAATCGCTATCAAATATAAAATAAAATACTATATTCAGATAATTCTATTTTATACTGTTAAGTATAAAATAGAACTAATAAAATAAACTCAAGTAGAGGAATATTTATATGTCAGTTATCTTAGAAATAATAGAAGATCGAAGATTTACTGAAATTTCCGAAAAAAGACCCATAAATCTAGGTTGTTTTTTCAGTCTTTCCGCATTAGCATATCTACGCCTTCTCATTATTGCGCTTAACTTCTTAAGCTCTTCTTTTCTTTTCTTCCTTTTAGCTGATGGAGCTAAATGAACTCTTGATTGCATTACTTGCCTTGTAACAACCTTGGTTTTTTTCAGCCAATTTGTTATCTTATAATCAACATCTCTACTTGTAAAACCCTTCATTTATCTTAAAATATATATTATAAAACTATATAAATAATAACGTTGCACAAAAAACAATTATTTTTACCCTAGTAGTGATAGAATGAATTCTCCCACATACATTAAACATTGTACAACATATAAATCAATTATACAACATATTTTTTAATAAAAATTAAAAAAAATATTAATAAAAATTATAATAATACTTTATACAATAAAATTATTTTAATCAAAAATATTGATAAATAGTAAATATTGCATATGTTTTTTTTTAATTTATAAAATTTTATCAAAATCCTATTTGATAGTTGAGTAAAAAGCTTGTATTAGAGTTATTTGATTTATTCTGTTTTGATTGATCATTGTCATATGATAATGGATAATTATCAGGATC
>NZ_JARGYU010000005.1:0-4098 GCF_034471385.1 Lyticum sinuosum | reverse complement strand
AAAATAATAAAAAAAGTATAAAAAAGTAGTTGACATACCAAGAAAGATTATAATATGATATTTGTTATCGGTGGTTATTGAAATATGTGATTTCATTTTGTTGTTTCACATAGCTTTGATTTTTGTTAATCACGGAATAATTGTTGTGGTTTTTGACCTGATTAATTATTTTATAATTATTTTGTAATTATTTTTATAATTCTTACTTTATACTTATTTTTATAATTATATCAGCGATAAAATCATTTCTATTCTTGATTTTCTGATTCCTTTGCATATATTCCACATAGCAAGAAAATTTTCGAATCTTATGTGAAGTTTTTTATTTATATTCTTTTTCTATACTGAGATTACAGATAACTATCTGTGAGCGATGTATGTCAGTTTCTTTTTATATGAATGAACCAGAAATATTTAAAAGCGTATAGTGGATGCCTTGGCGATAAGAGGCGATGAAGGACGTGGCAGACTGCGATAAGTCACGGGGAAGTGTCAGCAACTTTTGATCCGTGAATCTCCGAATGGGTAAACCTACCAGATTCTGATCCTTCAGAATTTGGTGTTCCTCGTAAAGGGGGAATGCTAACCCAGCAAACTGAAATATCTTAGTAGCTGGTGGAATGAAAATCGAATGAGACTCCGTTAGTAGTGACGAGCGAAAACGGATCAGGCCTATGCTGTTTGTTGTAAAACTGGAATTACTTTTTGGAAAATTAGACCATAGAGGGTGATAGTCCCGTACAGATATCTTTTATTACTACAAATAGATTTGAGTAAGACGGAACTCGTGTAATTCTGTCCGAATATGGGGAGACCACTCTCCAAGCCTAAGTACTACTTATCGTCCGATAGCGTACTAGTACTGTGAAGGAAAGGTGAAAAGAACCCCTATTAGGGGAGTGAAATAGATCCTGAAACTATATGCTTACAAGCTGTCAGAGCCCTACAATCTTTCGATCCTGTTAGGGTGATGGCGTACCTCTTGTATAATGGGTCAGCGAGTTAATTTAACTAGCTAGGTTAAGTTGTTACAAATCGTAGCCGTAGCGAAAGCAAGTCTTAATAGGGCGTTCAGTTAGTTGTATTATACCCGAAACCGAGTGAGCTAACCATCAGCAGGGTGAAGTAGAGGTAACTCTCTATGAAGGCCCGAACCCGTTACTGTTGCAAAAGTATGGGATGACTCGTGGTTAGGGGTGAAAGGCCAATCAAACTCGGAGATAGCTGGTTCTCCGCGAAATCTATTTAGGTAGACCGTTGTGTATTAACATAAATTCAGGGGTAGAGCTCTGGTTAGATTAGAGGGGATCACTCCCTATCAACTCTAGCTAAACTTACAAATACTGTTTTTAATTCCACAGCAGACAGACTATGGGTGATAAGATCCATCAGTCAAAAGGGCAACAGCCCAGACCGCCGTATAAGGTCCCTAAGTTCTAGTTAAGTGTTAAAGGTTGTGATGTGGCTTTAACAATTAGGAGGTTGGCTTAGAAGCAGCCATCCTTTAAAGAAAGCGTAATAGCTCACTAGTCTATTAGCTGCTTTGCGCCTAAAATGTTTAGGGGCTTAAACTAGACACCGAAGATGCGGGTGCTTTTTTATATCCATCATTTTATATTAATCTTTTTTTCTATAATTTTCTTGTCCTTATAAAAAATCACGGTAGCGGAGCGTTGTGTACGTCTATGAAGGTTTATCGTGAGGTAAACTCGAGATATCACAAGTGAGAATGCTGACATGAGTAGCGTTTAAAAGTGTGCGAAACACTTTCGTCGTATGTCCAAGGTTTCCTACGTAAAGATAATCTGCGTAGGGTTAGCCGGAACCTAAGACAAAGCCGAATGGCGTAGTCGATGGCAATCACGTTAATATTCGTGAGCCTGCTGATAGTGACGGAGCTTTTCTTTTTCTAATTAGGATTATTGGATCTTCCTTTATAAAAAGTAATCTTCCCTGGAAATAACTACAGCACTTTGTGACCGTACCGTAATCCGACTCCGGTGGACTGGTAGAGTATACCAAGACGTAGAGAGAATAATGTTGAAGGAACTAAACAAATTGCACTTGTAACTTCGGGATAAAAGTGGCCTAAATCACAATTTAGGTGGCACATAATCGGGGGTAGCGACTGTTTAACAAAAACACAGGACTCTGCTAATTCTTAACAAATTGTATAGGGTCTGACGCCTGCCCGGTGCTGGAAGGTTATCGGAGATTGTTTTAAACGCTCTCTCCTTAAGCCCCAGTAAACGGCGGCCGTAACTATGACGGTCCTAAGGTAGCGAAATTCCTTGTCGGGTAAGTTCCGACCTGCATGAATGGCGTAACGACTGCCCCATTGTCTCCAACATTAACTCAGTGAAATTGAATTCTCCGTGAAGATGCGGAGTTCCCATGGTTAGACGGAAAGACCCCGTGAACCTTTACTGTAGCTTCATATTGTAATCCATTTAATGCCGTGTAGAATAGGTGGTAGACTGTGATATTTTTGCGCTAGCTCTTTTGGAGTCGTAACTTGAAATACCACCCAGCATTATGTGTTTTCCTAACCTCTTATCTTTAGAGGAACAGTGTGTGGTGGGCAGTTTGACTGGGGCGGTCGCCTCCCAAAATGTAACGGAGGCGCGCGATGGTAAGCTCAGGTTGGACAGAAATCAACTCTTAGAGTGCAATGGCACAAGCTTGCCTAACTGCGAGACCCACAAGTCGAGCAGAGACGAAAGTCGGTCATAGTGATCTGGTGGTCCTGCGTGGAAAGACCATCACTCAACGGATAAAAGGTACTCCGGGGATAACAGGCTGATGAGCTCCAAGCGTCCATAGCGACGAGCTCGTTTGGCACCTCGATGTCGACTCATCACATCCTGGGGCTGTAGAAGGTCCCAAGGGTTCGGCTGTTCGCCGATTAAAGTGGTACGTGAGTTGGGTTCAGAACGTCGTGAGACAGTTCGGTCCCTATCTGCCATGGGCGTAGGAAAATTGATGGTACTCAGCTCTAGTACGAGAGGACCGAGCTGAGCGCATCCCTGGTGTACCAGTTGTCTCGCCAGAGGCACCGCTGGGTAGCTACATGCGTTTGTGATAACCGCTGAAAGCATATAAGCGGGAAACCTAACCAAAGACTAATTTTCCCTTTCAGTGCTGCTGTAGATCACAGCTTACATAGGCTGGATGTGTACGAAACGTAATTTTCTTAGCTTACCAGTACTAATTGCACTATTGTTTTCTTTTCTCATTCATTTACATTACATTTATATTTTTATCCCTTTATAACTTTCTTACTTTATAACTTTATAATTATATAAATATAATCATCATAAGCAAATTTCATACATTGTTCACAGATAATTATCTGTATTTCTTTGTACTAAAGTTTATAAATATATTACTATCTTTTATTCTTCATAGAACATTTTCATTCAACTTATACAACTTATATCAATCTCAACTCTTATCTATAATATACTTACTTTCTATATTTCTATAATATCTTGTTATAATCTTAGTTGTTCTTCTTAGTTGTTATAATCTTAGTTTTATTATTACTTTCTATGTTCTTTTTTAACTATGTTCTTTTTTAAAACTTCACTTAAGTTTCATTAAGTCTATTACATTATATTCTTAATTATTATAATCACACATTCATTGATCTTTTTAATAAGTCTTTATGTATGTTATAAGTTGTGTATTATAAGTTTGGTGATAATAGAGTGATACCTTTACCTGATCCCATTCCGAACTCAGAAGTTAAAAATCACTTCCCCGATTGTACTCCCTCTTTTTGAGGCGGAAGAGTAGGACGTTGCCAAACTCATTATACACTTTTATTACACTCACATCTCACACTCATACCACATCTTTCTAATTTATATATAAAATTTATTATTGGTTTTTTAATCAATCTTAAATAATTTTATATATATAATAATAATACATTTTTAAAATAAAAATTATATTTGTAAGTTTTTATAACTATTTTATATACTTTTATATACTTTATTTATACTTCTTCTCCATTAATCTTTTATATTGAACTTTTTACTAATATTTTTTTTAAAATATTCTTTTTATATATTTTTATATACTTTTTAATTTAAA
>NZ_JARGYU010000004.1:0-23027 GCF_034471385.1 Lyticum sinuosum | reverse complement strand
AGCTTGATTGATTATTAAATACACTTCTTAACTCCCTTCTATTCAGTGATGTTGATAATAGTGTATTAGGTTGAGGCATACCAGATGCAAAAAATAACATTCTTTTCGTTACTTTTTCATCCGATAATTCTTTAAGATTATTAGCTGTATCTTCATCAGCTAAAGCATTAAGGCCCTCAGGATCAGCACTAGCTAAAGTAAGTAAATTAGCTTTAACAGTATCATCAGCTAAAGCAATAAGATTTGGTGTAATATTCGGATTAGTGATAGGATCAGCATTAGCTAATCTACGTAAATTATTTTCATTAAGACTGATAGGATTAACACCCGCTAACTTAAGAAGATTAGCTTTAACAGTAGTAGCAGCTAACTCAAGTAAATTATCTTTATTATTGGATAAATCAGTAAGATTAGTAGTAGTAGCAGGTACAGCTAAAGCAATAAGATTTGTTGGAACAGTAGAAGAATTAGGATTAGTAATATCAGCGCCAGCTAACTTAAGTAAATTAGCTTTATTATTGGATAAATCAGTAAGATTAGTAGTAGTAGCAGGTACAGCTAAAGCAATAAGATTTGTTGGAACAGTAGAAGAATTAGGATTAGTAATATCAGCACCAGCTAACTTAAGTAAATTATCTTTAACAGTAGTAGCAGCTAAAGCAAGAATTTCAGTTTTCTTATCAGTCAAAGCAGTGATATCTGGATTACTTTGTGGTCCACCTAAAGATGTAAGAATTTCATTTTTCTTATTAGCTAACTCAATAATATCACTTTCTTTATTAGCTAAAGCAATAAGATTAGGTTTATTACTAGCTAAAGTAACAAGATTATCCGAAACATCAGTAGTACTATTTTTTTGTATAAGATTCATTAATCTTTGCAGTTCAGATGGAGTTAAATTTACTGGAATAGGTGTTTCAACTGGAGTAGGTGTTTCAACTGGAGTAGGTGGTTCAACTGGAATAGGTATTTGAATAGTACTAAGATTATTCGAAGTAACAGATCCTGGATCTTCTGAAATTAAAAGATAATTACTATCAACAATATAATCATTATAACGATTACCATAATCATTATCAATAGATCCAAAGCCTATTTTATAAGTTCCATCTGTAACTACTGAAATAACTTCTTTAGTCCACGGAATAATTGCATTTTTATCCATTATAATAGTCCCAGGTTGATATCCGGGTTTTTCAGTATCTAATTTTTTAGCACCATTATTATTAACTCCTCCTACTACACTTCCACCTCTTGCAAGAATTTTAAAATCAACATTTCCATCTTGTTTACTTATAGTATAAAAAGCAGTACCTAAATCAACAACATTCCCATATATCCTAGGTATATAAGTCCAATAGAATTCATAAGAATTTCCTGCTATTAATTGAAAATCTTTACTTATATATTGATATCCATAATAATAATTTAAATCATCTATATCACTATAAGGATACAAGGAATTTAATGAATCTAAAAGTAATATATCTTTAACTTTTTTATTTGATTGTCCATTTAATGTTCCTGATGAACTAAGACCTATCGCATGATCAATATCATTATTTGTAATGTTATCATTTATTTGTTCTATACCACAAGCTTGTACTCCAAAATAATATTCATTATCTTTTGGTTTAAATTGTGATATATAGTGTGGAGTTAGACTATCATCAACTTGTTTTATATTCAGTGCTTTATTGGATAAAATTGCTCCATAAGGATTATAATTTTCAGTTACACCATCATTTCCAGTGTCAAATCCAGTTATAGAATTCCATCCTTGAGCAATTATATCAGCAGAAGTTAAAGTAGTCCCAGAAGTAGTTTCAGTTATTGTAAAAAGTTTATCAGCATATATTACTGTTGGTATTGTTAATACTGTTGAAATAGATAATGAAGATAATAGAATAATGAAGTTTTTTCTATATTTGATATAAGATGTTGTAGATATATTCATATAAAATAGTATAACAATATAATCATTAATCAATACAACTAACAATTGTATATTGTGTCAACAACTATAAGTTTATATATTCTCTTTACATATTTTTGTTATATATTTTACAATTCTATATAAATTTAAATTTTATATATATTATGAATATTCATTCTCAGTTTCTATTTCAAGAAATTAAAAAATCTTATTTCTTATTGATTATTTTATAATTGGAAATATTAAAAATTTTTTTTAAAAATAAAAATTTTACTCTTGTATTCATTTATAATTTTTGATATAAGATAATAGTGTTGTTCATTTGGGGGCCTTAGTTCAGCGGTTAGAACGCACCGCTCATAACGGTGTTGTCGCAGGTTCGATTCCTGCAGGCCCTACCAATCTGGATTCATATTATTAAGCTGTTTTCTTAAAAACAGAAAATTAATATGTTTATAATATAAAAAATATCTAGCAAAAATAACTAAATAAATTACTGTGAAAGGAAAATCAAAATCTTCTTCGGGAAAATCAGATAACCTGAAATCTTTTATTATACAGATAAAAAGATGTGCAGCTGTAAAAGATGGCGGTCCTCAATTCTCTTTTCGTGTGTTAGCTGTTGTTGGTGATTGCAGAGGCTCTTGTGGTTTTGGTTCTGGTAAATCACCAGACATAGCAAACGCAAAACAAAAAGCATTACGCAAAGCATCAATGAACTTAAAAAGAATTCAATTAAAAGGTCGTGGTAGGAATCTATCATTATATCACAAAATCAGTTCTTCACATGGTGCTACAAAAGTTATAATGAAACCTTCTAGAGGAACAGGACTTAGAGCGGGTGGGGCAGCAAAATCACTTCTTCAAGCTTTAGGTGTAGAGAATGCAATAGTGAAAATTATTGGTTCATCAAATTGTTATAATGTTTCTAGAGCTGTTATGAATGGCTTGGAATCTTCTCAATCTCCTAAAATAATTGCTTTAAAAAGAGGAAAAAGTATATCCCATATAATGGGAAGTCGCAATAATACTCAATCGCAAGATAAAATAGAGGAAGTTTCTTTTACTGGACAGTAAAGAATAAGAATATCAGTAGTTATTAATAATTATTCTTATATAGTCTTTATAATCTTTATAATATAATTTTATAAAATTTATACTTATACAAGTTTATAGAGTAATATACTGATTTATTATATTTATATAATAAAATTTATATGATAAAAAAGTTAGAGATTTCTGAATATTTTCTGAATATCTGATATAGTACTTTTTTTCACTATTAATTTTTCAGTAAAATTCTTTTGAGAATTTATTTTATAATTATATCAACTATTTTTTTCTAAGAATTTACAAGATTTGTCTAAGTTTTTTATTTTTTAAATAAATAATATAATTAATATACTAATTTTTTAATACTATATCTGTTGCACAGATAACTGATATATTGTATTATATTTATCTGTACTTATAAGTACAAAAAATAAATCATATAAAGATTAAATTATTAGTAATTTTCTAAAAATATAATGGTTAATATTTCAAATACTATTCTAAATTTCTCATTGAAATCATTTCCACTTCATCCTGGATCAACTAGAATAAATGGTGGAAAAAAATTAAAACATAGAGTAGGACGTAAAGGTAAGTGGCGGAAAACATCTGGAAGAGGTGGAAAGGGACAGACAGCAAGAAGTGGTAGCTCTATAGGACATTTTGAAGGTGGTCAAACTCCACTACACAGAAGATTGCCTAAACGTGGTTTTAAGAACATTAATAAAAAACAATATAACGTATTGAGTGTTTCGCAATTAGCTTTTATTAATGAGAAGCATTCTATGAATAATAATATTACCAAAAATCATCTTATAAAATTAAGATATATAAAACCAAATCTTCCTATTAAAATTCTTGCTCTTAAAGATGGTGATGTCTTATCTGCTACACTGACAGTTGAAACTCACAGTATTTCTAAAAAAGCTGAAGAACAAATTTGTATAAACGGAGGTCAAATAATTAGAATATAAAAAGAATTATATATTTTTTCTTAACTTAGTATTTTTATAAGTAAAAATTTGTAATAATTATTTTTTTATATAATTAAAACTTTTTATATAATTAAAATTATTAAAGATTTCATTTCTATTAATTATTATTTTTTTTACCTTTACTTTGATGCTCTGATGTTATCAGAAATTCAGAGTATCAAAAGATTATAGTAATTTTTAAAAAAGAAGATAAATAAAAATTTTATATTATTAACATCGATTTTACACACAATATTGATAATAATATATTATTTTATTCAATATATAAATTTTTTGATAAAAAATTAGAATTTATAATAATCTTTATAAATACATATTATTATAATATGTTTAAATTTTAACGATATTTTTATTTAAAATATAAAATAATAGTTTATATTATTTACATTATTTTATTTTTTTTGATAAAAGAAATATTATTAAAGAATTTTTATAATTTATATTTTTTTATGAATATGTTATTAACTATTTTTATTATAGGATTTATTATAAAATCAAATTGTGGTTTTATATAATTTTAGATATTATATCTAATAATTGTTCTCTAAAATAGAAAATTCATTATTATTTATTAAATCTAGCTATATTTTTTATAAATTGTTGAAGTATACCATATTTTGTTTCTCCAAATGAATCATATTCTTCTTCATAATCTTGTTGAAAATTGATATTTTCACAATTGTCAAATTTTGTATTTAATAATAAACCAGATTTATCAAATTCAAGAATAGTGATATGGTAAGATTGAAGTTGATTGACACGGATTGGCTTTCTAATAGTTTTTATATTTATGTAGTAATATAATGTTTTATCATATTCATATGTTATAAGAGTTGGAAAACCAAAAGATTCCTGAACATCTGATATAGTGCTTTTTTTTACTACTAATTTCTCAGTAAAATTCTTTTGAGAATTTATTTTGTAATTATATCCACTATTTTTTTCTAAGGATTTACAAGATGTAATGCAGGTAACTAAAAAAACAATATAAATAAACTTGTACATTTTTAATATATTTTAAAATAAAATCTCTATAGTTAATTATTTCTATACTAACTTGTTTTAAAAAAAAATTTATAGTCAAATACTATTATAAACTATATAAATTTTAAATATCTTATAATATTATTATTTGTAAAAAATAATGATAGAGAATGATTATCTAATGTTAGTTAAATAAGTATACGAATTTTATTTATGAATTATCATGAATTGTCAACAATATTTATAAAAAGATCTGATTTTTGTTTATAGAACAAATTTTATTTTTATAGAATCATATTTTTGATTTTCAAATTTTATTTATATACTTTCTTTATTCTTTAAAAAAAATTAAACTAAAAAATATGTAAAATAATAAACAATATAATTTATATTAATTTTATTTTTCTTACTTTTTATTATAAATATTAGATATTTCAAATTTTATTTATATACTTTCTTTATTTAAAATCTTTATTTAAAAATTAGTAAATTTTATACAAATTTTTAATAAAAAATAATAATTATAATATTATACAAATATAATACATCATAATATATAATTTTGTTGATTTTTAATAAAACTTATGTATAAATTTATTATAAAAATTTATTAATTTCAAATATATCAATATATGCAAGTTTCGTCTTTATCAATTGAAGATATTTCGTTTTCATTTCAAAATGAAAGATTTAAACGTATTTCTTATGAATTTCTAATGAAGATGAAAGCATCAGATAGTAAAATAATTAAAATAATTTCTTTCTGTTTTCTTTCTATCTTTGATAATGCTAAAATAGCAGTTTTCCCAATGATTTTATGTTCTATTTCTAATTTTACAGAAAACATATTGAATCAAGGATTAAAGAATGGAATAAAAACTAGTTTTTATAATGCAAAAGATGTAATTAAAAAACTTCCTTCTGGTTTTGTTGTAGCAGTATATGAAACATTTCCTATATTTCAATCTCTCTCATTACAAAATGGGTTATTTACAAATATATTCAATATAGCATATTACATGACATCACTCATTATTGAATCCATAGTTATATTAAAAATATTAGATCCAATTAAATCTTTTATTATGAGAACAGATTACAGTTCTGTTAGTTTAAGTAGATCTACTATTCAATCTCAAATCAAAAATAACTTACTATATAAATTGCTCTCTATACCATTTTCTACTATAATTTATGCATATTATAATAGTCATTTAATAAATGAAGAAGAAAAATTCGAATTTAAGAAAAAGGAATATCCTACTATTTTTAAGTTAAGCAACTCTGAATTATCAAAACCACATAATAATCTATTATGTGAGGTATTTTTTGAATTTGGAGATAAAAGTGTTAATTATAAACACTTAGATGAAAATACTACTAATTCTAACACATCTGATTATAATAGTATTGATAGAAGAGATTCTAATTTAAATAATCAATTGATTGTTTCTTCTATCAATTCTAGAAAGAACAGTGATGAATTTAAAAAAATGAGTAGATCAAATAGTACAAGTACAATAGATTCAATTACAAATTTAAATATTGAAATTTAAGCTTATAATTTTATTATTAATAATAATAAGATTGAGTCTTAAGTAAGAATTCCACTTGTCAAATCTTATTATAAGATTTATGATTACTCATCAAATAGTGTTTTATAATTTGAAAAAATTTGACAGTGAGTTCAGGATCATTTTTAAAATCAATATATCGTAATTATACTTGTGGTGAATTAAACATAAACCATATAGGAAAAAATGCAAAACTTTGCGGATGGGTCCATAAAAAAAGAGATCATGGAGGAATACTTTTTATAGATCTTAGAGATCATTATGGAATAGTTCAACTTGTTTTCGCAGAAGATCAAATTATTGATGATAAATATAGTGATAATAATGAAAATATATATTATCAATATATAACACATAATAATTTTGAAAATCTTATATCTATTTCAAATGAAAGTATTTTACTAATTGAAGGTACAGTTCTCGCTAGATCAAATGATACTATTAATTCGAATATTCCAACAGGATACATAGAAGTTCGTATTGAAAAGTTTATGATTGATTCTATTGCAGATCCATTACCATTTCAAGTAAGCATAGATGATAATTGTTCAGAAGAAAAGAGATTAGAATATCGATTTGTTGATCTTAGGAAACAAAGATTACATGAGAATATTTCTTTGCGTAATAAAGTTATAAGAGAGATTCGTGAACAAATGTATTGTTTTGGTTTTAATGAATTTCAAACTCCTATATTGACTGCTAGTTCACCTGAAGGTGCAAGAGATTTCGTAGTACCAAGTCGCAATCATCCAGGAAAGTTTTATGCTTTGCCACAAGCTCCTCAACAATTTAAACAAATGTTGATGATTGCTGGATTTGATAGGTATTTTCAAATAGCACCATGTTTTAGAGATGAAGATGCACGTGCTGATCGTGCACCTGGGGAATTTTACCAACTAGATATAGAGATGTCGTTTGTAGATCAAGAAGATGTTTTTAAGATAATTGAACCATTAATGCTAAATATCTTTAAAAAATATGGAAAAAAACAAATTAATAGTGATAATTTTCCCCGTATAACATATAAAGATGCTTTATTAAAATATGGATCAGATAAACCAGATTTGAGAAATCCAATTATTATACAAGATGTTACACAAGTATTTGCTAAATCTAAATTTCTTACTTTTAGTAATAGTATTTTAAATAATAATTTTGTAGTACGTGCTGTACCTGCTTATTCTTCTTTATCAAAATCTCGTAGCTTTTTTGATGGAATGAATCTTTATGCTCAGGAGGAGTTAGGAGCTAAGGGATTAGGGTATATTATATTTTCTAATGATAATGTAAAAGGCCCAATAGCAAAATTTCTTAATGATGATGAGATCGCTGAGTTGAAATCTATAACAGGAACTTCAATTGGAGACTCTTTATTCTTCATATGCGATGTAAAAGACAATGCTTCAAGAATATCTGGAAAAATTCGAGATAAATTAGGAGAAGATTTAAATCTAATTAATCAAAATGAATATAGATTTTGTTGGATTGTAGATTTTCCAATGTATGAATTAAATGATGGTAAAATAGATTTTTCTCATAATCCATTTTCAATGCCACAAGGAGGAATTAATATACTTAATGAAGCTAATACAATAGAAAAAATTTTAGATATTACTGCATTTCAATATGATTTAGTGTGCAATGGAATAGAACTTTCAAGCGGCGCTATACGTAATCATAAACTAAATATTATGTATAAAGCATTTGAAATAGCTGGATATAGTAAAGATATGGTAGATAATAACTTTATAGGTATGGTCAAAGCACTTAGTTATGGTGCTCCACCACACGGTGGAATAGCACCAGGAATTGATCGTATGATAATGCTTTTGACTAATGAGTTAAATATAAGAGAGGTTATAGCTTTTCCTCTTAATCAAAGAGGAAATGATCTTATGATGGGTGCACCAAGTATAATTGATCAAAAACATCTTAAAGAACTCAATATAAAAATTATTACATAAATATAATATTTTTTATATTTAATAAATATTTTTATACAATATAATTTATATAAATTAAATTATTTAAATATTAAATAAAATCTATAAATTTATTTGAACAATAAAAAATCAAGCTTAGTAATAATTACAAGACTAAAAAATTTAGGAATAAAAACTAAAAATAATTTATCTAACCATAATATAAAGTCTCTTATTATACCACTAATTAGGTGTAAAAAACTAGAATATGATTCTTTTATTCAACAAATTAATAAAATTATTATCAATAATAATATTTCTAGTATTAATATTATTATATGTAGCCAGAATGCAGTAGAAATTCTGCATTCAATGATGAAAAAGTATAATAAAGATAAACTAAAGTTTAATATAGCTTATTGTGTTGGTAAAAAAACAGGCGAAATGATTGATAAATATAAAATATCAAAAGAAAATATTATATTTGAAAATGCTTTATCTTTACTTTCATATTTAAATAATTTTAAGTATAAAAGAAAAAAAGATGCTTTTATTGAATATAATAAGGAATATAATAAAGAATCAGATATAAAAAATATAAAAATCATTAATTTCACAGGAGTACCACAAACTATAAATTTTGCAAAAGAATTAAATAAAAAAAATTATCAAAAACAAAAATACGACTTAAATATAAGTAATATATATTTATATAAAATGATAGCTAATGATAATACTTTTATATATAAAAAATTAAAAACTTCTATAAAAAAAATTTATAAAAGCTTATTAAATAATCAACAAAAATATTTAAAAAAAATAATATTTCCAGTATATTCTAGTAACTCAGCTCAGATTTTAGTAGATTATTTATATAAAATAGCAAATTATTCTATAATAATAGAAAAACAAACTAGAAATCTAATTAACAAAAATTCCTTTAATGAAATAAATTATTATAAATATTTTGAGGTTACTTATGTATGTATGAGTCAAAAAATCGCGAATTATTTATATAAATGCTTTTGTGATAAAATTGATCAGATTATTGAAAAAATACAAAACAATTATAATCTAGATAAAAATATTTTTAATAAAAAATGTATTAATAATAATATTATTAATAAATATTCTAAAGATAATATTAAAAAAATAAGTATTGCAAATGTATTACATCTTCCAATAAATTATGATCAATTAGAAGATTTAAAAAAAAAAAGAATTTTATATAGTGATATTTCTTCTGAGAACTCATTAATAACAATAATAGCAAACTTAGTGGAAAGTTAATAAATAATCATTAATTAATGGAATTAATTTGATATAAAAATATTTATTATCATTATTAATATAATACAAAGTTATACACATTTAATATTTTTACTATATTATATAATTGTATAAAATATACTAAAATTTAATAATGAAATATTTTTCACAGATAAATTTTTACTCTTTTACTCATTATCCCCTGTTTTTAAAACAGCAATAAATGCATTTTGTGGTATATCAACCTTTCCTATAGAACGCATTCTTTTTTTTCCAGCTTTTTGTTTCTCTAATAATTTACGTTTTCTTGTTACATCTCCACCGTAACATTTAGCAAGAACATTTTTCCTCATAGCATTAATAGTCTCTCTGGCAATAATTTTTCCACCTATTGCTGCTTGAATAGGTATAACAAACATATGACGAGGAATAAGATTTTTGAGACGCAAACAAATTGCTCTTCCTTTTTTTTCTGCATGTGATTTATGAACTATAATTGATAAAGCATCAACACTTTCTCCATTAATTAATATTGTCATATTAACAAGTTCACTTTTTCTATAATCGTATTCTTCCCAATCAAAACTGGCATATCCTTTACTACAGGATTTTAACTTATCATAGAAATCATAAACTATTTCATTTAGTGGTAGTGCATATACTACCATAACTCTTGAATCTATAAAAGATAAGTCAATTTGCTCTCCTCTTTTTTCAGTACATAATGATAAAACATCTCCTATATATTCTTCTGGAACAAATATAGTAGCTTTAATCCATGGTTCTTCCATGCTTTCTATTTTTACTTGATCTGGTAAATCGCTTGGATTATGAATTTCAATAATATTACCACTTCGAAGTTTAATTTTATATATAACACTAGGAGCAGTAGTAACTAAATCCAAGTCAAATTCTTGCTCTAAACGTTCTTGAATTATCTCAAGATGCAATAATCCAAGAAATCCACATCTAAAACCAAAACCTAATGCAGATGAGCTTTCAGATTCATATGTAAAGCTTGAATCATTTAAAGAAAGTTTTTCTAAGGAATCTTTTAAATGAATAAAATTTCCTGCATCTGTAGGATAAAGTCCACAAAAAACAACAGGCTTACTAGGTTTAAATCCAGGCAATGGGAATAAACATGAATTCACCACAGAAGTGATAGTATCACCTATTTTACAATCTGATACTTGTCTTATATTACATGTTATATATCCTATTTCTCCTGGATATAAAGCAGCTACACTTTTTTTCTTTGGTGTAAATATTCCTACATTTTCTATTGTATAATTAGCTGATGTTGCCATCATTTGTATTTTCATCCCAGGAGATATATTACCATCTATTACTCTGATAATTACAACAACACCTAAATACTTATCATACCAACTATCGACTAACAATGCTTTTAAAGGAGAATTAATATCACCAATAGGTGGAGGTAAATATTTTATTATATACTCTAAAACTTCTATTATACCTTCTCCAGTTTTTGCAGATATATTTATCGTATTATCTGTTGGCAAACCTATAATATCTTCAACTTGTTTTTTTACACGTGTTATATCTGCTGATGGTAAATCAATTTTGTTAAATATAGTAATAATTTGTAAATTATTCTCTATAGCTTTATAAACATTTGTTAATGTTTGAGCTTCTATGCCTTGAGTTGCATCTATAACTAATAAAGCACCCTCACATGCTGCTAGTGATCGACTAACTTCGTATCCGAAATCAACATGTCCTGGTGTATCAATAAGATTAAAAATATACTCCTTGCCATTTTTGGAGCTATATTTTAATCGAACAGTTTGTGCTTTTATTGTTATTCCTTTTTCTCTTTCTATATCCATAGAATCTAAAACTTGTGACTTCATTTCTCTAGATTCAAGTCCACCACAAATTTCAATTAAGCGGTCAGCTAAAGTTGATTTTCCATGATCAATGTGAGCAATAATAGAAAAATTGCGAATCAGGGATTGATCTATATTCATATTCATTATGTACTATATTTTTTTTATATATTTCAAAATATATAATATTATCAATTAATTATTATCAACTGATGCAAAAATAAATCCTGTAATTTTAGCATCATATCCTGCCTCTTCTATCATAGATGATATTTTAGTACTACCATCCATAGCATATTTTTGTTCTAATAAAACAGAGTCTTCATGTTCTTCTTTATCTTTTATTTGATCAAACGATAAGAATTTAGGTGCAGCAACTACTATATGAACAACCATATCACGTGCTAATTTCTGAATTATTGGATTTGTATTATCATTACTTTTAATTTTTACAACAGCTGCTCTTTTTCCACTTATTCTTGGAACATAAGAATTATGAACATAACTTTCAAATATTTCATCATTATTTTTAGACATTACAGATGCTGAAACTGGTATAATATTTTCTCCCATGATTCCTATATGCTGTTTAATTACATCTAAAACACTCATATTATTATCAGTATTATTATCATTCATATTTATAATAACATTTCCAAATTGTTCTGAATTTAACTGACAATCACTAAATTTATTAACAATCTCATTAGCAATATGAACTGCTAATTGAGTAAATTGTTCATTTTTTGCAACAAAATCTGTTTCACATCTAAGAACAATAATAGCAGCTTTATTTTTATTTTCGTTAAAAACTAAAACAGATGATCCATTTTCTGTAGCTCTATCTGATTTTTTAGCAGCATATACCATTGCTCTTTCTCTGAGCCAATTTTTTGCTTTTGATATATCTCCAGAACAAGATTCTAATGCTTCCTTACATTTACTTATTGGAGCCTGTGTTTGATCCCTAAGTTCTTTAACTAATTTTAAATCTATTTTTTCTGACATACTAATTATTTTATTATTAAAGTTATTTTATAATTCAGAATTTTGTAATACTATATTACTATCAGTTAATTTAATATCTGTTCCACCTAAACTTTCTTGAATACCAACAAGTGCTGCTTTTGCAAATAAACCATAAAAAAATGAAATACTTTTTATAGAATCATCATTACCAGGAATAACATATTTTATTTCTTCTGGATTAAAATTTGTATCTGCAATAGCACATATTGGAATACGTAGTTTTTTTGCTTCTTGAAGCGCTACTTTATTTTCTTTTCCTATAATAATTACTAAGTCAGGCAAACCACCCATATTACGTATCCCTCCAAGATTTCTATTTAAATTATCATATTTTCTTTGGAGAATAGCTTTTTCTTTTTTTGTCATTTTTATATCTTCATCTTGAAGAGTACGTGAGTATTCTCTCATTGTTTTTATAGAATTTTCAATTGTAGATCTATTAGTTAACATCCCTCCTAACCACCTCTTATTTACATAATATTGTCCACAAGAAACAGCTGATTTTTCAGTAATATCAGCAAAGTTTTCTCTTGATGAAACAAATAATATTCTACCATTTTGAGAAGTAATACTTTTTATAGCATTAAGAGCTATATTTAATCTTTCAGCTGTTTGTTCTAAATCTATAATATGAATATTATTTCTTTTACCAAATACATATTTAGCCATTTTAGGATTAAGCTCTATATGCCCTATATGAACACCATTAGTGAGTAATTCTTTTATAGTGAAAGTACAAATTTTTTGCATTTTTTATTTATTATTAGCATTTTTGGTTTGTTTTTACATTATGTGATTTGATTTAAAGAATGTTTAATGAATCTTTCGAAAAAACATAATATATTAATTTTGAATATAAATTTATCTTTTATAAATATAAAATATAATTTCTAAACAATTAAAATACTCTTAAATACCAAAAATTATTCACAAAAATGAATGATGGATTATTAAATAAAATATCACATCATCAGATATACTTTAATATATAATAATTATTATGTAAAATATAATATTATTTTATTTAGTATATAATTTAATATATATCCTATATAATATGAATAAACGTTTATTTTTTATAATAAAAATAAAAAATTAATAATTAATACAATAATTTTCCATCTTTCATAATTATTTTTCTATCGGCAATTTTAGAGCATTCATTATCATGAGTTGCTATTAGAATTGTTATATTTTTATTCAGAGATAAATATTTCAACTTTCTCCAAATTAAATTAGAATTCACTGAATCTAAATTTCCAGTTGGTTCATCGGCAAGTATAATTGGTTTATTTGCAACTATGGCTCTTGCTATTGCAACTCTTTGTCTTTCTCCTCCGGAGAGCATATGCGGATATTTATCTATTAAATGTAGTATTTCAAGAAACTCAAGTGATTCCTTTGCTTTTATATAAGTTTCTTGTTGAAATTTACCTGATATTGTTAAAGATATAACAATATTTTCGAGAACAGATAGCTCTGGAAGAAGATGATGAAATTGGTAAACAAATGATATAAAATTTGCACGAATCTTGGATAAAAACCTATCAGTAGATTTTTGTTGATTAAATATACATTCATTTAAAATGAATAAGGAACCACTATCTGCTTTTTCTAGTAATCCTATTATATGAAGTAAAGTACTTTTGCCAGATCCAGATGCACCAAATATAGCAACTATTTCCCCAGAACAGACTTCTATATTTACATCTTTAATAGAAAATTCACTAGAATACTTTTTAGAAATGTTTAATCCACGTAAAACCAATTTTTTTATATATGAAAACAGTTTATGAATTTTAACATCACAAAAAGTTATTATGCCATTTTATGCTCTTCAAACATCACTCTTCTTCTGATTTTTCTATCGTATTTCATTTTTTTTATTTTTTTCCCCTTGGATCCGTTCACAACGTAAAAAGTTCCAGTCTTTGCTGTGCTTATTATTCTAATAAGCCCTCTTTTTCTTTTTGTTTTTTTTACAGCCATATTAATAATTTATAGTAAATTAACAGATATTAATAAAAATGTAGTAAATGGTTTTACTAAAAAATAATACTAATCTTTGATTATTGATTAAAAAAAATAGATAGTCAATAAAAATTAGAAATTTATTGAAAAGACAAAAAACATTCAATAAATTAAATTTACTAAATAATTTTTGTTTTCATTTATATATTTATATAAGTAACAAGAAATTATCAAAATTAAATAAAAGTTTTAATATTTTATGATAATATTTTATAATTTATAATTTATATGGTACCCAAAAGAAGACTCGAACTTCCACAACTTTTCAGTTACTAACACCTGAAGCTAGCGCGTCTGCCAATTTCGCCATTTGGGCATATTAGTATGATAATTTACTGTTGACCATTTATTTATATCATGTCATTAAAAAAAAATAAATATATATAAATAAAAAATATTTTAAAAATTAATTTAATTGTATATTTTATTAATACTAAATCACTATATATATTATCTCATTAAAATTTACCTAAATATGAGAAATTAGTATTTATTTTATATAATAAAAAAACATATTTATAAATATATAATAACTTATATAATAAATGCTTAAACTATAAAAAATATAATATTTAGAAACAAAGTTATAAAAAAAATAGAAAATCATTTTAATAAGTAGAAAAATGAGTAGAAAAAAAAATAATCTCAATAATATTAAAAATTCAGATCATGAAGCTAAAGCTAACTTAACTCCAATGATGGAACAATATTTTAGTATTAAGAATAATTATCCTGATACTTTACTACTTTATAGAATGGGTGATTTTTATGAGATTTTTTATGAAGATGCAAAATTAGTAAGTAAAGATTTAAGTATTGTATTAACAAGTAGAGGAGATGGAATTCCAATGTGTGGTATTCCATACCATGCTATTGATAATTATTTACCTAAACTTGTAAAATTAGGCTATAAAGTTGCTATATGCGAACAACTAGAAACGCCTAATGAGGCAAAAAAACGTGGCTATAAAAGTGTTGTGAGACGTGAAGTTGTAAGAGTTGTAACTCCTGGGACTATTATTGATGAATATATGCTTGATAATTCTAGTAATAGTTATCTTGCATCTATTTTTTTTGTTAAAAAAAGAACTAAAATTAAAAGTCATGATAATATTAATGAAAATCTAGATATTAATAGTATAAATAAATTTTCAGTTGATAATAATCAATCTTTTAACGATAGTAAAACAAATATATCTTATAATTATTTTGAAAATCCTGATAATAATAATTATGATAAAATTGACATAAATCAAATTGATATTGATAAAAAAATTATAAATTATACGAATAATTCAATAAAATTAGATAATACAGAAAAATTTGAAAATAATATTGAAGATAATAATATAATAAATAAAAATGATAATATTGATTATTCAACTAAAGTTGCAATAGCATGGGCCGACATTTCAACTGGAGAATTTATAATTAATACTGTTGAATTATCTCATCTACATGATGAGTTATATAGAATAATGCCACAGGAAATAATTGTTCCTGATAGTTTGTCATCTTTTCTTGAGGATATAATAGATCTTAATTCTATAAAAGCTATAACTCGTAGACCTAATCAAATGTTTTGTTTTGACCGTGTGCGTACTAATATTACAAAACATTATGGAGTCTCTTTCACTGATGGATTTGGAGATTTTACAGAAAACGAATTATCTGCGGCTGGTGCTCTTCTGGAATATATAAGTTATACCCAAAAGGATTTAGCTCCATTACTCAAAAAACCTTCTAAATTACGCTCTAAGGATTATCTTCAGATTGATAAAGCAACTCGCAAAGGTTTAGAGTTATGTTATAGTATTAATGGTGAGCATAAAAATACTCTTTTTAATGTTTTAAATTATGCAAATACAGCGTTTAGTCGTAGATTATTAAAAAATAATATTATTTTTCCATTAACGAATGTTGAAGTGATTAATGATAGATTAGATAATGTTGAATGGTTTATAAAAAATCCTTCTATAAGGAAAGATATTATGAATATAATGAGCAGCTTACCAGATATTGAAAGAATTGTTATGAGAATAACAACTCGAAGATGTAATATTAATGATTTACTTGCAATACGTAATATTTTTTCAAAGATTTTTTCAATCTGTGAAATATTGTATGGTAACGATGATTTAGTAAATGGATTATTATGTTTAAAAGATCAATTAGGTGGCGCAGAACAATTAAGATATGAACTAGAACAAACATTTAGAGAAAATATTATAGAACAGGACGGAATACAAAGTTTTATACGTCCAGATTATAATATTCAACTTGATAAATTATATGAGCAAAAAAAACAAGAAATAAAAAAGATTTCTGAGTTAGTTGAAAAATATAGAATAATTACCAAAATTGATAATTTAAAAATACAATATAATAATATTATTGGGTATTACATCGATATCTCTCTTAAAAATGCAAAAAATTTAAATAATCCTTTATTTCATCATAAACAATCTCTTGTTAATAGTGCTCGTTATAAAACTGAAGAACTCCAAAAAATAGAACAGAACCTTCTTTTTTATACTGAATCTATTCAAAATTTAGAAATAGAAATAATGAATAAATTAATAAGAATGGTCGTAGAATATTCAGATTCTTTAGGAATTATTACTTTTGCATTAGCAAAAATAGATATAGCATGCACATTAGCTCATGTAGCAGACATTTATGGTTATACACGGCCTAAAGTTACAAATAATACTATTTTTAGTATACATGGCGGTAGACATCCTATTGTTGAAAGAAATGTTGACAATTTTACATCTAATGATTGTAATTTAAATATAACTCATCAAAATAGTAATGAGATAAATTTTGATTTATTAAAAAATGATAAATATGAAAATAAAGTAATTTTACTTACTGGACCTAATATGGCTGGAAAAAGTACATTTTTAAGACAAAATGCTTTAATTGTTATTATGGCTCAAATGGGCAGCTATGTTCCTGCTACTAATGCTCAAATAGGAATTGTTGATGCAATATTTAGTAGAATTGGATCTGCAGACGATATTGCTTCAGGCCAATCAACTTTTATGGTTGAAATGCTTGAAACTGCTAATATTCTTAACAATGCTACAGATAAATCATTATTAATATTAGATGAAGTTGGAAGAGGAACTTCAACATATGATGGATTAGCTATTGCTCATTCTATTTTACATGATATACATGAGAGAATTAAAGGACGTACTATTTTTGCAACGCATTATCATGAATTAAATGAAATAGTTAATGAAATGAATCGCTGTGAATGCTATCATTTAGAAATTATTGAAAGAGGAGAAAGAATCTTTTTTACTCATAAAGTCAAACTAGGATATGTAGATAGATCTTATGGCATTCATGTTGCTGCACTTGCTGGAATACCCCATCAAGTAATAGAAATGGCTAAACTTAAATTAGATATGCTTTTAGCAGTAAAAAAACAAGTAAAAATTATATCTAAAAGTTATTAAATATAATAAATAAAAATAATAAGTAAAATACTAATAAAAACTAAAATATTTAATTTTTAATTAAAAATAACAAAAATTTTAATAATTCTCAAAAAAATAAAAAATGTCAAACGATTTAAAGTTAAATGATTTCAATTGTATATCATCTCATGAATATAATAATAGTTATTATTTAACAAAAAATGATGATGAGAATCTTTTTTCTTATATTCTCAATAATCTCAAAAAAAGTAGTCTAAAAATAACATCTGAAAATCAGATATCTTCTCAAAAAAATACATTAGAAGATTCAAATATAAATAATAAAGATATTTACAATAATCCTGATAATAATATTAATTCAACAAAAAATTTAGATTCTCCAAAAAGAAATGATGATTGTATTAATACAGAAAATATAAAATCTAATATAATAGAGAACTTAGAAACAAATCATAATGATAATTCTGATATATATGCTGATATATATGATATTAATTCTCGTGTAGAAGATTTAGAAGAAAAGCAGATTAATTTACATGATAATAAAGATAAAGATATAAATATATATGATATTAATTCTTATGTAGAAGATTTAGAAGAAAAGCAGATTAATTTACATGATAATAAGGATATAAATATAGATAATATAGATAATGAATATTCTTTATATAATCTCTCAGTAATAGATAATCTTGATGTAAATAATAATTTTTATGATAAAGCAGATGATTGTATATTAGAAAATGGTCTTTTGGTATTCAAAAATTATTATCTTATACCAAGTATGTATAACTCTTGGTGTAATAATACAAACACAAATCAATTTCCACTAAAAAGAATAGATATAGACTATTCGGATAATAAAATAGAGTATGATGATAATAATATATCATCTTTTGGATATATTGAAAATTTATACTATATTAATTTATATGATAGTATATTTAAAAATACTGATAATTTTTCTGATGATAATTCACCTATTAAATATCAAAAAATACAAAATGGGCTTTTTGATTTTAATAATTCAGCTTTAAATTTTAATTTAAGTAATTATGATATTATTGAATCTATAAAAGATATTGATTCAGAGACAACATTTGCACTGCAACAGATAAATTTAAAAAATTTTTATATTCCTGAATATAGCAATACTTTAGTAACAGTGAATTCTAGCTTGGAAAATGAAGATACAATAGTATTATCGAATGCAATAATTAATCAAATAATTGCAAAACTGAAAATAGAAAATGACAATAATGTTTCTCAATTTAAGTTAGAATTATTTCCTAAAAAATTAGGTTATATAGAATTTGATTCTAAGATTATAGAGAATGAAATAATAGTAAAAATTTCAACAGAAAATTTTTCTACTTTACGTTTATTACAAAATAATATTAATGATTTATATAAAATAATTCATCCTATGTTGCATAATAAACATGAAAAAATATATAATCCGAATAATATTAATAATAAAGAGATTACAATAGTATTTGATCTCATAAAAAATAAAAATGAGATATTTGATGATAATAATCAAAATTCGGAATATTATAATAAACAAGATTATAATGGGGCATCTGATTATAAAGAAGATAAAGGGTTCAATTACAAACAAAATCCGCAAGATAATCCAAAAGATAATTCACAAAATTATAATATTAATATAGATAATACTTTTACCAACGATGATGATGATAAAAATGTATTCTTACTAAAAGATAGTAATAATATTGAATATATATATTCAAAAAGTAAATTAAATAAAATTTATGATAATATTAAAAATACTTTATATGATATAATTCTTAAGAAAAATTTTTAAATTACTAAATTTTATAAAAAGTAATATTAAAAATATGAGATTATACATAATAAAAATAAACATATAGGATAAGAATATATTATATTTACATTTGATAAATATTTTTTAGAATAAATTTTGTATTTTTTTTCGAAAAAATACATTAAAGTATAAAATATCATAAATATAATAACAAAATCGAATTTATTACCATAAGTCGCGGAAATTGTACCAATTGAGATAAAAGTAGGAATATCATTTTTATAATTTTTACAAAAAGATAAAATAATAACTATAGTATATAATATTCTAATAAAAAAATCACTAAATGAGTTACCATTTAATATTTGATTGATTAATCTTAAGAAAATTAATGTAATAATTATATTATAGTATATTTTTTGTGACTCAAGATATATAGCAATATTTAAAATTATTGCAAAGCAATATAAAGAAGATATAAGAGCATCTTGACAATTTGCTTCAGTAAATCCATTTGAGCATTTTATAGCATAATTTAATGGTAGTGATATAGCAGCTATAATTTCTATATAAGTATAAATTATTGGAATTTCTGATTTACAATAATTACACTTTCTACCTACGAATATCCAGCTCAATAGTGGTAAATATTCATAAAATTTAAGTGGATGATGACAAAATCCACAAAAAGGTTTAGATTCAAGATTAACTCCTCCATCAAAGTTTAAATTACGTGGTATACGATAAATTAATGTAGTTAAAAGATTTCCTATAATTAAACCGATAAATAGTAGAAATATATATATAAAAGAAAGCATTTTGAATGAATTTTTAATTTTAATTTTTTCTATTTTTTATAGAAAAATTTCCTATAAAATATATTATTATTTATTCATTATTTATTAAATCTGCTATGTAAATAATTTTTTATATAACCAGATTAAATTTTTATATAAATAAAATTTACTTTATAAATTTATATTACTAATAATATTATATTAATTTTTATATGAAATAGTATAATTTATTTGATATTTGTAAGGAGATATATATATTTATAAAGTATAGAAAAAATATAGAATAAAAGTTTTCAATTTGATATACTATTAGCGTTTTATCCAATAATCTTACAATTATTTGATAATAATAAATTTAATCAAAATATTTTATTTTTTTAAAGCTTTATGCAACAAAGTAATCAAATTCCATATGAAATAGTAATATCTGGCAATTTAATAGGATTTAAAGACGAAAAATTACTAATTAATAAACAGCAGTTAAATAAACAAATTAATGAACATCAGAGTAAAATAATTAAAAATATTGAAAAAGAAAAGTCCATATTTCTCCTAGGAAGCAATGAATTATTTAAAGATCAAGATTTTGTAAAAATAGCTTGGGAAAAAGAAAAAGAATTACGTATTCAAGAAGAAAAATGGAAAATTGGGAAAGAGCTATTAAACGATATTGTAAATGAGATTTTTAAGGGTATTGATTTTAAATTTGATACCAACAAAATTCTTCTTAATTGCGATTTTGAACCTGGTAGAAAAGATCTTGATATATTTGAGAAAAAATTAAAAAATAACAGTTTATATAAAGATAAATCAGTTCAAGAAATAGAAAATTCATATAAAGAAAAAAAGAATTCTTTAATTAAAATTTGTTTTGATATGGGTTTAAATCAAGAGGAAGCAGAATTGAATTGGAAAAAAATGAAATTAGAGGAAATACGGTTAACTATGGATTATATGGTATATAATCAGAATAAAAATGAACAAAAAAATATAAAAGAGGGTGTAAATGGTAAAAATGATCCTAAAAATGTTGTAAAAAATGCAGCAAAGAAAGAAGATCATTGTTGTAAGCTTTATTAAAATCTATCTTTGATAACTATTTTTCAGGCTTTTAACTGTTATTGAACTAGTATCTTCATTGATACTAGTTTTTTCTTTTGATTTCTTCAGATTTGCAAAATTCGCAAAACTTCCTTTGATAGAATTTATATTATTTGCGAGATCTGCTTTTTTTCGAACTTTTTTCTTCAGAATCTGTTTTTTTAGAAGTAATTTTTTCGAAATCTTTTGTTATTTCAAGGTTTTTTAGTTTTTCTTCAGATTCGCAAAATTCGCAAAACTTCCTTTGATAGAATTTATATTATTTGCAAGATTTGTTTTTTTTAGAACTAATTTCATTAGTTTTTTCGAAGCCTTTTGTTATTTCAAGGTCTATTTATTTTTCTTCAGTTTCGCAAAACTTGAAAAATTTCCTTTAATAGAGCTCATATTATTTGCGAGATTTGCTTTTTTAGAACTAGCTTTTTTTAAGTCTTTTTCTAAATTAACGCTTTTTTCTAAATCTTTTGTTATTTCAAGGTCTTTTTATTTTTCTTCAGTTTCGCGAAACTTGAAAAATTTCCTTTAATAGAGCTCATATTATTTGCGAGATCTGCTTTTTTTCGAACTTTTTTCTTCAGAATCTGTTTTTTTAGAAGTAATTTTTTCTAAATCTTTTGTTATTTCAAGGTCTTTTTATTTTTTTTCAATTTTGCAAAACTTGAAAAATTTCCTTTTATGGAACTCATATCACTTAAAAGATCTTTTTCTCGCGAATTATCCTCATTAAAACTAACTTCATTAGTTTTTTCGAAGTCTTTTGTTATTGTTTGTTCAATATTATTTAACACAACACGTTTTTTAAGCCTCTTCTGAACATCTCCCACAGTTATTCCCACTTTTTTGAAATTTTCCTTATTTTTATTCAAATATTCGGTAATTTTGTGTGGTTTATCGGTATTTTTCTTAAATTCTTTATCCATTTGATCTAATACAGGTTTTGCCTTACTATTCTGATTAATCAATTTTTGTGCATCTTTTTCCATTTCCTCCTGTATTTCCCTCTCTATTTCCTTTAATTTATTTATTTTTTCCTCATTAGAAAAATTTGGGTCGTTTATTAATTGATTTATTAAATTTTTAGTATCTTTTACTGTTGCATCGATAATACTTGCTATAATTTCCTCCGTTACTGGCCATTTCAGTATTATTTCAGAATTTTCTCTATTATTTTGCAACTTTTCTTCTTTTTTATTATATTCTTTTACTTCCTCAGCGTTCACTGCCGCGATATATTCCTGT
>NZ_JARGYU010000003.1:0-177188 GCF_034471385.1 Lyticum sinuosum | reverse complement strand
AGCTTGATTGATTATTAAATACACTTCTTAACTCCCTTCTATTCAGTGATGTTGATAATAGTGTATTAGGTTGAGGCATACCAGATGCAAAAAATAACAATTTTTTAGTAACATTCTCTTTTGATAACTCTTCAAGGTGTTCTGGCATATTATTAATCGTAATACCATTATCAGCTAAATTGATTAACCTTACTTTTCTGATAGCTAATTCAGTTAAATCTGGCTCTTTATTCGCTAATTTAGAAATGGATGGTTCTTCACTAGCAAGAGTACTAAGTGGATTCTTATTACTAGCTAAAGTAGTAAGATTAGTAGTAGTAGCAGGAGTAGCTAAAGCGGTAAGGTTAGTAGTCGTAGTAGCATTAGCTAAAGTGAGTAAATTATCTTTAACAGCAGTAGGAGCCAAAGCAACGAGATTAGCTTTATTATTGGATAAATCAGTAAGATTAGTAGTAGTAGCAGGTGCAGCTAGAGTAGTAAGATTAGTAGTAGTAGCAGGTGCAGCTAGAGTAGTAAGATTGGCAGTAGTAGCAGGAGTAGCTAAAGCGGTAAGGTTAGTAGTCGTAGTAGCATTAGCTAAAGTAGTAAGATTAGTAGTAGTAGCAGGTACAGCTAGAGTAGTAAGATTAGTGGTCGTAGTATTATTAGCTAAAGTGAGTAAATTATCTTTAACAGTAGTAGGAGCCAAAGCAACGAGATTATCTTTGTTACTAGCTAAAGTAGTAAGATTAGTGGTAGTAGCAGGAGTAGCTAAAGCGGTAAGGTTAGTAGTCGTAGTATTATTAGCTAAAGTGAGTAAATTATCTTTAACAGCAGTAGGAGCCAAAGCAACGAGATTATCTTTGTTACTAGCTAAAGTAGTAAGATTAGTGGTAGTAGCAGGTACAGCTAGAGTAGTAAGATTGGCAGTAGTAGCAGGTGCAGCTAGAGTAGTAAGATTAGTAGTAGTAGCAGGTACAGCTAGAGTAGTAAGATTAGTAGTAGTAGCAGGAGTAGCTAAAGTAGTAAGATTAGCAGTAGTAGTAGCATTAGCTAAAGTGAGTAAATTATCTTTAACAACAGTAGGAGCCAAAGCAACGAGATTATCTTTATTACTAGCTAAAGTAGTAAGATTGGCAGTAGTAGCAGGTGCAGCTAGAGTAGTAAGATTGGTAGTAGTAGCAGGTACAGCTAGAGTAGTAAGATTGGCAGTAGTAGCAGGAGTAGCTAAAGTAGTAAGATTAGTGGTAGTAGCAGGTACAGCTAAAGTAGTAAGATTAGTGGTAGTAGCAGGTACAGCTAGAGTAGTAAGATTAGTATTGGTAGTAGCATCAGCCAACTTAAGTAAATTATCTTTAACAGTATTATCAGCCAAAGCAACGAGATTATCTTTGTTACTAGCTAAAGTAGTAAGATTAGTAGTAGTAGCAGGAGTAGCTAAAGCGGTAAGGTTAGTAGTCGTAGTATTATTAGCTAAAGTGAGTAAATTATCTTTAACAGCAGTAGGAGCCAAAGCAACGAGATTATCTTTGTTACTAGCTAAAGTAGTAAGATTAGTGGTAGTAGCAGGTACAGCTAAAGTAGTAAGATTAGTGGTAGTAGCAGGTACAGCTAGAGTAGTAAGATTAGTAGTAGTAGCAGGAGTAGCTAAAGCAGTAAGGTTAGTAGTCGTAGTATTATTAGCTAAAGTGAGTAAATTATCTTTAACAGCAGTAGGAGCCAAAGCAACGAGATTATCTTTGTTATTGGATAAATCAGTAAGATTGGCAGTAGTAGCAGGTACAGCTAGAGTAGTAAGATTAGTGGTAGTAGCAGGTACAGCTAGAGTAGTAAGATTGGCAGTATTTGTGTTATTAGATAAAGTAACAAGGTTAGCTGATATATCTTTAACAGCATCTTTTTCTACAAGTGCTTTTAATCTTGTGAATTCAGATGGAGTTAAATTTACTGGAACAAGATCTACTTGAATAGTACTAAGATTATTCGAAGTACTACCATCACTATAAACATAATTGGAAATAACAGATCCTTGATCTTCCGAAACTAAAAGATAGTTCTGATCAACAGGATGACCATAATTACCATTAATAGATCCAAAACCTATTCGATAAGTTCCATCCGTATCTACTGAAATAACTTGTTTAGTCCATGGAATAATTGCATGTCTATCCATTATAATAGTCCCATATTGATATCCAGGTCTTTCAGCATCTAATTTTTTAGCATCAGATATGTATGCATTACCCCTTGCAAGCATTCTAAAATCAACATTTCCATCTTTTTTACTTATAGTATAAAAACCAGTACTTAAATCACCAAAATTACTATCCACCATAGGTACAAAAGTCCAATAAAAACTATAAAGATTTCCTGCTTTTAATTGAAAATCTTTACTTATATATTGATATAAAGAATGATAACTAGGACTTGTATTACTTATATCACTATAAGGATAATAATTATCTGATGGATCTAAAAGTAATATATCTTTAATTTTTTTATTTAGCTGTCCATTTAATTTTCCTGATGGACTGAGGCCTATTGCATTATCAATATCATAATAACTATTACTATTATTATATGGGTCTACTCCAGTATTTTGTACCCCAAAATAATATTCATTATCTTTTGGTTTAAATTGTGATACATAGTTTGGATGTCCATTATCATCAGTTTGTCTTATATTCAGTGTTTTATTGGATAAAATTGCTCCATAAGACTTATAATTTTCAGTTACACCATTATTTCCAGTGTCAAATCCAGTCATAGAACTCCATCCTTGAGCACTTATATCAGCAGAAGTTAAATCAGTCCCAGGAGTAGTTTCAGTTATTGTAAAAAGTTTTGTCTCAGCATATATTACTGTTGGTATTGTTAATACTGTTGAAATAGATAATGAAGATAATAGAATAATGAAGTTTTTTTTGTGTTTTATATAAGATACAGAAAATATATTCATACAATTTTTATATATAAAAAGAAATTTTATTTAAAATAGAATAAGTTAAATAAATCAAAAAATTAGTTATAATTATGATATTAATCGAGATAAACTATAAATATTTTTTCCGATAAAAAATGCCATACTAATTCTGAAAATGCCATATTAACTCTGAATATAATATTATTTCGATTCGAAAGAACTAATACATTAATTTTATGTTAAGTCTATAGTTAAATATTAAAATTATGTAAAATTCTTTAAATAAACTTAATAGTTGTATTAATTTGATATAATTAATTTTTGTCTTGGATTATCTTTATTTTATGATCAAAAAACTGAAAAATCTATATAATAGAGAACATATTTTGAATTTTTACTTAATTATAAAACAATTAAGATACAAATTTTATTAATTGAGTATATAAATTTATATTTATAAAAATTAATAACATCTTCTAACTAACTAAAAATTAATTTCTAGTTATTGTTGTTTTTAAATACTTAAAATGTTAAAATTTTCTATATATGAATTAATCTAATACTTCTTTATGACAAGAATTGCTCTTTTAATATTATTAAGTACATTAATAGAGACTAATATAATGGCTGCAGATGAGTTTATTTATAAAGATAATGAAATCTTTCAAAAAAGTGTTGAGGAAAATATTAACGATAATGAAAGAGCATTTAATGATGTCTATCAAGAAGAAGTAATAAGATCTGATAATGATTTTAATCAAAGAAAAGACTTAATTAAAACAGAAAGATTTAATAATAAATAATTTACCATTATTTATAGTATTTTTTTATACTATACATATTTTTATTTAATTAAAATCTATATCAATCTATAGCTTCTTATATTACATGTTGTATATAATGATTCATATTATTATATTATTTCAATAAATATTTATTTCATTAATAAGTTTTCATTTGATTAATAATTATTTTTGCTATTAATAATAGCATTTATATAAATAAATATTATAGATTTTTATACATGTATAAGTATTTTATGCTTATTATTTCTTTTGTTACAATAATTATATTTTATCAAGAAAAAGATTTGTTTGCTAATAATAGCAATAATCCTGAAGATAATCTTCAAGCTAATCAAGAATTATTCAATCAAGTTATTTATCATATAAAAAGTAATTACTATACTAAAGTTAATGATGATATTTTATTTCAAGGTGCAATAAAAGGAATGATATCATCTCTAGATTCTTATTCTACATATCTTTCTCCAAAAGAATACTCAGAGATGAAAAAAACAACAGATGGTCAATTTAGTGGAATTGGTGTTGATATTATGCCTCCAGATATAAATGGATTAATTAAAATTATATCTCCTTATGAAGGTGGTCCATCATTTAAAGCAGGAATAAAATCTGGAGATATTATTCTCGCTATAGATGATGTTGAAGTAGGGGATATGGATTTTTTTAGTGTTATAGAGAGTTTACGTGGAAATATAGGGACAAAAGTAAAAATTAGAATATTAAGAGATTTTAGTAAAATTATAGAATTTACAATTGTTCGAGAATTAATAAAAATAATTCCTGTTCAAATAAAAATACTTCCAAATAGTAAAACAGTATATATTAAGATACGTGTTTTTAATAATTTAACTCAAAAAATAATAAATAAAGAATATGCAAAAATTTTACAAACAAAAGAGTTTATTCCTGATAGTATAATTTTAGATTTACGTTATAATCCAGGTGGGCTTCTTGAACAAGCTATTAATGTTTCAGAATTATTTTTAGCTAAAAATAAAAAAATTGTATCAATTTATGGAATTAATAATCAAAATATACAAGAATATAAAACTTTAGATAGTAAAGATATAACAAATGATCTTCCTATTATTGTTTTAATTAATGGAGGTACGGCTTCTGCTGCTGAAATTGTTGCAGCAGCTATACGAGATAATAATAGAGGTATTTTAGTTGGAGAAACCAGTTTTGGAAAGGCATCAGTACAAACTATTATTCCTCTTGCTAATGGTGCCGCAATTAAACTTAGTACAGCTACTTACCATACTCCAAATGGACAATTAATTCATGGAAAAGGAATAAATCCAGACATTTATATTGATTCACAAGGAAAAATACTTAGTAGTGATTTTAAATATAATTATCTTGATAGTAATAATGGAAAAGAAATAGAAAAAGATAATACAAATATATCAACTGATACTAAAAACGACTTTAAAACAATAGTATTAGATTCTCAATTAAATCGTGCTTTTGAAATATTAAAAATTATGATTTTTTATAAAAAAAATAATTGTTATGATCAATAATATTTTCACAATTAATAATTATTCAAAGTATTGATTTGATTTTTTATATGTTCTAAAAATTCATTTTTTGTATAATTGAAATCTAATATTTCATTTTCAAATTTTAAAGTTATTATTCCAGAGCTTAAATTTCCATTTTTTGGCCAAAATTTGCCAGAATTAACAGAAACTGGGATTAAATTTTTTACAATTTTATAAACTAAATATACACCAGGCATACAATTAATAGATTTACCATATTCAACACGTGTACCTTCAGGAAATATAACAATATCTCTTTTATTTTTTATTACTAAGTCAATTCTTTGAGAGAGTTTTCTTATTGAATATATTTTATCTTTCCTATTTAGACCAATCATTCTCATTTTTTTTAAATACCATCCGTAAAATGGTATATTAACAAGCTCTTGTTTTAAAATAAAACATGGTTTTTCTAAAATATATAAAAAAAATACTGTTTCCCAAGTAGATTGATGCTTAATTGCAAATATTCTTGAAGAATCATTATTTTTAATTTTAGGATAATTTATTACTATATAGCTAATATTACATAGCTTTTTTAAAAGAAGAAGAGTAACTTTTGCCCAAGTTTTTCCTATTATCCATATCAATTGATAGCCAAGATTCCCAGGAATAAGAAGAAGAGGTGATCCAGATATAGATATAATAGCAGTCCAAATAATAAATATTATACGAAATAGTATTGATCTAAAATTAGATAAATTCTTATATTTTTCTATTTTATAAAATGACATTTTATTAATTAATTATTTTTGTTGTTTTAATAAATATAATAAGAGATAAGTTACAATATAGAGATAAATTTTTATTAACTAATAATCAATACAAAATGATATTAGTTATTATTAATAATATATAAATTAATATAATAATTAAATTTTAATATTATTTTGATTAAACTATAGTATTTTTAATATTTTAAATGTATTTTTCATAAAAATTTACATTTATATAAGTAAGATTTTTTTTTAATAAATAAAAATAAGACAATATAATAATAAGTTAAATCCATTACAATCTACAGATGTAATTAATAAATGTATTTTTTTGTTTTATAAATATTTGGATCATATTTGCAACTATATTTGCATTTATATTATTATGATTTGCATTTTATATTAAAATTCTGTTGCCAGAGATATGTAAAGTACGATAGAATAAATATTGTTGATTAAGTATATCATTTAAAAAAAATTTTTGATAAATGATCTGCTATAGTCAAAATAATTTGGCATATATTATTTTATTTTATAAACAAAATATGGAATTTTTAAGAATTCGTAACTTATTATTATCTGTTTGTGCTGGAACACTTTTGACTGCATGTTCTTGTGGTAATCGTATTTCTACTGATAACACTTCATCAGGAATAACATCAGGTGTTTCAGATCTAGATGATGTTCCTGCTGGTCTTGTAGGTATTAATGATCAAATGCGTAAGACTGCTGGAGATAGAATCTTTTTTAAACTTAATAAGTCAAATATAACAGCTGAAGCTCAGTCTGTTCTTAATAAACAAGTTGAATTTATAAAGCAAAATCAAAATCTTCAATTTGTCATTGAAGGACATTGTGATGAAAGAGGTACAAGAGAATATAACATGGCTCTTGGAGAAAGAAGAGCAAATGCAGTTAAAAACTATCTTATAAGTAAAGGAATTGATTCTAGCAGATTGAGTGTTGTTAGCTTTGGTAAAGAAAAACCAGCTGATGAAGGTCATAATGAAGAAGCTTGGGAACATAATCGTAGAAGTGTAACTATAATAGTATCTGCAAGATAATGATAAATAAAACATATGCCATTATTGGATAAACCAAAGGCGTATGTTAAAATCATAGGTTATTGCAATAGGTTAATGTTTATCATAGAATAAATTATATAGAATTTTATGATATAAATTTTATTAAAGATTGCCATTTATTATGGTAGAAAATAGTAAAATAGTTTTAAACTTTGGTCCACAACATCCTGCAGCTCATGGAGTTTTAAGATTAATTCTGAGTATGGATGGTGAAATAATATCTAGTATAGATCCTCATATTGGTCTTCTTCATAGAGGAACAGAAAAATTAATTGAGAATAAAACATATCTCCAAGCTCTTCCTTATTTTGATCGCTTTGATTATGTTTCTCCAATGGCGCAAGAACATTGTTTTTCTCTAGCAATTGAAAAAGTCTTAGGATGTAAAATACCAGATCGTGCACAATATATAAGAGTTTTATTTTGCGAAATAACACGTCTTTTAAATCATATGTTGAATGTTACAACAAATGCAATGGATGTTGGTGCTATGACGCCATTACTATGGATGTTTGAAGAAAGAGAACATCTTATGAGTTTTTATGAACGTGTAAGTGGCGCTAGACTACATTCTGTCTATATTCGTCCAGGAGGAGTTGCATCAGATATTGATGATGAATTTATTGAAGATCTATCAATTTATATCAATTCTTTACCACAAAAAATATCAGATGTTGAATCACTTCTTAACGATAATATAATATTTAAACAGAGAATGATTGGTGTAGGTGTGATTTCTTCAGAACAAGCATTATCTTATGGATTTAGTGGACCAGTATTGAGAGCATCTGGTGTTGCATGGGATTTAAGACGTTGTCAACCTTATGAAATTTATGATAAATTAGATTTCATGATACCAGTGGGAAAAAATGGGGATTGTTATGATCGATATTTAGTTAGAATAATGGAAATGTATGAATCAATAAAAATAATAAATCAATGTTTAAAGATGATTCCTAAAGGACCTATAAAAACTGATGATCATAGACTGGTTCCACCAGATAAAAAAGATATCGAAAATTCAATGGAAGCTCTTATTAATCATTTTAAACTTTATACAGAAGGATTTAGATTACCTCAAGCGGAAACTTATACTGCTGTTGAATCACCAAAAGGAGAATTTGGAATTTTTTTAATATCAGATGGTAGCAATAAACCATATCGCTGTCATATTAGAGGACCTGGATTTGCTCATTTGCAAGGAATAGAATCACTTTCTATTGGTAATATGCTTGCAGATTTACCAGCAAATATTGGTAGTTTAGATATAGTATTGGGCGAAATTGATAGATAAAAATATATCATTATTAAATCTTAATAATTTCAAGATTTATGTACTTAGTGGTATAATTTCTTTGTGATAAATACATAAAATGATAATATAAATATTTTATAAATGGCATTAATTAATGATAATAAAATCAATATAAATTTAAATTTATGTAATAAAAATAAAATTTTTACAGAAAATAATAATGAAATTTTAATAAAATATCAAGAAACATCTTCAATAAATAGTAAATATGATGTAGCAGAAAATGCATTCTCATTTTCAGAAGAAAACCTGAAAGAAGTTTCTAAAATCTTATCTAAATATCCTTTAGAATATAAAAGAAGTGCTATTATGCCATTGTTGCATTTAGCACAAAAACAGAATAATGGATGGATTTCATACCCTATAGTGGAATATATATCTAATATTGTTGGTATTCCAGCAATTAAAATATTAGAGATAGTAAATTTTTATACAATGTATAATATACGTCCTACGGGTGAATATTTATTACAAGTATGTCGTACAATGCCATGCTGGTTATGTGGCGCAGAAGAAATTCTTAAAGCTTGTAAAGATATATTAGGAATTGAAATAGGTATGAATACTCCTGATGGTGTATTTTCATTAAGAGAAGTAGAATGTCTTGGTATATGTATAAAGAGCCCAGTTCTGCAAGTTAATTATGATAATTATGAAAATCTTGATTATCAAAAAACTGTAAATTTATTATTGTTTTTATACAAAAATATATAAAAAAATATTTTATTAATTTTTACTACATAATAGTTGATCATTCTACTATCTAAAAATTAATCTAACAAGGAATTGTTTTATAATTTTATATTTGGTAATCTTCTGTAGAAGAATTTTGAATATAAAAAATTTTTACAATTTTATTAATGATTGTTTTTAATTATAGTCTAATTATACAATATAATGATTACAACTAATTTTATCAACTTAAAATTAGCTATTATAACTATATTAATTGCTATTTTGTATCAAATAGGATTAAATTTTAATAATAGTTATGCTGTTTTTACAGAATACAAAAATATACATAATGATATTGATAATAAAATTATTAAAGAAGCAAAATCTGATTTAAATAACATATATGATAATTATAACTTATCGTCTATTAATATTAATAAAGTTATAATTAATTGCAAAAAAGATTCAGATATTGCTATTTTTACTCGTTCAAACAAGATATGGATTGTTCTTAATATTGGATATGAAGATATTATATCATATACTTTATATAAAGATTTAAATATAAATAAAAATCTTAAATTTCGTTTAGGCGATATAAATAAAACGGAAATTGTTACATATCCTTCCAGTTATACAAAATCAACTTCTGTTTTTATTATTCCAATAATATCTTCTCAAGATGGTATTCCATCCATTTTTGCCAAAAAAGATGGAAATAAATGGCATATTAGCATTTCTGCAAAGCCAAATATTTTTATGATGAATTATTCTGTCAAAGATATTAATTATCAGTTAAATAATAAAAAAATTATTATCAAAACAGATCAAAAATTTGCCAAGGAAATATCATTTATTGATCCAATGGTCGGAGATCTAATAACAGTTATTCCAAGCTCTGAAAGCAATATTATGACTATGGTAGATAGATCTTTTATTGATTTTGATATAATATCAAGCAATTCTGGATTGGTAATTAAAAATAAATCTGACGATTTATATATTCATAATAATCAAGATTATATATCAATTGAAAATAAAGATAAAACAAAATCTTTAAATTTAGATTGTGATGAAATTATAAATACATCTTTTTCTTCTCTTATTGAAGAACAAAAAAATAGCTTAAGTATTCTAAATTTAAAATCTTTAGAAGAAAATGGTAATAAAAATTTTTCTTCTAATATTATAAATATAGATTATAAAATACCATATTTATCATCATATGATAAAACACGTTTTATGATTGATTTAGCAAAATATTATCTCAAAAATCAATGGTTTGATGAGAGTATTGCAATGATGAATTTTGCAGTCAATAATACACCTTCATTACAAAGAGATTATAAATTATTCATTATGTACTTTTTAGCATTTAGTGCTATGGGTAAATCTATTGAAGATGTTGATATAAATAAAATAGATATAAATATAATACCTGAAAATAAAAGGGAAGAGGTAATATTCTTAAAAAAAATAATGAAATATATGTCACCATATTATGATTTTATAGATAAATCTTTATATAAAAGTGATAATATTTATCAACCTATTAATAATGAAAGTAATATTTTTAATGATATAAAATTTTTTAATTCAATATATAAAAATAGGGAAAACAATTTTTTAAGGGAATACCCAGATTATTGGAAGATAAAATTTTCTTTTACATTAATAAGAATGGCAATAAATGTTTCTTCTATATATTTAGCTAAAGATATTTTAGCAAGTACTAATACGCTTATTAATTCATCTAGAGATTCTGATAAAATCAATTTTTATAATGGAAAAATAGAAGAAATTCGTCAAAATTACGAGACATCACTTAATATGTATAATAAATGTTCTTTAAGTACTGATGATTTAGTAAAACAAGAATGTCTTTATGCAAAAAATAGTTTACTCTATAAAATAGACAATATATCTTCGTCAGAATATATTAAAGAAATTTCTAATATAACAACTGATTGGCATGGAGATATATTTGAAGCTATTATACTTTATAATTTAGCAGATGAATATAAAAAGAATGATAAGTTAGGATATGCTATAAAAACTTGGCAAAGAATCATTAAAAACGGATCAAATTTAGATTTATCAACATTATCTCATAGAAATATAATATATAGTTTTATAAATTTTTATGATAAAAACTATCAAAATAAAAAAAAGATCTCATCATTTAAAAGAATAGCTTTTTATAATGAATTCAATCAATATTTACCAATAGGTCAAAAAGGCGATGAGATTATGATCAGTATTATTGATGATTTTATAGAACTAGGATTATGGAAGAATGCTGCTTCTATAATACAATATCAAATTTTATATCGTCTTTCTTATTACGAAAAAGAAAAATATATTTATAAATTGTCTCAAATTTATATGGATAATGGGCTTTATAAAAAAGCATATGAAATTTTAAATAGTTATGGATTAGGATGGAAAAATTTTTCTGGTAAATTATCAGATATGCAGAAATATATGTCAGCAAAAGCTTTAGTAAAAATGGGTAAATATAATGAAGTCGAAAAAATGTTGGAGAAAGATTATAGTAATGAAGCAGATGATATTCTATCTGATATGTATTGGTCTACTTATAAATGGAATAAATTTTTAGATAGAGCTGAGCCATCTCTTTATTTATGGCGTAATAACAATTACACAGTAATAGGATATGATAATGTTTTTAATAGAGATATGATAATAAAACAGCCTAAATTTTTTTCTCAGAAGAACTTAGAAAAAATTCTAAAATTGTCAACTGTGTATAGCTTAATAGGTAATAAAAGACTTTATAATGATATGTATATTACAGTTCGTGATAGAGTTCCTATGGATACAGAACATGGTAAATTTATAGCATTACAACTTGATTTCTTACATGAAGGAATGAGAATAGATAATAATATTGAATATGATTATTATACTTCTAGAGAAATAATAAATAATCTAAAAAACTTAATAAAAGAAGAATTCACTGACCAGAAATAACTAGGAATATAATTTTTTATTAATAAGATGTACAAAATGTACGATAAAAATATAAAAACTATAGCTTTAATTTTATCATGTGGGTCTGGTTCTAGATATGCAAAATCATTACCTAATTTTTTTATATTACAAAATATAAAAAAGATTCCAACAAAACAATATGAAATAATATGTGATAAGTTTAATAAAACAGTTTTAGAAATAACAATAGAATCATTTTTACTGAATAAACTAATTGATAATGTTGTAGTTTGTATAGATAAAAATCACTATTCTAACTATTATGAAATAGAGCAAAGAATCAAAATAATTCAAAATGCCTCAAAATTAATTTCTCCACTTTGTTTAAATTCTACTGATAATCGACAAGAGACTGTGCGTTTATCTTTAAATTATTTAATGAAAATATTTGATGGAAATTCGAAAATATTAATACATGATGGTGTGCGCCCACTTGTCTCGCAAAATATTATAAGTTCAGTAGTAAAGAGCCTTGACCATTATAGAGCAGTAGATCTAGGAATCAATCTAAATGATAGTTTAAGAGAAAAAATTAAAAAGAATAATAATACTATAAAATTAAAAAGAAATAATTCAGAATTTAAATCTTTTCAGAAAAATAAATATAATTTAGTAAACAGAGATAATTACTATCTTGTTCAAACCCCGCAAGGATTTTATCTTGAAGATATATGTAATCTTCATAATATTTATAAAGATTATGCTGTTACTGATGATATATCATTTTGTGATTTATCAAATATAAATTATACTTTTGTAAGAGGTGAAAGTTCAAATATTAAAATTACATCATATAATGATTTATTATTTGTAAAAACATTATTGAAAAATCAAAATCAATTAAAAAATCAAGAAAAATATAAAGAAAATAATAAATTTTATTCAGACAAAAAAAATACACAGGAAGATTTCGTTGATTTACATTTTGAATATAGAATTGGTTATGGATTTGATATTCATTCTTTCATAAAAAATAGTATAACTATAAATAATTTAGAAGAAAAAATTATAGAGAATAATAGTATAATTATCGGTGGATGTAAAATTCCATCTACTTATAAAATCAGATCTCATTCTGATGGTGATCTTGTATTTCATGCTATTACTGATGCTATTTTAGGAACAGTTTCTGGTGGTAGTATTGGAACAATTTTTCCTAATACTGATAAAAGATTCGAATCTGCTAGTTCTGCAGAATTTGTTAAATATGCGTATAATTTATTAAATTCTTTTCATGGAAAAATAGTAAATATTGACGTATGTGTTATTGCAGAAGAACCTCAAATTATGCCATATGCATATCAAATAAAAAAGAATATTGCTTCCTTATTAGATATTGAAATGAATAGAATCAATATTAAAGCTACAACTTCTGAAAAAATAGGATTTATTGGAAGAACCGAAGGAATTGCAGCACAAGTTGTTTGTCTATCTAAAATTCCTATAAAACAATAGAATAATCACGAATTTATTGAAATAATGGTAAAAATTATTGCTCAGTGGTTTGGGCTTGGAAGAATAAAATATGCTCCTGGTACTTTCGGTTCACTTGGAGCTTTACCAATATGTTATATATTAATACTATTTCCTTATTTTATATCTCAAATATTTGAATATGAATATTGGAAAATGTTCTGGATAATTTTTATTGTAATAGAATTAAAATTACTGATTCTTGGATATTATTCAATAGGTAAGTTTACCGTAATAGTTGGAGTTAAAGATCATAAATCCATAGTCATAGATGAAGTAATAGGTCAAGTTATTTCTTTTGCAATATTATTTTTTCTAACAATATCAAGATTTCCATCTCAATATCAAGATTTTATATCATTACCAGTATTTTTTTATATTTTTTTTATATCATTCTTTTTTTTTCGTATATTTGACATTTTTAAACCATTTGGTATTAGATGGCTTGATAAAAATATAGATGGAACAACGGGAGTTATAATCGATGATATAGCAGCAGGTATAATAGCTGGAATAATTTCTTCTATTTTATATAGATATTTTATTTTAAATTCTTAATCAGTAATAGTGTTGATATTATATCTACTTCAAAATATGATAAATACTAGAAGTAGTATATAATTGTGAATATTTATTATGGATGAATTACTACATATTCAAGATAGATTTTATCGTATGAGCAATATTGCTTCATTTATTGCTGATGTGTTAAAAAAAAATAATGTTAAGATAGCAATAGCAGAACTATGTACAGGTGGATTAATATCGGCTATGATAAATCAGATTCCAAAATCATCGGAAATTTTAGAGAGAACAATTATTACATGTTCAGATCAAACTATAATAAAGCTATTAGAAATTGATAAGTCTATAATTCAAAAAAATACTTTAATCAGTCGAGAAGCAACAATTGCTATTGCTAGAGGAATAGCAAAGAGTGCAAAAGTAGATATCGCTCTTGCTGTTGTAGGAGAGTTAAATGATTATAGTAAAATATATTTAGATCAAGAAGCTTTTATAGCTCTATTCTTCAAAGGGGAAGTGCACTGTTTAAAATATTATTTTTTTGGTAGTAGGATAGAAATAATTTTTTCTATTACAGAAAAATCTTTAGAATATGTACTAGGAATTATAAGTGAACATTTTAATATCATTAATTAAATTAACTAGAAAATGTAATAATTTATAATAGTAATAAATAATCTTATTATTTTTTTATATTTTAAACCCAAAGTAGTATACTTACTTATGGTTGATAAATTTTTACAACTTTAGTAAAATTTTTATAAATTTATAACGTATTTTTTTATTATTGCTTGATTTTAAAAACCTATAGTGTTATAAGGAATTGGATTTTATTAATTATCTAAATAATTTTATAATATAAATAATGTTAATTTTTGGGTGTTTATTAATAAATTCAACAAACAATAATAAAAATAATAATTGTAAAAGATATAAATTGAAATTAAATAACAAATTTTCTAATTAATTACATTAGTTTTAATTTTTAGATGATGATTGATAAAAAAATTACTGCAAACAAAAAATATGTAATTTGTAATTGGAAGATGAATGGTAGTGTTCTTCTTTGCGAAGAGTACTGCAGAATGATAGAGAACTTAGTTTCTTGTAATGACAAGAATAGAATAATGCCACTTGAAATAATTGTACTTCCACCTAATCCATATATAAATATTTTTTCTAGATTATTAGATAATTTAGGGGATATTAATATGCAAAATGATATAATTAGTGTAAGAGTTGGAGCACAATCGATTTCGTCTGTAGATTTTGATTTTGGCTCATATACTGGAGAAGTGAGCTCTAAAATGTTACATGATATTGGATGTTCCTATATTCTTATCAATCATTACGAATCTAAAAAAATTAATCCCACTTGCAATTCTATAAAAAATATACAAATAAAACTAAAAAATTCTTGGAAAAATTGTTTAATTCCTATTGTTTGTATTGGGCATACAATAGAAGAGCATGATTCTATAAACTCTGTTCAAGAAAAAGTTTTTAATGAAATAAATGAAATTTTTTCTAATTTTGATTTTTTAATAAATGAAAGTAGAAAAAATGATCATATAAATGATAAGACTTTTTCTAAAATAGAGTTTTTATTAGCTTATGAGCCATCTTTTACAATTGGCTCTGATAAATTACAAGAGATAGATAAGGTTGATGTTATTTGTTCAATAATAAAAGATATTGTTAGTAACAATATAGAAAGCAATATACAAAAATATAAATTTAATATAAATATGCTTGGTTTGATTTATGGTGGATCAATTGACCAGTTCAATATAAAATACATTTGCAATAGTTCTAAAATTGATGGTTTCCTTATAGGTAGAAAGAGTTTAGATATAGAGTCTCTTACTAATATATGTTATAATGTCTTGAATAGATTAAGTTAAAAATATTTTATTTACAAATTTATTTAATAAAATTTAATATTTTTTTATATAATGTCAATTTTTATATTTATTTTCTATTTTAGTTAACTAATATCAATAATTTTTTACAATATATTTTTATTATGATAATATTATTATTAATAAATTATCATAAGATAGTATAAAAATGTTTATTAATAAATTTTGTTTTAAATATAAATAGAAATATTCCTATGACCAATAAAGATAAAATAAAAACATCATCACAAGATGCTTTGCAAATTCCACATCCAGTTGATATTTTCGTTGGATCTAAATTAAGATACTTACGTAGATGTTTAGGTATGAGTCAAGATATCTTAGCTAAATTAGTTGGACTAACTTTCCAACAAATCCAAAAATATGAAAAAGGACTTAATAGAATAAGTTGTAGTAAATTATATGAGTTCGCAAAAATATTAGGTGTAAGTATACAAGATTTTTTTGATGGATTTTTAGAAAATAGTGAAGATATTCAAGATACACAATATTATCTTGCAGATAGTAGTCAAAATCCTGTATATGATTATGGGCCAAAAACTGTATCACATCAATTTGCTAAAATTCCACAGAAAAAATATAATTTACAAGATAATTCTCATATATCAAAAACAATGCAAGGTAATAATAATTTAAATCAGTCTTTTAGTAATTATGAGAATGATAATAGTGTTTTAGATATGGGCTCAATAGATGATATTAATTCATCAGAATCATATAGTGATAAATCTAAATTTGATAGGCTTATAGATAGTATAGTGACTAATCCAGCAGATAGAGCTGCTGCTGTAAAAAGATTACAGGAAGCGCTGGATTCTATAAAAAGCCTTACTGACGAAGGAATAGAAGAAGAAAATAAAGAATTTTAATTGATAAGAAAAAATTATAGCCCATCATAGTGTATACTATTAATATAAAATAAAAATAGTGTATCTGAGAATAACCTGTTCTTATAGGGCAAAGCAAAAATGGTAAAACAAATTTAACTGAATTTATTGGGGTTACAGCTTTAGCTATAGCCCTTGTATTCAATCCAATATGCTTTGAAGATGATGAAGAGAACGCATTTTATATAAATGCTATATTACACTACAGAAAACACAAACATAAACAAAAGAACAAGTATAAAAAACAAAAATACTGTTGTAGAAAAAAACCTATAAAAACTATAAATAGTATTATAATTTTAATTATTAATATTGCTTTTATTTTTATTATAAAGAGATAAAGTTATTACTTATCTTTTAGCATTAAAAATTATAGGAAAAACTTAATATAAATATCTTTATTATTAAAAATAATAGGAAAAACTTATAAAAACTACAGAAAAACCAATAAAAATAATAGGAAAAACTTATAAAAACTACAGAAAAACCAATAATAGTATTTTATACTATAATGTAAAATTTTTTATAATTTTAACTAAAGTTGATAAGATAACAATTATAATTTTAATTATTAATATTGCTTTTATATTTATTATAAAGAGATAAAGTTATTACTTATCTTATTTTTAATTAAGTAGACTTGAAGAACGAAAAATAACAAACCGTTTATCAAGTCAACACACGTTTATGAATGCTACAAAATCCGAAAAACACCTCACTAAAAAGTCACATTCATATAAAACGTGCGTACTCCATTGTATTACGCAGTGAGTTCTTTGTCAAGATATTATTAATATAAAAGTCTATTTTGAGGAATTTTTTTATATAAATTTATAAACAATCTTCTTCAATATCTATTAATTTTTTAAAATTATTATTAATAGAATTTTTTATTGTTTTTATATTATAAATATCTTCCATAGTATCTTCATTTACTGTATCTTCGTCTTTCACTACTTCTTTTTCATAAAATATTATAGGATCTTTTAAACCATTTACAACATCAGAATCTATAAAAACTTTAGATACTTGGTAATTACCAGGTAAATCATACATTACATTTAGTAATAATTTTTCCATAACAGATCTTAAAGCTCTAGCTCCAGATTTTTTATTAACAGCTTTTCTTGCTATAGATTTTATTCCATCAAAAGAAATTTCTAAAATAATATCATCCATGTCAAATAAGCGAACATATTCTTTTAATATTGAATTTTTTGGCTCAGTAATAATTCTTGTTAATGATTCTTCATCTAATTCTTGCAATGTGGTAATAACAGGGAGTCTACCAATAAATTCTGGAATAAATCCAAATCTAATAAGATCTTCTGTTTCAACATCTACAATATCAATCTTCTTTTTATTTTGAATAAGTGTCTCAGCGCCAAATCCTAATTTAACAGATTTTTTTCTATTTTTTATAACATGTTCCAGACCTTCAAAAGCACCACCACAAATAAATAATACATTTGATGTATCAAATTGTACCATATCTTGATTATTAATCTTACGAGTTCCATAAGGATTAACTGTTAACTGTGTTCCTTCAATTATTTTTAAAAGTGCTTGTTGTACTCCTTCACCTGAAATATCTCTAGACATAGATGGAGATAAACTTTTTTTTGTTATTTTATCTATTTCATCTATATAAACTATGCCTCTCTGAGCTCTATTAACATCAAAATCAGCTCTTTGAAGCAGACGAACTATTATGCTTTCGACATCATCACCAACATATCCAGTTTCAGTAAGAGAACTAGCATCAATACTGACTAATACAACACCTAATTTTTCAGCAATAGTTTTTGCAATAAGTGTTTTTCCTGATCCAGTTGGTCCTATCATCAATATATTTGATTTTACGATCTCAATTTCAGAGTTAACATTTTCATTGTTAAATATTCTTTTATAATGATTATAAACAGCAACAGCTATTGTCTTTTTTGCTTCATATTGCCCAATTATGTAATCATCAAGAAATTTTACAACTTCTCGTGGTTTGGGAAGATTACTCATATTAATTTCAATAGAAGTTGTGGCAGGTTTATGAGTATCTTCATGGATATTTAAAATTTTACCACATAACAGTACGCATTCATTACAAATAAATGCATTTTCACCAGCAATTAATTTAAGTACATTTTCTTTATTTTTTTGACAAAAAGAACATTTTATATTGTCAGATTTTTCTGTACTATCGAATGTATTATTCATTATTTACATTATTTAATATAAATTATTTATTTATTTTTTTATTGAGATTGTTTTAGTTTATCATTATTAATTAGCTGATTTTTTTCCATAATATGATCTATTATACCAAATTTTTGTGCTTCAGTCGCTGACATAAAATTATCTCTATCTACAGATTTTTCAATTATTTTTAATGTTTTTCCAGTATGTTTAGCATATAAATTATTCATGATATTTTTTACTTTAATTATTTCATTTGCATGAATTACAATATCACTAGCTTGTCCTTTAAAACCACCAAGAGGTTGATGAATCATTATTCTAGAATGTGGTAAGCAATATCTTTTACCTTTTTGACCCGCCATTAAGAGAACAGATCCCATAGAACATGCTTGCCCTATACATACAGTTACGATTTCTGATTTTATATATTGCATTGTATCGTAAATTGCCATTCCTGATGTAATTACACCACCTGGAGAATTTATATACATGTGAATATCTCTCTCTGGATCATCAGATTCTAAAAAAAGAAGTTGAGCAACAATTAATGAAGACGTTGTATCTTCTATTGGGCCATCAACAAAGATTATTCTTTCCTTCAAAAGACGTGAATAAATGTCAAAAGCTCTTTCTCCACGATGAGATTGTTCTATAACAGTTGGAATTAAAGGCATAATTTAGAAATTTGTTTATATATATTTATGTATTTTATTACTATATTAGAGATATCTGATAGCGTAATTAATTGAGCTATCACATAGTAATTTATTTATTTTAACAATAAAATAATATCATAAACTATGTAAACAATTTTGTTTATAAAACTATAATTAATTAATATTATTTCATCAATAATTATTAATAGCTGCTAATGTCAGAGTAACATAGTAATTAAATAAAATAGATATAAATTAATAACTAGCTAAAAATTTGTTGCAAAAAAATCAAAATTTGTTCATTATAGAATAGTATTATTTGTATATTTAAATTTATTATTAAATTAATTATTTTTAATAAGTACATAATATAAAACGGTAAATAAAATTAATTTAACTATTTATAATGTCGAAAGAAGAACTATTAGAATTTAAAGGTGTGATTATAGAATCATTACCAAAATCAAATTTTCGTGTTAAGTTAGAAAATAATCTTGAAGTTATAGCTTATATATCAGGAAAAATGAGAAAAAATAGAATTAGAATATTAGTTGGTGATGATGTTACTATTAAGATGACACCATATGATATTACAAAAGGAAGAATAGTACATCGTTTTAAATCAGGGCAAAACAATGATGTAATTGAAAATGTAGATTCTTAAAATCTCTTTGTCATTTTTAATAAAAGCATATAGTACAATTTGTTGTATTGATTAGAAAAACTATTTTTCTATCATAAAAATATGTAAAAATAATAAATGTAAATAAAACAATACTTAAATATAAATTATTATAGTATTTTTGTAATTATTGATTGTAATTTTCATATATTTCCATAAAATTTATAGATCCTTCTCTAATTAAAGTAATATTATTATTTTCAGTAATTTTTATAATAGTTGAAGAAATTCCTATAGGTTTATATTTAATATCACATAAAAATACATTGTAATTTAAACTAATTTCTTCAAAAAACTTTAAAAATTCATCTTTGTCAATTATATTGTTTTTCCCTGAAAAATTACAACTTGTTCCTATAACTGGAAGATTAATTTCAGAAATAGCTGAAATTAAATATTCACAATCTGGAATTCTAAATCCAGCATTTTTCATAAAAGATAAATTATTATTTTGTTGTATTGGTAAAATAATAGTTAATTTTCCAGGCCAATATATATTAATAATTTTATTTACTTTAGTATTTATTTCACCACAATAATATTCAAGCATTGTTTTATCTGAAATAAATATAGGAAACATTTTATTAAAAGAACGTTTTTTTATCCTATAGATAATATCTAATAAATCTTTTCGTTCTGCTAAACATGTTATACCATATAATGTATCCGTAGGAATTAAAACTATACCTCCTTTAGACCAAACATCTGGTATATCAGCAATTGTTATAATTTGCATAAATAAAGAAGAATTAATAAAAGAAGAATTATTATAATTAATTATAAGATTAACTAATTCAATAGCCAGCTTCAACTATTTCATAATTATCAGAATCAGCAAAAATTTTATGTAAAAGATGTATTGTGCTGCTGTGGCCACTTTTATGGCAGACTACATCTGCAACTAATCTATACCCTGATAGATATAAATCTCCTATACAGTCAAGAATCTTATGACGAACAAATTCATTTTTAAATCTTAGATTTCCATTACTTATTAAACCTTTCTCATTAATTAAAATTACATTTTCAGTATTAGCTCCTAATGCTAATCCTAATTCCCAGAGTTTTTGAGCATCTTTAATAAATCCAAAAGTTCTAGCCTTTCCTATTGTTTTTTCAAAATTACAAGATATTTGATGATGAGAATCATAATAGTATTCATAATTTTTATGATCAACATTATTATTTAAAAAAAAATTATTTTCTCCGTATTTTTCGATATAAATATGTTTTTGTTTGCCAATATTAGGAAATTCAATAAAAAAATCAATTAATAATCCATATTTATAAGAATTATTATTTTCTATATTACTTTTATATAAATTATTATAAATTATGTTATAATATTCTTTTGAAAGAAATGGTGATATTTTTATACTAGAATCTTTATTTTCAAATATTATTTCTTTTTTTATAATTAGATATTTACGTTTTTGTGTCTGTTTTTTTAATCCAGTTTTATTTATTGCATCGATAAATAAACTGGCACTTCCATCTAATGCTGGTATTTCGACAGAATCAACTAATATTATCATATTATCAATTCCGCATCCCCATAATGAGGACATAAGATGTTCTATAGTATTTATTTCTGTATTAGCATTACCTATTTTTGATGACATATTTGCGCATACAATATTTTTATATATTGCTGGTAAATAGGTTATTCTACTTTGGTTATTTAATTTATTCATAGAATCAATATAAAGAAATAATATACCAAAATTTTCTGCAGCTGGAAAAAATGTAATATTGCATTCTTTACCATTATGTAATCCTATTCCATTTAATGAAACGCTTTTTTCAATCGTGAATTGAAAATGACTATAATTATATATTTTTTTTGACATTTATACAAAAAACTTAATTATGAAATCTTTAAAACAAAGCATAATATCAAATATAAAAAAGTATAGTAAAATTATTAAAGTTATAATTTTTACTTAGTTAAATTATTGAGTCATTAAATTTTTTATCAAGTTTTTATAAAATTTTTTATTTATTTTCTTTTTGTATTAATAGATTAAAATAGATTATATTTGTACTTGTTGTTGTTGTGCTGATGACTTATAACGAGAATATAAGTTTTTAATACCTTCTATACCTCTAGCCACCAATTCACCTACAATTGCACAGACTAATAATGCGAAAGTACAAATAATAGCAACAGCTAAACTATCAGCAATAGCTTTACGAAATCTTTCAGTAAGATTTTTATCAATAGATACTTTTATAGTCATAGTATTTTTTTATATTAATAAATTAAAATGGATTATATTTGTACTTGTGGTTGTACTGATGACTTATAACGAGAATATAAGTTTTTAATACCTTCTATACCTCTAATCACCAATTTACCTACAATTGCACAGACTAATAATGCGAAAGTACAAATAATAACAACAGCTAAACTATCAGCAATAGCTTTACGAAATCTTTCAGTAAGATTTTTATCAAGATAATAACCAATTTTTCTACTTGCAGCAAGTATAGCTCCACCTGTTATTATTCCACAAGCAACCATAGCTAAGTCTAGATTATCTCCAATGATAGCAATTCCCACTGTAGCACCTATTATTCCACCAATAGCAACTATTTTAGATACTTTTATAGTCATAGTATTTTTTTGTTTTAATAGATTAAAATAGATTATATTTGTGCTTGTGGTTGTTGTGCTGATAACTGAGAATGCTTAATTTTTTCAATAGCTTCTATACCTCTAAGTATCAATTCCAATATAACTACACTGATTAATAATAGAGAAGCAATAGTAGCAGCAAAAGCTAAATTATCATGTTTAGTACATTTACTAATAGGATTAGTTTCTTCAGTAATTGCAAGTATTATAGTACCACCTATAGTACCTAATGTCGTCAGAATAGCAATAACACTCGCTGCTATCTCTTTCTTTAAGAACTCATATATTCTTATAGTCATAGTATTTTTTTGTATTAATAGATTAAAATGGATTATATTTGTACTTGTTGTTGTTGTGCTGATGACTTATAACGAGAATGTAAATTTTTAATACCTTCTATACCTCTCATCACTAATTCAGTTACAATTGCAGAGATTAATAATACAGAACTACAAATAACAGAGAAAGCTAAACTATTAGAAATATCACGACCAACTGTTTGAGGAATATTTTTATCTAACTGTGTTAAAAGAATATTAATAAGATCATAACCAAATTTTTTACTTTCAGTAACTGTAATTACACCTATGATCATTGCAAGAATAGAAAAAATAGCTGATTTTAGCCGCCTCTCTTTATCTGTGTTTATGATAGCAATTCCAAGAGTTATACCTATTATTCCACCAATAGAAGTACCAGATAATTCAAGTATTTTTATAGTCATAGTATTTTTTTGTATTAATAGATTAAAATGGATTATATTTGTGTTTGTGGTTGTTGTGCTGATGACTTATAACGAGAATATGCTATTGTTCCAACTACAATACCTATAACCATCACTATAGAGATTAATATTATAGAAGTAGCTAAAGCAATAATAGCTAAACTACAAGAAGTATCACCACTGAATCTTCCAGGAAACTTTTTATCAATTAAATGGGTTAAACCTTTAACACATCTATTCATAGGATTAGTTTCTTTAGTAGTGCAAACATTTATAGTTGGCATTGTAAAAGATACAAAAATTAGTGTAGGAGCAAAGATTATAAATGCTATTCCCATCACATTATCCTTCCATTTTAAGATTTCTAATTCCCCTTTGAATTCTGTCACACCTTTTGCCCATTTTCCTGTTATATCAGATAATACTTCTCCAATATTAGATAATTTTTCTCTCATAGTATTTTTTTTTAAATTATATTATTATTTAATGAACTCATTAACTAAAGACTATAAAATATTTTATATCAGTAGTTAATAAAAAAGATATAATATTTTAAATATTAAATTAATTCAAGTATTTTTCTATTTTTACAGAAAATTTATAAGAGATCATATTATAAATAAAAAATTATCATATTTATTATAAAATAATGAAAAATAATTTAAAAAATTACTCTTTTACTCCTTTACAATCAACTTTATTAGCTTGTCGTATTATTATAGTATATATTTTATTATTTGGTTTTATTCTAAATATTTTAATGTTGGCTGCTCCAATATATTCAATGCAAGTTCTAGATAGAGTATTATCAAGTGGAAATATTAACACATTAATAGGATTAACCATTGTTATAATTTTAGCATTTATTTTAACGGCTGGAATTCAGGGAGCGAGAAGCTTTGCTTTAAATAGAATGGGAATATGGTTTGAAAAACAAATGTCAGAATTATTGTTTCGTAATTCTGTAAAAATGTCTTCAACAATAAAGGGGAGCGCTAATAGTCAACAATTGAGAGATCTTCAAATTATAAAAAGTTTTATAATTAGTCAGTCTGTAATTATTATAATGGATTTACCATGGTCGTTAATATTTTTATTAACTTTATTTTTTTTGCATACTTACATTGGATTTTTAGCTCTTTTTGGTGGAATTATCTTAATTACTATTGGAATCATATCAGATAAAATAAATAGTAAAATTATACAAAAAAATAATGAAAATTTTTTAAAAAGCATGAGTTATGTTGAAGAATCTAATCATAATGCTGAAGTCATAGAGGCTATGGCTATGATGCCTAACATCATAAATTCTTGGCAGAAGTTAAATAATATTGTTCATGAAACACAATCATATAGCAATGAGAGTCAAATAATATTCTCTGAAATAATAAAGGTTATAAGATCTATTTTACAAATTGCAGTAACTGGTCTTGGTGCATATTTAACAGTTCAAGGAGAGTTTTCATCTGGTGCAATTATAGCAAGTTCAACTTTAATGAGTAAAGCACTTGGGCCATTTGAAATAGCAATTAATACTTGGAAAAAATTTGTGAATTGTAGACAAAGTTATGAAAGAATTAATATGCTATGTAAAGAATATGATACAGATAAATTATTAATAGATTTAAGAGAAATAAAAGGAGATATAAGACTAGAAAATATATCTATAACAAATCAAAATAGTGGGCATTATATATTACAAAATATTGATTTTTATTTAAATTCTGGAAATATTTTAGTGATTATTGGTGAAAGTGGATCTGGAAAAACTTCATTAGCCAAATTATTAGTTGGAATATCAAGCCCAACTTCTGGGATTATCAGAATAGATGGAATAAATTTAAAGGATATAAAAAAAAGCTCATTTGGGAATAATATCGGGTATCTTCCACAAAACGTTGAGCTATTTAGTGGTACAATTCTTCAAAATATTGCTCGTATGTGTGAGAATCCAAATTATGATGAGGTAATTTATGCTGCTAAGATGGCTGGTGCACATGATATGATATTAGGTTTACCAAATGGATATAACACAAACATAGGATTTGCTGGATCTTCACTATCTGGTGGTCAAAAACAAAGAATTGGATTAGCTAGAGCTTTTTATAAAAACCCTAAGATTCTTATACTGGATGAACCAAATGCTAGTTTAGATGCTCATGGCGATAAAGCATTAATTAATGCAATTCAATATGCTAAAACTAAAAATATAACAGTTATAGTTATATCACATAGAAATACAATTTTATCAGTAGCAGATAAAATTGCTATTATTCATAAAGGAAATTTAGTAATTTTTGGTGATAAAGATGAAGTAATAAAAAAAATGCAAGAATCTAATAATATACTAATTTCAACTGCATTAGAAAAAAAATAATTATATTTTTTTAAATATGTTAAATAATAATGAAAATTATAATAATCAACTGATTTCTTTAAGAGATTATATTAATAAACCAATAAAATTAGCTTATTTTTTTATAATTATTGCTATATCTATTTTTTTTATTTGGGGATGTTTTGCAAAATTAGATAGTGCAATAATAGCTAGAGGAGTAGTAATAATTGCAGGTAATCGTAAAGAAGTACAACATTACGAAGGAGGAATAATATCAAAAATTTTAGTCGAAGAAGGGCAAAAAGTTAAATCAGGAGATATATTAATGATTCTAGATAAATCATCAATAGAAGGTATTTTACACACAACACTAACTTTATTAAGATCGAGAATAGCAATAGAAAAAAGGCTTATAGCTGAAATAACTAATTTAGATAATATTAGTTTTGATCATAATCTTTTAAAAGGAGTAGATAAAGAAGTTGAAATAATAAAAAATAATCAAATTAATATATTTTTAACAAAAAGAAATGAATTTGAAAGTAATATGTTGTCATTTAATGAAGAAAAATCAAAAATCTTTATTAATATTAATGGAATTAAAAAACAACAAGATATATTTCAAGATAATTTGAAAATACAAGAAGAAAAATTAAGTGATATTAAAAAATTATATGAAAAAGATGTTATAAGTAAACATAACATGCTATCTATACAAAGAGAATATCAAGAAATGCAAGCAAGAGTGGCTTATTTAAAAGATCAAGAGTTAACTCTTAATCAAGATTTAGAAAAACTTAAAGCAAATATTGCATCATTTAAAAATAAATATTATACAAATTTATCTAAAGAATATGAAAATAATCATCTTGAAATTATTGATTTAGAAGGTAAATATAAGCACTATCTTAATATTTTAGATAGAACAAATATAAAAAGTAGTGTTTCTGGTATAGTAACTGATCTAAAAGTTCATACAATAGGAGGAATAATTCGACCAGGAGAAACACTTATGTATATAGTTCCAGATACAGATAATTTTATTATTGAAACTAATATAGCTCCACATGAAATTAGTAATATAAAAGTTGGTAATCTAGCTAAAGTTAGTTTGGATTCATATAAGCAGCGTTTAGTACCACGTTTATCCGCAGATATTATATATATTTCTGCAGATAGTTTGAAATCTGAAAAAGGATCTACAGGATTAAAAGAATATTATATAGTGAGATTAAAAATTAAACCAGAATCTTTAAAATCAATAAATTATGATGTAAAATTATATCCTGGAATGCCAGTTACTGCTTTTTTAATTAGAGGAACTAGAACATTTATGGAATACATGTTATCACCTATTATTGAATCTTTTCATAAAGCATTTAAGGAACAATAAATAATATTGAAAAATAATAAAAAAATAAGAAGATATTTTTATATTTCTATCTAAATAAAGTAATTTAATTATCTGTTACAGGTAGTTTTGTCGCATTACAAGTATTTTCAATATTAGTTGAATTTGTTGAGTTTTGAGAATTTTCTTCAATATTAATATTTCTATCTAAATAAAGTAATTTAATTATCTGTTACAGGTAGTTTTGTCGCATTACAAGTATTTTCAATATTAGTTGAATTTGTTGAGTTTTGAGAATTTTCTTCAATATTAATATTTTCACTAAGTTTATTTTGATTTAGTTTATCATTATATATCTCATTATCTGGCTTCTTATTATTTCCTTTATGTAAATCATCAACTTTATGATAATTATTCAATTTATTATTTCTTATATTAGAAATAATTGCGGTTGCTTGTCCTATTATACTTGCAATATCAGAAGGATTTGTTGGAATAATCATAGTATTATTTTGTTTTGCCAACATAGAAAAGGCATTAATATAATTATCTGCTAGTCTCATATTTACTGCTTCATATCCATTATCACTATGCATAGCTCTTGCAATACTTTCAATTGCAACGGCATTAGAATTTGCTAAATTTATTATAGCTTCTCCCTCTCCTTTAGCTTGATTAATTCTTTGTGTCATATTTGCTTCAGATGCTAGAACTATCTCTACTTTCTTTCCTTCTGCAATATTTACCATAGATTGTTTTTTTCCTTCTGATTCTAATATTTCAGCTCTTTTTTGTCTTTCAGCTGCAACTTGTGTTTCCATTGCTCTTAAAACATTTGTTGGAGGTTTTATATCTCGTATTTCATAACGCATACATTGTATTCCCCAAGCTTTAGCTGCATCATTAATGATAGATACTATTTGTGTATTTAATATTTCTCTTTCTTCAAAAGTTGTATCCATTGTTAATTTTCCTATTGCAGATCTAACAGAAGTTTGAGCTAACTGTGTTGCAGCGTAGTATGGGTTTTCTACACCATATGATGCATCAACTGGATTTATAATTTTCACATAAATCATACCATCAACCATTAATGTAACATTATCTTTTGTTATTGCTGCTTGCTCTGTAACACTAATAGCTCTTTCTTTCATTGTATGTTTATAAGCAACTTTATCAATAAAAGGAATAATAAAACTTAATCCAGCTTCTAAAGATAAATTATATTTACCAAAACGCTCAATAATCCATACTTGCTGTTGAGGAACTATCTTAAAGCCAAATGTACAAATTATACCAATTATTATGAATATTATAACTATAGGATCCATGTTAAGTTATTAATTTTAAGTTTATATAGTTCATATAAAATAAATATAATACTCTTATTTAAGATTATCAATTTATTTTAAATCTTATTTTAAATCTTTCAATTAGGATATTATTAATACTAGAACTACTAAATTTTTTTTATTTCTTATTAAACACTATATATAATTTATAACAATATTATTATATTACTAATAAGGTATATTTATAGTATTTTTGATAAAATTTTTAATTTTATATACAATTACTGTACATTAATCATTGTCAAACTAATATTTTTATTATAAATGATATAATAATATTTGTAATATATATTTTTAATAAAAAAACAATGAGAGAAATTATATCAGACGTTATAAATGGTAAATTTATTATTATTTTAGATGATGAAAGTAGAGAGAATGAAGGTGATTTAGTAATTTCAGGTAGTCTAGTTAATCACGAATCTATATCTCTTATGTCGAAGTTAGGAGGAGGTGTCCCTGTTGTAGCAATTAGTCAATCAATAGCAACAAAATTAGATTTAAAGATTTTAGAACGTAGAAATATATCAGAAAATGGCGCTATGTATGCACAAACAGTTGATGCAAGATATGGTTTAACAGGTAATGGGTGTTCTACTCATGATAGAGCTTTAACTATTCAAACTTTAGCAAATCCACTAACTACAGTTGATGAAATAACAACACCAGGACATGTTATGACTGTTATAGGTCATAAAGATGGCTTAAATGCAAGACTAGGTCATACGGAAGCTTCAATATCTTTAATGAAAATAGCAGGATTTTCAGAAGTAGCACTAATATGTGAAGTTATAGGAGATCATGGTAATCCACTTAAAGGTATATCACTAATGAAATTTGCTGATTATCATGAAATTAAAATTACTACTATAGATAACATAAAATCTTATAAATAATTTTAATTATTATTAAAATTAAATTAATTAATAAAAATAAATAATAATATTATATTAAATAACAAAATATGCAAAAAGAATTAGAAATTATAAATAATGTAAATCAAGAAGAAGAATTAGAAATTATAAATAATGTAAATCAACAAGAAGAATTAGAAATTATAAATAATGTAAATCAAGAAGAAGAATTAGAAATTGTCAAATTTAATATCACTAATAAAATAATTAATAATGATAAAAATAAACTATATTCTACGATTTTTATTTTATATAATATATCAATGGAACTATCAGAACGTTATATTAATTATACTAATTACATTAATTGCATAAAAAGCAATAATAATATTTCAGATAAAAAAAAATTCTTAAAATTCTTAAAAGATCATAATGATATCACAAAAAAAATAAAGGGTTATTTTGAAGAAATCACTGATACAATATTAAATATTAACAAAGAACAAAAAAAAAATAATGATGATAAAAATACTGATTTACTAGATGATTTTATAAAAAGATCGAAATTTTTTAAAAAAAATAATCAACAGTCGCAAGAATTGCAAGATTTATCAAAAGTACAAAATACTCAAGAATTAAAAGAATTATCAGAAATGATGATAAAAATTGCATTTTATATAGAAAATGAATTTATTCTAGAAAAATTTGAAGTTAATATAGATAGAAGTAGTTTTTATAAAAAAATTTGTAAATCTTTATTAAAATTAAAAGAAACATTAATTTTAAAAGTATTAAATAAAGATACATTAATTAAATTATTTTTAGTTTTTAAATCCATATTTAAAACTATAAAATATGCTACTTTAGTAACTTTTATACCTATTATTACTTTAGGCTTAATACATTACTTGAATTATTCTTTCGTTATAATATTACCATCTCTTCTTATATCTAGATTTATAGCTTCTGCTTTAAATAAGAATTTAGAAATAGATTTCAAATTTGATAATGTTTTTTCTCAGAAATTTAAATTTACTGACTATATAAATATTATTATTGGTATAGCAGATACAATAATAAATACTTGTACTTATCAAATATTAAAAAGTATTTATGATGAATTTAAAGAAAAATACAAAAGATTGCATTATGCAAAATTTGGAGAAGAAAATGATGAAAACGTTGATAAATTATTTACATTTGAACCTAAAGTCAGTAAAGAATCAACACAAAAACTGAGAAAATGCTTTAAAATATTAAAACAGAGAAGATGTTATAAGCATGATAAAAGTTATTCATATCATAAATTATCTTCTATAAATATAAATTGTTATAATAAGGTTTTAATGATCACATAAAGTTAAATTTTATAATATTTATAATATAAAAATAACATTATAGTATATAAATTAGATACATAACATATAGAATATATAATATGATTTAATATTTTATTTTTACTATTATTAATTATTTTTCTATTGAAATAATATTAATATATTATCAAATAATTAAAATTTTTTATTTAAACTTAAACATTTTATTTATACCGCGCCAGAATTTAATGCGTGATACTGCAGGGAATCCTACAACAGATTCCCCTTCTTCTAATGAGTTAATTACTCCACTTTTGGCACCAATTGAAACATTATTTCCTATTGATATATGACCTGCTATTCCTGCTTGGCCTCCTATTTTCACATTATTTCCTATATTAGCGCTTCCTGCTATACCAACTTGCCCACATATAAAACATGAATTGCCAACTATTACATTATGACCTATTTGACATAGATTATCTATTTTAGTTTCATCTCCTATAATCGTACCACTCAAAACACCACGATCTATACATGTATTGCATCCTATTTCGGTATTATTTCCTATTTTTACAAATCCGACATGAAGTATCTTATTAATGATAATTTTTGAATTATTTTTTTCTAATTGATTTTTTGCATTAAAATCTACATCTATAGTATAACCAAATCCACTTTGACCTATTTTAGCTCCAGATCTTATTATAGATCCATTTCCTACAACTGTCGATTGTAATATAACATAATCTTCTATAACTACATCATCATTTATAATAACTCCAGGTCCAACTATTGAATATCGACCAATAGTTACATTATTACCAATAATACTATTCTCACATATAATTGCTGTATTATCTATTGATGAGTTTTTTCCAATTTGAGATGTAATATTGATATTAGAATTATTATTATTATGATTATATAATGAATAACGATTAGAATAGAGCAAATCTATAGTTAAAGAATAAGCTAGCTGTGGATTTATATTTAAAATAGGAATTATTGTTTCTGGGATATATTCAGCAAGGTCATAACTAACAAAACAAGCAGGAACATTACTTTGTTTTAAATTTTCAATATAAGATAAGTTATATAAAAATGTAATACTTGTATTAGTTGCGTTTCTTATGTCTCTTATATTAAAAATTAGAATTTTATCTAATAAATCTTCATTTAATTGATTTTTACAGTTTATACTAATATCAGATCCTGTTTTTAATATTATATCTTTAAGAGATATGGGATTATTAGTAATAGTAAATCTATTAAATATATCCTCATTACTTAAATTATTCATATTATTATCGATATTATTAATAGCCAAAAAAATTATTAATGATGATTAAATATATATAATCTTATATAAATATATATAATATTAAAAATATTATCAAATTATATATTTATTTATGCTTTACTTTCTATTTTCTTATTTTGTATATCATCTATTGCAGCTGAAATTGCCTCTGCAGCTAAAACAGAGCAATGAATTTTCACAGGCGGTAATCCTAATTCATCAGCAATTTGTTGATTATTAATCATTTTAGCATTATTTACACTCATACCCTCTATTTTAGAAGCTAAGTATGAACTAGAAGCAATTGCTGAAACACAACCAAATGTTTTAACTACTGCTTTTTCTATTATACCTTGATCATTGACTAATATCTGTAATTTCATAACGTCACCACATGAAGGTGCCCCTACTATTCCCGTTCCAACATCTGATCTTGATGAATCTAAAGATCCGATATTTTTAGGGTTATCAAATGTATTAATAATTTTTTCGTTATATGGCATATGTTAAATATAATTTTAGTAATTAAATAGTATAAATGAGATTAAAGATTTTATTTTAATAATAGATAAATTGCAATTTATTATTATGTTATTATGTATTTATAACTAATTTATATTTATATATAATAGCATACAACATTTAATTATATAATATTAATATGAATATTTAATAATAAATATTATTCGTGTACAATACTTGCTTTATCGATATAATCGATATATATATTATAACCTTCTAGTAATAAATGAGTATTATTCTCTTCTAGTAATAAACAAGCATTATTAGAATTTATATCTTTAGTGAAGATATTAAGTTCATTGATATGCCTTATATAAATAATAGAGTTATTTTTATCAATAGAGTTATTTTTATCATTTATATCTTTAATATATGCTTTTTCATCATATAAATGATTATTTTTAATGTTTACTTGATTATCTATTAATTTTATTTCTTCTAATTTTCCAATATTAAACGCATCTTCGCTTAATTTTTCAAATCCTTCATAAGATAGAGCTAGATTTTTATTTAATTCTTCAATATTGATTTTATTTTCTTCTTCAAAGATTTCGGTGTTATCACATTTATAATCAGAATACGGATCATAATAATTATAATCAGAATATGGATTATAATAATTGAAATAATCTATATTATTAGATTCAAGATAATGATTACCTTGTCTAAAATATGGTTGTACATTATCAATTTGATTTTCTAAATTATCATTAGATATGAGATTAAAGTCATTTGACATATATTATACTTATGTTTTAATAGTTAGTATATATTTTAATATTAAAATATATATGTTTTTTATAAAATAATAAATCAACTTTAGATTTTTAAGTAAATATACTATTTTTCACAAAAGTTGCAATAAAAATATATGTATAAAATTTTATAATATATCTAATAGTTATTATATTTTAATACTATAACAAAGCAAATTAACTAAAAAGAAATATATCATAATTTTTATAAATATTAATTTTATCAAATACTCTTATAAAAAAAATGACGTTTTATCATAAAGATTCAAAAAATAGTGTGATCTTCGATGAATCCATTAAATGGCATTCTCAAGAACCTAAAGGAAAATTGTCAATGACCCTACCAAAACCGATTAATGGACAATATGATTTAGCATTAGCTTACTCACCAGGAGTTGCAGCACCTTGTATGGAAATATATCAAAATCCTGAAATGGCCTATGAGTATACAGGTAAGGGTAGAACTGTAGCGGTTATTACAAATGGAACAGCTGTTTTAGGATTAGGAAATATTGGATCTTTAGCATCTAAACCTGTGATGGAAGGAAAATGTGCGTTAATGAAAAGATTTGCTGGCATTGATGCTGTTGATATATTAATCAATAGTGAGAACACAGATTTTTTAATAGATGTTATTTCATCTATATCAGGAACATGGGGTGGAATCAATTTGGAGGATATTAAAGCTCCAGAATGCTTTATTATAACAGAAGAAGTACAAAAAAGAGTTAATATTCCAGTATTTCATGATGATCAACATGGTACTGCAATTGTTGTTTTAGCTGGTCTTATAAATTCTTTATTACTTACTAAAAGAAATATTGATGATTGTAAAATTGTGATTAATGGCGCTGGTGCTGCAGCAATAGCATGTGCTAATTTAATAAAAAAAGAAGGATTTAATCCAAATAATATAATAATTTGTGATTCACGTGGAGTTATTTATAAAGGTAGAATCGATGGTATGAATAAATGGAAAGAAGAATATGCTGTTATCACAGAATCTAGAACATTGGAAGAAGCAATTGTTAATGCAGATATATTTCTTGGATTATCAGTAAAAGGGGCATTAACAAAAAAAATGGTTTCTCAAATGAAGAATGAACCAATAATATTTGCAATGGCAAATCCAGATCCAGAAATATCACCAGATGATGTAAAGGAAGTTAGAGATGATGCTATAATTGCAACAGGTAGATCAGATTATCCTAATCAAGTTAATAATGTTTTAGGTTTCCCATATATATTTCGTGCTGCTCTTGATGTAAGAGCTAGTCGTATAAATGATGAAATGCAAATTGCTGCCGCGCATGCAATAGCTCAACTAGCAAAAGATGATATTAATTTTTCGAAGTCTTATATAATACCATTACCATTTGATGAAAGATTAAAATATACTATACCTATTGCTATAGCTAAGGCTGCAGATGAAAGTGGTGTGTCTCGTAAAAAAATAGAAAATTTAATGTTATATAGAGATTTTTTAAAAAATCTTTAATATAATATCAATTTTTATTTTATATTAATCAATATAAAAATCATTGTAGAAATGCTAGAAAATGACAAATTGACTTTATTAATTTCATCTCCAGATACGAAAGTAAATGGTATAATTGCAGATAGTATTAAAATTTTATGTTATGATGGAGAAATGATGGTACTTCCCCAACATGAATCAATAACAGTTCTTCTTAAAATTGATGGAATTATTGAAGTTACACAGAATAATATAAATAGTAATAATATAAATACAATAAAAAAACTAATCTTTAAATTTATTAATGGTGGAATTGTTAATATAAATAACAATATTTGTACTGTAATTTCCACTATATTTGAACAAATTGATTAATTTTAAGATATTTTAAAATACTTAGAAAAATTATTAATATACTTAAAAAAATTATTAATAAAAATGGCAGTAGAGAATAAAATAAATAAAATTTGTAATAAATAATTAATTATTTGTTTTGTTATGGCAACAAAATCAATACCCGATAGTAATATCTATCATTTAATATCAAATAATAATAAAGCATCTTTTAATTATAATATAGAGGATGTTATAGAGACTGGTATAGTTTTAACTGGTAGTGAAATAAAGTCATTACGCAATTATAAAACTAATATAACTGATTCACATGCTATAGTTGAAAATGAAGAAGTATTTCTACATAATCTTCATATTAATGAGTATATTGAAGCTAATAGATATAATCATTACCCAAAGCGTCCTAAAAAATTACTTTTACATAAAAATCAAATTCGTAAACTCATTGGAACATTTAAAAAAAAGAATATAGCATTAATTCCATTGAAAATATATTTTAATCATAGAAATATAGTGAAAATTCTTCTTTCTATAGCAACAGGTAAAAAAAATCATGATAAAAGAGCTGCTATAAAAGAAAGAGATATAGAAAGATCACTTCGTAGAGGAATGGAATAAATAATAAAAAAATTATATATATTTACAATATTACTATATTAAGATCCCATAATAATTTTTATTGTCTTAAATTTCTATTATTTATGGGAAATAATTTAATTAAATGCTCAACATCATCACTTACTTTTAAATCCTCATTAAAAAAATCTATAGTAAGATGATCATGTAAATCTACATCTTTAATTTTAATCTTAGATATTTTTTTACTTGGATCATTTATATTATTGATATTATTATAATTTAACAAATCAGCAGAATAAGATTTTTTATCAATGTATTCTATATAATGTTTCTCTTGTGCTTTTTCATCATAAATTTTATTGAATCCTCTTATACTTTTATCATTACTAGGATTTGTAACAAAACCAATTCTATGAGGATTAATATCTATTCCACCACGCCTATTATAACGCGCCCATACTTTAAGAAATTTAGGTCTAAACATTCTCCATATATCTGTAAATATTTTCTCGACAGATTGTTCATGAAACATATTGAGATTTCTTGTACCAAGAATATATCTTGCTAAAATTGATAGACGTATTTTATCTCCAGAATAAACAATATACACTGTACCCCAATCTGGTTGTCCTGTAACTGGACACAAAGATCTAAGAAGCTTTGAATAACATCTATAATAAGTATTTTTTTTAATGCTATTTTTTAACTTAAATTTATTTATAAATATATCAAGATGGTCTTTTTTTAGAATTTCTTTGGGTGAAAGAGCAGTACTTCTTTTACAATATTTTCGCAGCGCATTATCTATACTCATAAATCCATCTTTTTTTGCTGCTACATCATCATTTACCATTGTAAAAATTGGAATATTATCATTCCAAGAAGTTGATTCATATAGTTTGACAAAAACAGGAGTTCCAATTCCTTTTGTTAAATCATTTGCAATAATTTTTTCTACGCTTTCAGTAGATTCAAATATAGTTTCACTAAATGAATTTAAATATAATTTTAATGATTTTGATTCTACAATAGATGGAGAAGAAGATGAATACATTATTTCACCTATTGCAATTATTGGTATACTATTTGTATCAAGCCAAGAAATCTCATATGCATTCCATAAATCAAATCCATACATAGATAAATTAAGATTTTTTTCTAAAAATAATTTATTATTAAATCTTGAAATATTTTTATTAAAATCATAATCATTTTGATCAAAATGGATATAAATATCTTTACGACCTGTTAACCTAGGAATAAAGCATAATAATTCAGAAGAATAATAAGAAATGTAAGGAGTATTTTTCCCTAAAGGAGATAAAGAGAGATTATGCATATTTTTATTTCATATTTTAAGTTTAAGTTCTACTCATTTATTTGTATGTTTAATAGACTTTTCTTACTAGTATTATTAGTGTTATATATAATGAATCAAGATATAGTTCAAAATTTTTAATTATCAATACTTAAATAGTAAAATTAGTAGATATAATTTATGCATTTTAAAAAATTTTTATATATTGTAACATAGTAATTTATATTCACATATCAATATTAAAATAAATAAGTTAGATGATAAGTATTAATTATATAAGGTTTATAAAAAATATAATAAAAAAAATAATAAAAACTACAGAAAAATTTACTATAAAATTTATCATATCAATATTAATTTATATAGTGATTACAGATGAAAGATATAATGCTTATGCATCTTATGATATATATGGCGATCATTGGCAGTGTATAAGTGCTATAAAGTTTTATGAGAAAAAATACTCATTACCTAAAAATCTTCTTTATAGTATTTCTATTGTTGAATCAGGTTATAATTATTTTGGCAATAAAGATCCTTTACCATGGCCATGGACTATAAATGCTTTAGGTAAATCTCATTACTTTAAAAATAAACAACAAGCTTTAAATTATCTAAAAAGATTATTAGATGCTGGACATACAAATATAGATATTGGTTGTACTCAAATTAATTGGATTCATCATAAACATCAATTTGGTAATAGTCCAAATAATATTTTAAATCCAATATATAATGTGGCATATGCAGCGCATTATTTAACAGAGCGTTATATTTCACAAAAAAACTGGAAAAAAGCAATAGGCCAATATCATTCATTTACGCCTCACCTTTCTTCTGCTTATAGCGAGAAAGTTTATAAGCGTATGAGTGAATTAGGAAGTAATATTTCTTATAGAAATCCTCATAATTCAAATTATTTATATAATAGATATAACATAGAACAATCTCTATTAAGTAATGAAAATTATAATTCTAATAATAGAAAACATAAACAAAGCTTTTCGCAAAAGTCTCAAAATATTACAAATAAAAATAATAATAAAAGTAGGGATATTTCTGAGCCTATGATGATAGCTACTAATATAAATCATAGAATACCTGATAATCATGGAATATCTGATAATCATAGAATGCTTGATAAGCATAAAATATCTGGCCATAATTATATAACTTTACCAAAAAATTAATTTTAATATAAAATTTTTTTATATTTATGCATAATTCAAATTCATCATTTATAAAAAATAATGAAAGTAAAAATATTGACGAAAATATTTATGATAAATATTTTTCTGATATATTATCTAATATAAAAAATGAAAAACGCTATCGTAAATTTACTTATTTAAACTATAGTGGTAGTACATTTCCAATTGCTACTGATTCATTAACTGGAAATAGATTAACTATATGGTGCAGTAATAATTATCTTGGTATGGCGCATAATGAAGATATTATTAGTCATCATCAAAAATCAATACAAAAATATGGGGTTGGAGCTGGTGGTACTCGTAATATATCTGGATCGAGTTCATCTCTGTTTGATTTAGAATTTACTTTGAGTAAGTTATATGATAAAGAATCAGCGATGGTTTTTACTTCTGGTTATATTGCAAATCAATCTACAATTGAAGCATTAGGCAAGATTATACCTAATGCTATAATCTTTTCTGATGAAGAAAATCATTCATCCATTATTCATGGTATAAGAGCAAGTAAATTACCTAAGCATATTTTTCCTCATAATGACATCATTGCATTACAAAAATATTTATCTGAATATCCCATAAATCAACCAAAAATTATTATTTGTGAATCAATATATTCAATGACAGGAACAGCAGCGCCTTTAAAAGATATTGTATCAATAGCTAAAGAACATAATGCTATTATATATCTTGATGAAGTTCATGCTGTAGGATTATATGGCAAAAATGGATCTGGTCTTGCCGAAGAATTGGGTCTAACAGATCAAATAGATATAATTCAAGGAACTCTTGGAAAAGCTTATGGTTTAGTCGGTGGATATGTAGTATCCACTAAAAATTGTATTGATACTATAATGGCTGTAGCACATGGTTTTATATTTACAACTGCTATTCCTCCAGCTATTGCTGAGACGGCATCATTTTGTATAAAAAAAATTAGTAATATTGATGGTCAAAATTTAAGAATAAAGCATAAAGAAAATATAAAATATCTAAAAAAAAGAATGGAAGATAAAAAAATACCATTTATTGATAATGGATATCATATAATTCCAATAATAGTTGGAGATTCTCAAAAAGCAGAAAAAATATCTTCTATATTAAAAAGTGATTATAAAATATATATACAACATATAAATTATCCAACTGTTCCTCGTGGTCAAGAAAGATTAAGAATTATACCAACACCTTTACATACTGTTGATATGATTGATAAACTTTGCGATGCATTGTACAAAGTATTAAAGTTATATAAAATTATATAAATATAATATTTATGATATAAAACTATATTATAATATATTTTTAATAAAAGATAATGCTATTCTATTATAAATAAAAGATAAAACTAAAAATACTTAAAATCATATCAAAAATATATAAATTATCTACTATTATCTATTATTAAGATTATAAATATAATTTATTATATTAGCAACTGCTTGATAATATATTTGTGTTATTTCATGATCTACTTTTATATTTGCATAAAGTGATTGTGCTAATGTTTTATTTTCAATAATAGGTATAAAATTATCTCTAGCTATTTTTTTCATTTCTAATGCAATTTCATCAACTCCTTTAGCTGTTACAATAGGAATTGACATTGTTTTATCATCATACTTAATTGCAACAGCATAGTGTGTAGGATTAGTTATTAAAACAGTTGCTTCTTTAATTGCTTTTTTCATATTATTTCTCAATCTTTTTCTCGCTATTTGTCTTAATTTGCTTTTTATCTTAGGATCTCCTTCATTTTGTTTATGCTCATCCTTTATCTCTTGTTTTGACATTTTCATATCAGTGTAATATTTATATCTTTGATATAAATAATCTAATATTGATAGAAAAAACATAACTATTATAACAGTTGATAGCATTTTTCCTATACAAATTAGTATAATATCTAAAATTTCTTGTGATAAAAGATTTTTTGATATAAAAATATTATTTATTTCTGGTAAAATTGTACGATATAATGCTATTCCAACTATAATTATTTTTATTATACCTTTTAACATTTCAACTAACGTATTAATTGAAAAAATTCTCTTAGCACCATTTATAAGAGAAATACGATCTAATTTAGGCGATATATTTTTCGGAGAATAAATAAATCCATGTTGTATTATAGATGATATAATTCCGCTTAAAGTAAATGGAATTATTATAATTACAAGAAAAGTTATAAATTTTACGAAAATACTACGAATTAGTGTCAATATTAAATTTTTATCAATTAAAATTGAATTTGTATATAAATTCAATAAATCATCATAAATTACTAATGATAAATTAGGAATAATCCATTTTATAACAATAGCAGCAGTAATAAATGAAAAAAGATTATTTATTTCTCTAGAAGAAAAAGTTTTTCCTTCTTCTCTAGATTTCTTGAGCTTTTGTTGAGTAGCATCTTCTGTTTTTTGAGATTTATCTTCTTCACTCATTATTATTTATATATTTTAATATATTTATTATACTCATATATTTTTATTATATTTTAATAATACTATAATTTTAACTATAAAAATTTAATAATTAATACTAATTTACTATTTTTTCTCATTAAAAAAGTTAATCATTGAATCATTATTATTTAGTTGTAAAAATTTTAATCCTAATCTTTTAAAAAGATTTATATCTCTATCAGGCATAGAATTTTCAGCAGTTAATAATTTTTCTCCATAAAAAATTGAATTAGCTCCTGCTAAAAAACATAAAGCTTGCATTTCATCAGACATGTTTTGACGTCCAGCTGATAATCTAATAAATGAATTAGGTAACATAATCCTACAAAGAGCAATAGTTTTAATAAAATCAAATGAATCAACATTCTCTTGATTAGCAAGTGGAGTACCAGGAATTTTTATTAATTTATTTATAGGAACTGATTCTGGTTGAATATCGAGATTAGCAAGAATAACTAACATCTTAATTCTATCTTGATTTGTCTCTCCCATTCCAATAATACCACCACAACAAACCTTAATTCCAGCTTTTCTAACATTTTCAATAGTATTTATTCTATCTTGGAAAGTTCTTGTAGTGATAATTTTTTCATAAAAATCATCAGATGTATCAATATTATGATTATAAAAATCTAATCCAACTTCTTTAAGTTGTTCTGCTTGATTGTCATTCAACATACCCAATGTAACACATGTTTCTAAACCTATTTTTTTTATCTCTGTTATCATCTCACAAACAATATCTAAATCTTTTTTATTAGGACTTCTCCATGCAGCACCTAAACAGAAACGAGTTGCACCTACTTCTTTAGCATGAAGTGCTGCTTTTACAACTTCATCAATCTCCATTAACCTTGTTTTTTCTAAATTAGTTTTATAATGTGCTGATTGTGGGCAATAAGAACAATTTTCTGGACACCCACCGGTTTTTATATTTAGAAGTGTACTAACTTGTAAATGGTCTGGATTAAAACTTTTTCTATGTATTGTTTGTGCTTTATGCATTATATCATTAAAAGGAAGATCAAATATATTTTTTGCTTCTTCTACACTCCATTTAGTCATAATAATAAAATAAAATTAATAAAAATGATAAAAAATAATAATTCTTTAATATTTTAAATATTTTGATATATATAATTATAATATTTTTTAGTTATAAAAATTATATATATAAAATAATATATAATATCCAACAAATAAATAGAAATGACTAATATAAAAACTCATATAAATTTATATAATGATGAATTATCAACTCTAAAAAAAAAGGGATATTATCGCAAATTACCAGAAAAAGTTTATAATAAAAATAATATTGAAAGTAATAACTTTAATGATTCGAATTATAATTTAAATTTTTCAACTAATGATTATTTAAACCTTAGTCACCATCCAGAAATTATAAAAGCAGGATTTGATGCAATGAACAAATATGGTGTTGGTTCAACAGGATCTCGTTTACTATCCGGAAATATTTCATTATATGAAGAATTTGAAGAAATTATAGCAAAAAATAAAAATACCGAAAGTAGTATTATATTTAATTCAGGATTTCAAGCTAATATTACTGTTTTATCATCTTTACTTGATTACAGAGTTTTAAAATGTTACCCAATAGTTTTTTTTGATAAATTAAATCATTCTAGTTTATATCAAGCTATATTTTTAAGTAAAGCTGAATTACATCGTTACTATCATAATGATTTAAATCATTTAGTTAAATTAATGGAGAAATATAAATATGACATAAGGCCAAAATTCTTAGTAACAGAAACTGTTTTTGGTATGGATGGAGATGTTATTGATATAGAAAAAATTATATCTCTAACAAAAGAGTTTAATATATTACTTTACTTAGATGAAGCACATGCAACAGGGTTATTTGGCCCTAAAGGATATGGTTTATCTACTAGTATAAAAATGGATAATATAGATTATATTGTTATGGGAACATTTAGTAAAGCATTAGGAGTTAGTGGTGCTTATATTGCCTGTAGTTCTATTATTAAAGAATATTTAATAAATAAATGTCCAGGTATAATTTATTCAACAGCGCCGTCTCCAGCTGTAATTGGATGTTCATTTAAAAGTTGGCAAATGATTGAATTCATGAATAATGAACGTCTTTATCTTCAAGATTTAGCTAATATACTCAGATTAGAATTAAAAAACCTCGATTTTGATATAGGGGAATCAACAACACATATTATACCAATTATTCTTAATGATGAATATAAAACTCTTTATGCACAAAAAGAATTACTTAAAAATAACATTATCACTTCAGCAATTAGACCTCCCACTGCTAGTTCTTCACGTTTACGTATTGCTTTAACAACTAAACACAATTATAAAAGTATAGATCACTTATTAAAATATATCATAAAATTAATTAAGTAAAAATAAATAATAATATAAAAATGATAACAAAAAACAATAATATACAAAATAATGAATCTAAATTATCAACATTTGTAGATAATAGATTACCTAAAATAGCTATAGTTGGTAAACCAAATGTTGGTAAATCAACATTACTTAATAACCTTTGTCATAAAAAAATTGCTATTACAGATGATAGACCTGGCGTGACTCGTGATAGAAAATATTTCTCAGCTAATCTTCTTGGATGGGAATTTATTGCTATAGATACTGCAGGATGGGATATATCTGATCAAGCAAAAATTCATAAAGAAATGATTAATCAAACAATGATAGCAATAAAAGAGGCTGATGCTATAATATTCATTGTTGATGGAAAAAATGGTTTAAGTAGTTTGGATTTTGATTTTATAAAAGAAATCCGCAGAATAGGAAAAAAAATTATTCTTGTTGTAAATAAAACAGAAAGTAAAATATCAGTTACAATTAGTGAACTCTTTTCTCTTGGATTAGGGGATCCAGTTTTTATATCAGCTACACATAGTATAGGATTTAATTCACTTCACGACAGATTGATAGAAATTTTTCCTAAACAAATATATAGAAGAAGTAGAAATGCAAAACCTATTACAACTATTACAATATGTGGACAACCAAATGTTGGAAAATCAACAATATTTAATGTAATTCTGGAAGAAGAAAGAAGTATTGTAGATTCTCAACCAGGAACAACACGTGATTCAATATCTGCAACATATTTTAAAAATATAGAATCTAAAAATAAGATAAATTTTATTTCTGATGAAAAAATCACCAATATTCAATATACAAAAAATGATATTGCTATAAAAAATAATAATTATGAAAATATAGATAATAATAATATTTTTATAAATAGAAATGATAATATTAAAGAATATAGTGAAAATAATTCAGAAAACGATTATAATCTACAATCAGATAATCCAACAATAGTTGCAGAACTCTCAGAAATAGAACTTGTTGATACAGCAGGAATGAGAAGGAGATCTAAAGTTACTAATGAGAATTTTGAATTCAATTCTGTTGGACAAAGTATTGCTTCAATTAGACGTGCAGATGTTGTGATTTTAGTCATGGATGTACAAAAACCATTGAACAAACAGGATCTCAATATTGCAAAAATGATTGTTAATGAAGGTAAAGGCATAGTAATAGTATTTAACAAAATTGATACCATTAGTATAGAAGAACTCACAAAATTAAAAGAAGATGTTAAAGAAATATTACCTAATTTTATAAATGAAGTAATTTCTCCACCTATAATTTATACATCAGCTATAAATAGACAAAATGTGAAAGAAATTATTCAGATTTCACATATAATAAAAATATTATGGAAAAAATCTTTTAATACTGCATTATTGAATCGTTGGCTAAATATTATCACTAAAGATCATCCTCCTTCGCGTGGAAAAAACAATATTTTAGTAAAAATAAAATATATGAATCAAATAGCTACCCAACCTCCAACATTTCAATTATTTTCTAATACAGAATGTATAGCTGATAATTATATCAGCTATATAAGAAATAAAATGGCAGAAAAATTTAACTTATTTGGTATACCTTTAAGATTTATTTGTAAAAAAAGTTCTAATCCATATGTTGATAAAAAAATTAATAAATCTCTAAAACAATCTGTCACAAAAATCGTTAAAAATACAAAAATTTCTACTAAAAATAATAAATTATTATCAAAAACACAGAATTCTATAGTAAAAAACGATGCAGAATCTTTTAATCTTATCAAAAATAAAAAATCTGGTACTATAAAAAATAGATCAGAAATTTTAACTGATAAAAAAAAGCGATCTGAATTTAAATCAGAGCACAAATTATCTTCTGATCATTTTACTGATTCAATAACTCCAATCAAAAATACATATAAAACAATAAAAAAGAAAGATAATAAAAAAATTAATACAAAAGAAAGATCTTTAATTAGATATAAATCTAGAAAAACTAGAAGAAATCAAAAGACTGATAAAAATTAGTTATAAATACTCAATAAATACTTAATTTTTATAGATAAAATTATAAAAAATAATAACGATAATAAATATGATTTAGATATTATTATATGTATATATCATTTAACGAATTAGTTCTTATTTTTATTATTAGTATTGTTTTTTTACATCCTAAAGATTATTCTATAATATGTAAATCTATCTACATTTTATACAATTATTATATAGAACTTAAAAACAATTTTAACTTATATAATATAGAGTATAATAATTCAAATTCATCACAAGAAATAAATTTAGATAGTAATGAAAAGAATTGTAGATGGGGATATTGGCCAGCACAACATATGTCTGTTAATGATAACTTTTTATTGAAAGATTATGATAATAAATAATGATTCTGTTATAAAAGAAATTATTATAACACAAAATAATAATAAAAATCATACTAATAAAAATAGGTATTTAAAATTATATACTACAATAACATATATTTTTATTACTCTCTTTCTTATAATTTTCATTATAGATTTTTTAGATAATTTTAATATTAAAAATGATATAAAAACTAATTATAATAATATCTATAAATCAATATTAGTATCTTTAATATTATCATCTATGATAACATTATTTGTTATAATTCCATTTGGAATAGTAAGTCTTAAGTTTAGTGTTTGTCCTATGTGTAAAGAGATATATTCCTGGTATTATACGCCTAATACAGAAAATATTTTATCAAAACAAATTATTTATTTCAGTATTTTCAGATTCATTTTTGATATAAATTTAATTCAGTGCCAAGATGAAATGAAATGCTTAAAATGTAATCATATCAGGAATAAAAATAATTATAGAATAGCTTATCCATTTTTTTGGATAAATTAATATAATCTTAGCTAATTATTAATTAAAATTAATTAAAAAATAGTCAATTATTATTAATTATTAAAAATTAGAAAATTCTATTAATACCTTTATCAATCATTTTAGATGCTATTAATCCAATTACAACATAAAAACTAACTTTATATATTTTATTCTTTGCAGATTGTATTTTTTTATCCACATATGTATTAACACTATGATTGATACCATTAAAAAGTTTACCTATGGTATTAATTGTTCTAGCAGGAACATTAATTATATTACTAAAAATATTTTTAAAGAATTTCTGGCTTTTATTATTATTTTGTAAATCGTTATCAGTTTTTATTTCTATATCCAGTGTTTTTTTATCAGTAAATAATTTTCCTAATGCTGCTTTTGGTAAATTCCACAAAAAATTTCCTAATCTCTGGATTTTTCCTTTATTTTGATTATTTAAAAGTTCAAAATTTGAAGATTCATTCAAGATACCTGAAGTTTTGCTAAACAATTCAAAGCTTAAAGAGTTATTCAAAGCATTTGGAGATTCGTTAAGTACAATAAAACTTGAAGATTTATTCAAATCCATATTAATATTTTTTTGTACTATCTCTGATTTATATTTATATTTATCACTATCATTCATCTCATGATTTGAAGTAGATTTAGATATATTTTTTTTATTTTGCTTTTGAATATGTTCAAAACTTAAAGAGTTATTCAAAGCATTTGAAGTTTTGTTAAGCAATTCAAAATCTGAAAGATCTGATATATTCCGAGATTTGGATAGATTATTACTTTTACTTAAATTAATAATTTGGGAATTATTTAATGATTTATTAATTTCATTATCTAAAATATTTAGAATTGTAGCAGATTCGGATATGTTGTTTTTATCTTCATTTTTAACATATTGAAAAGAACTTTGATTTAAATTATTAATATGTTGATTATTAGTATGATTAAGATCTTTTAATACATCTGAAATAATCTTGTTTTCTTCATTATCAATAGATTTATCATTAGCATCTTTGATAATACTTAAATTTAAATCTTCATTATCAATAGTATTTAAATTTTTATCATTTTTTTTATCAATAATTCCAATAGAATCTAATAATAAAGAATTATCAGTAGAATTTAAAGGTTTAGAATTTTCGACTTTAAAAGAATTTTCGACTTTAAAAGAATCTTCAAACTCATCACCAATAATTTCAGTAGAATTTAAATTTAAATTATTATCATCAATAAATTCAACAGAACTTGATAATGAAGAATTATGATTTTTTTGTGAATTTTTTGGATTTTTTTGTGAATTTTTTAAATTTTGCATAAAAATTTTACTTTTTATAATTATATTATAGTTTATTACTATAACTTATAAAAATTATACAGTCAATTTGCTTTTGTATAAAATATTATATTTCCTTTTCTATAATAGTCTCCATAATAATATATTTTTGAATATGGTATTAAAAAAGATAAAATATTTTTAATTTCACAATTAAATTGCTTTATTATATAATTTTCTTGATTTTGTATATGATATTTATATTCAGACATATTATTATTATCAATATTCTGATTATTTTTTAATATATTAATATCAAAATACTGATTTTTAAGAGAATTATTCCAAAAATCTCCATATTCACGCGATATCCAAGAATAATAAAGATTATATAAATTATTATTATCTTTAATATTATCTTGATCAATATCTTTACTATAAGAAATATTCTCAAAAGAAGTAATATTATCATTATCAATTATATTATCGGATATATCATTTTTTATAATGAATTTAAAATCTATAGGTGTTAGAGGTAAACTATTAATATCTATATATTTATAATCGATATGATAAGTATTTTTAATAACTATATCTTGATTATCACTTAAAGGCTCTACAGTGATTCTAGCATCATAATTATCAGTCAAGCATGGCATAACACTCATACTTACTATTCTTTCATCTAACAATACAAATCTGGTGCCATTTTTATGACCACTTGTAGCAAATTCTTCTGTTCCAAATAAACCACGTAAGATATATCTTAAACTATAAATATTCTCTTCTATATGTTCTACTTTTGCAAAAGCAATAACCTCATTTCCTATTACAGCATAATTATTATAATTATTTCTTGAGAATAGATTAAAGATTTCTGTACTATATAAATCACCATTAATTGCTACTATAATCTCATTTTCATAATCAATAATTTTGCAAAAATTCTCTTTTAAAAAGAAATTATTTGAATTTTTATTATTAAATACTAAATCATTTAATATAATCCCAGTAATTGCAGGTTTTTTAATTTCAGCAGATGTTTCATAATTATTATTTTGATCAGTCCAAGTTATACGACAACCAGACCAGTGATTACCTCTATCTGGATATGCAGCTATTAAAACTTGAGAATATAGTTTAGATTTTTCATTAAAGTTAGTATTATTATCATAATCAATTTGAGAATCTTTATTATCTTTTTGAAATAATGAATAAAATTCTGCAGGTAAACGAACATCTATTATTTCTATCATACTATTAATTGAATATTCTTCTATACCGATTTTTTCTATACTTTGTGAAATTTCATCACATTGTATTTCTGCATTAGAGTTAAAATCTGGTAAGCGATTATAATCAGAATTACTGGATATTCCCTTTATTCTTAATATCTTATTTTGCCCAAAATCTACATCTGTTAATTTAATAACATGATCATAATCAGAATAATTTATAATAACTATATCTCCTGGTTGTAAATTTATATAAGAAGCAGGTAAAGCAAATTCATATGATAATTTCTCATACCAAAAATTTGTTAATATTCTATTTGCTATATACTTTGCATACTGATTAGAGATTGTTATAGGTAAATCAATATGACAATGTAATCTATTTTTAGTTAACTGATAAGAAGCTATATGACTATTTACTCTATACGAAGAATTTCTATCAAAATAATTTAATACAACTGTATTAGGTAGATTATATTTTTGATCAACTGTAATAACAAAATTATCTTTGTCAGAACCATTGTAAATTAGATCTTCTGATGAGATCTTATGTATATTTTTTTGACTAAGAAAAAATATTTTTCCCATTTTTTCGACTATATCGAATAAATATACACTTTGTAACATTTCTATAACTTGTTGTATAGAATATCCATTATTTATTATAAATCCATCAACAACCTCATTTAGATCAGTAGTATCTATATCATTTTTATCTAATCCAGCAATATAGCATATATCTTCAATAACATTAGATAAAGTAGTTATACCCATTTTTCCTTGAACCCAGTGACCCATATTCCAATTCTTATTATCTGACCAAATATCAGATCTCTGAGGCCAAGTAGGATATGGACGAGCATCCCAACACCATAGCATTTTCATCTCAATCATCGATGAATCTCTCCAATAATTTTCAGTAGCTTCTATACCAATTCTTTGTGATATTATATCAGGTTTCCCTTGAGAATAACGAGGTATAGATGATTCATAACTAGCACTATCAAAAAAAACATTGGGTTGATTAGTTGATAAATCAACTGATGGAAAACCATATTCTGTAAACCATATTTTTTTCTGCCGTGGTATCCAAGATGAACAATTACCATCTGGATTTATATGATAATTATTCCACCACCATTTTATATTTTTCCATGCATAACGTTTTAATAATGGTATTTTATCACCTCTCAAATTATTTATATTAGAATTATTATTTTTTATATTTTTATCATAATTAATATCGTTTTTATTGTCATCAGCATAATAATATTCATAACCCTCTCCAGACTCCCAACCATGTTTGATATTAGAAATATTATAATCTGGAAAATATATATCCGTTAATGGAAAATAACTATCTATTCCAATAAAATCTATATTTTCAGATGACCATAATTTATCAAGGTGATACCATCCACCATCTGTATGGTGATATTCACTCCAATCTGCTGCATATGTAATTTTAATATTATTATTTCCATTTTCAGTAAAAATTTTTTTTATATCATTAGAAAGATTAATAAATTCATCAACAGCCAAGAAAATACCATTTTCATCTCGAATTTTATTTAAGTTAACCATCTCAGATCCTATAATAAAAGAATCTATTAATTCTCTTGTCAAATATGCATAATGTTTTATAAAATCATTGTACCCATTTACCCGAAAGAATCTTTTAACATCATTATAATTTCCTGTTATTCTGCCACGCCAAGGTTTTCCCGGACAATCTACTTGTAACATAGGATATAACATTATTTTATAATTACGATTTTTTAATTCTTTAAGATAACGTAATAAACTTATATCATTTACAGTCCCACCATACCGTATTAATCCATTATCATTACCAATAATACGTGCTTTAAATCTTTCTATTCCACTAACATTCCATTTATCAGGAAATGTATCTATACTATGATTTTCTACAGCTGGATAGACTTTAGCTTGACTTATGTTTAAAGAATCAGTAAACCAATTTACTACAACAGATACCCATTCAATATTTGGTAATGTTTCTTTTAATTGATCTAGTGCTACAATAGCGTTTGCTTTATCAACTGTATTATGTTGATTTATAGATTTTTTATTATTTCCTATATAATATCTATTTTTATCGGAATTTTTATTATTATAAATATAATTTGCAACTCTAGAATTAGATTTTATGATAGAATTAGATATTTGAATATTCGTATCATAAACAAATTCACCACTTCCTGGAATTATAACTATTCCTTTTATTTTTTTTTCTAAACTATTATTATTTTTTATTTTCTTTTTTACTTCAAATGTAAAGTTTGGTAATCTGTTTTCAAATGATGTGAGATCAAGATTTTCAAAGATAATATATGCTAAATCACGATAGGCTGGAGCAAAATCTTTTCCATATTTTGCTATTATAAGCTTATCAGGTAATTGATTAGATGATCCATGATATATTCTTATATTAGGATTTTCAATTTCTATTTCTACTTCATTTGCCCAAATTTTTTCTATTGATGATATTTCTCCTTTACAAATTCCTATTGCTAAAGAAACAGTATATGAATAACTTGTTTCAATATATTTAATTTTTTTCTTACCATTTTTTACTTTTTTCTTTGTAGAATGAAAATGTTCTTGCACTTTATCAGCCCAGATGATATTACCAGATATCTTAGTAGTACCATATGTGATAGGAATAATATCTCCATAACTCATACTTTGTATTAATGTATTTGTGAGACGTATTCCGTTGTGATACTTTTTTATTGATTTTTTATTAAATAATGTATTTTCAATTCTATTTCCAACGGTCTCACCTAAAATTTTACCAGCTCCTACAGCCATTGTAGTGGCAATAGTTCCTAATCCAACTGATGCACTTAATGCTGATCCAAATGCTGATCCAGCAATTCCTAATAGTAATGTTGCCATATTAATTATATTTTTTATGTTTTTATTAAAAATGCGTGAATTATTTATATTAATTTACATAAATTTTTATTTACAAACAAAATTCTTGAAAATATATTAATATTATATTACATATATAAGAATATGTATCTTTGATACATACCAAATTTAACAACTTTTAATTACAAAAAAATATGACAGAAATTGAAAAACAAAATACTCCTACTCAAGCATACTTAGATCCAGAATATGGAGTTGTTGCTTTAAATATGGAAGGAAAACAAGGTCCAGGATTTTATGCTATAGACTCTGAAACAGGTGAACCATTTTTAATTAGACCAGTTGATTTTAATCCTGAATTTGATTTTGATGGATGTATTCTAGGTGGAGAATTAGATACATTTATTGATATTTCTCAAACTTCAATTTGAGATAATATTATTAATTAAATAATTATGTGCTAAATATCAAGTATTCTCAAATGTATTCTCAAATGAGTTATGATGTTTAGTACTATTTTGATTATGTATATAACTTTATATCTAAATAACTTTATATCTAAATAATATCTCACAGTAGATTTTTTATCTATTTGCTTTCTAGATTTTATCCTTTTTGTTTCACAAATCTTTATCATTTATCGCAGTATTTTATTATATAAATATATTTTTCAAGTATATTATATATTTTGATGTGTATTTTAAATTTATTTAATCATATTGCTTGTTTTTTATTTGAAAATATATTCCAAAATTTACATAAAGCTGCAATATTTTTATTAAATTTATGGTTTTTTTCCTCTACTATAAAACCAGAATTTATACAAGCATGAATTAATTTTGATATATTTCCTGATTCTATTTCTGAAACTATACCAATATGCCAATTTCTCCAACCAAGTTTTAATAAGACAATATCACCAATTTCCAGACAAATATTTTGAGAAATATCATTAATTCTATATTTTTCATATTCATTATCAGAAATATTAAGTTTATTAAAATCAATATATTTTATAATAAAATGTTTTAATATTACTTCAATTAACTTAAAACTATCTATATTGATATCATAATACAAATTATCAAAATCGTTCAAATTGGATATTTTATCATATACTGAAACTATATTTAAATCTTTTGCAATTGCTAAAATCAACCCAATACAATCGTATCCATTTATACCTCTTCCTTGAGGTCTGAATGAATGACCGATAAAACTACGAGCAGAGTTTATAATTTTCTCTGATGTTATTAAATTATATGATTTAAATTTTGTATAATTTGTATAATTATTATTAGTATTTTTATTGTATAGTATTTCATTTTTTTTACTATAAGTATTAACATGACATTGAATAGTATCATCTTGAAAAATATTATTTAAATGGGTATATTTAAAGTTTTTATAACTAAAATTGTAATTTAACATGCGTATTTTAATAAAAAATTAATAATCAATTAAGTTAATCGTAACTTCTGCATATAGATAACTATTTACAAAAGATTCGCGAGCGAATTATGTATAAAATAGTCTTAGGTTTTATTATCAGGAAGACTAAAAATAAAAAATTTAATAAAATTTTACTGTAAAAATAATTATATAACTTTTTACTATTCTAATAATTAATATAAATTAATATGAGTTGGTTAAATAAAATAAGGGATGGGCTTAAAAAAACATCAGAGGGAATAGGTAATTTTTTCAAAAGAAAAACAAAACTTGATATACAATCACTTGATGAATTAGAAGAAATTATGATACAAAGTGATATTTCACCAAAAATAGTTGCAGATATTATTGATCAAATATCTAAAAAAGGTTTTCTGGATAGTTCTGTATATGATGCACAAAAATTTATTGCTAATTATATAGCAAAAATTCTAATACCAGTTACTAAACCTCTACCAATAGTTCCTCAAAATGATACTAAAGTTATAATGTTATGTGGTGTTAATGGAGGAGGGAAAACAACTACTGCTAGTAAAATAGCCAATAAAATAATAAATCAAAATAATAAAGTAGTATTAGCTGCATGTGATACATTTAGAGCTGCAGCTGTTGATCAGCTTAAAGAATTAGGAGATAATCTTGGTGTTTTAGTATTTAAAGGACAGGAGAACCAAGATCCTGCAAGTGTTGCTTATCAAGCATTTATCTCAGCAAAAAAAGAAAAAATTGATTTTTTAATAATTGATACGGCTGGTAGGATTCATAATAATGATAATTTAATGAAAGAATTAGAAAAATTTGTCAAAGTTGTAAAAAAAATAGATAATAATGCTCCACATGAGATAATATTAGTTTTGGATGGAACAAATGGACAGAATGCTATCATTCAAGCTGAACAATTTAATAAATTTACTAATCTTACAGGCTTTATTATAACTAAACTAGATGGAAGTTCAAAGGGAGGATTTGTAGTTACAATCGCAGAAAAATTCAATAAACCAATATATGCTATTGGTGTTGGAGAAAAGTTAGATGATTTGGATACTTTTCTACCTGAAGATTTTGCTAATTCTCTAGTTGGAGTAGAATAATTTTAATTTTTATCTTGATAAATAAAAATTGATTTGTTATTATTAATGTAATGATTATTATGTTTTTTATTTAATTTTATAAAATATGTCTTTTAGTATTATTAAAAGTGATAAATTTCACATGTTTCTATTGATGATACTTGCAATAGGAATAACATTATTGTCAGCAACACCTTCTATTTTTGCAGAAGAAGATAAAATGACAGAGACAATGTGTTCTATAATAAATTATGTTCAAGGTCCACTAGGAAAGAGTATTACAATCATTGTTGTAATGTCTGCTGGTGGTATGTTGTTTTTTGGTAAGTTATCTTGGGGAGCTGCAACAGCAATTTTCTTAGGCGTAGGTTCAATATTTGGAGCTGTTGCTATAGTTTCTGGTATAACTGGTGGTGGTGATTTATGTGCAACTGATCCTAAATCGTAATTCATAGTTGTATAAATGAATTAAGTTGAATTTATATATGTAATAATTGTAAATTACTAGTAAATTAATAACTTGATTCATTAAAAACAATAAAAACTAAAAGTGTCCAATATAGATACTACAAATAATTATAATTCTGAAAATAATTCTGAAAAGTATAAAGATCAGAATTATAAATCTGATCAAAGCATAAATAATAATTTATTAAATTTATATAGTGAATCAAATAATAATGATTCTATAAGTTTAAATCCATCCGCCAATTCGTTTGAAAGTAAAGTTATAAATTTTGGATGTCGTCTTAATTCATCAGAAAGCGATATTATATCTTATAATTTAAAGAAATTAAATGTAGATAATGTTATAGTTATCAATAGCTGTGCTGTTACAAAAGAAGCAGAAAGACAAGTTAAACAAACAATACGTAGTTTATATAAAAATCATCCAGAAGCAAAAATTTATATTACAGGATGTGCATCTCAAACTGATAAAAAATTTTATGAAAATATGCCAGAAGTGTCTGGTATAATAGATAATACAAAAAAATTAGATATTAATGAATATAAGAAAATAAATAATCAGTTATTTTCTGAAAAGTTAAACGATATTACTTTTAATAGTAAAAAAATAAAAAATGATATAGAATTATCAGAAAATGATATACAATCAAGAAAATCATTTGTTTTTCCTGATAAATCGCTAGAAATCTTTACATTAGAATCAAAAATTGATAAAAATTGGAAAGATATTTATAAAAATTCATTTAAAGGAAGGGGTTTTGTCCAGATTCAAAATGGATGTAATCATCGTTGTACGTTTTGTATAATTCCTTATGGTAGAGGTCCTAGTCGTAGTCTTCCAATGGCTAATATAGTATCTCAAGTCAAAGGACTTATTGATAATGGATGTGGTGAAATAGTATTTACTGGTGTAGATATAACAGATTATGGTATTGATTTACCAGGACATCCAAAATTAGGACAAATAGTTCGTAGATTACTAAATTTAGTTCCAGATATAAAACGAATACGTTTATCATCTATTGATGTAGCTGAAATAGATGAAGATATTTTATATTTATTAGCTAATGAAAAACGATTTATGCCGCATTTGCATATAAGTCTACAAGCTGGTGATGATATTATTCTAAAAAGAATGAAACGTAGGCATAATAGACAGCAAATTATTGATTTTTGTTCTCATGCACGTATAATTAATCCAAATATTGTATTTGGTGCTGATATTATTGCTGGTTTTCCAACAGAAACTGATGATATGTTTGAAAATACTAGAAATTTATTACAAGAATGTAATATTATATATTGTCATATTTTTCCTTATTCAGAAAGACCTGAAACTCCTGCAGCAAGAATGCCACAAATTCCATATCATGTTAGAAAATCTCGCGCGAAGATACTCAGAGAAGATGCTAAACAGAGATTATTATCATATTATAATTCTCAGATTGGTAAAACAATTTCTGTTGTTATTGAAGGAAATGGAATGGCAAGAGGTGAAAATTTTGGTTTGATAAAAATAGAAAATAGTAATATATTACCAAAAAAATTAGATAATATTTCTAATATTATTGAAAATAATAAAAATAAAAATCAATTTAATAAGAATATTAAAGATAATTTGATTAATAATCTGATTTGTGGTAAAATTTATAATACGATAATAACAGGAATTGATTCATATAAATCAGAATATTGTATGAATGGAATAATATTAAATTAATATATAATATAATTTTTATATTTATTTTATTATTTTTAATAATTTTCTCATAAAAGAATTATATAAATTAATATAAATCAAAATTCATAAATATCATTATTTTATATTTTAGTTTGTAGTTTGTAGTTTTTTTTTGAAAAATTACGAATTTTTAGTATTTTTATACAATTTTAAGTAAAATTTTTAACGTAATTACATTTATTCAACAGATCTTATTCAATAGCAATAGATTTATTGTAGTATTTAATTTTATTAAAATAATGTTGTAATTTACGAATTTTTAGTATTTTTATACAATTTTAAGTAAAATTTTTAACGTAATTACATTTCTTTAACAGATCTTATTCAATAGCAATAGATTTATTGTAGTATTTAATTTTATTAAAATAATGTTGTAATTTATTTCAATTTGTGTATAATCAACATTAAATTAAATAATTTATATGCAGTTGCATATAATCTTAACTATATAATAAATAATTATATAGTTATGTAATAGTAACTAAAAATTTAAATTAAGCACTATGAAAAGTAATATTCAACAAATATTTAGTCTTTTAAAAGAGGAATTTCAAGATCAACAAGATTCTCGTTCTTTTATTTCGGATCCTGATCAGATTTTAATGTCAGAAGAGCCAATAAATCAATATAAAACGAAAATTCTTGCAGCATTTCATAATGATGAATATGATGATATGTTTAATGATATCGAGGAAATACAAAATTTAGTTTTTTCTGGCGCAAGTAACTATAGAAGTATTCAGATAAATAAATTAGTAGAAGAGATGCAAGAAAATATAGAAATTAAACGTCAACAGAAAATTAATGAGATTGAAGATAATAATCCTCTTAAAGATCTTAAAATCCTTTTTAATAAAACTAAACAACTATTATATAATTTCTTCTTAAATATAAATTTGTTAGAAAGAATAAATAGAATTTTTGAATGTAATTGTAATTCTTTGCAAAAAAAATTATTAATAGAAAAAGGTTCATTTTCTGGAGAAAATTCTCATATTAGTCTTGTTTCTAATGATCTTATAGGAAATAAAAATCAGAGTAATATTAAAGTATAATAGTTATAGGGAAAAAATACAATAAACTATAATAAACTATAAACTATTTTATACTTTAGTTTATTAATAAATATAAAATGGTCAACCAGTTGTTTTACAATTGGTTGATCTCCTCAAGATAAAGGATAAATTATTTATTATGTTAAAATAATAATATGATATAATAATAATATATTTTAAATAAATTATTTTATATTTATCTAAAAACAGTCTTATTTTACACTTTATTATATTATACTATATTATATATAATATTTATCTTTTGATATTAATATCAATAAAATAAAGTATCTATTCAAGTATCTATTCAGGTTTTTTTGGTACTACTTTTAGTATCCTCACCTCATGATTTGTATATACACATATATCAGCTGCAATTTTCATTGATTTTCTTGCTATATCTTCTGCTGATAAGTCTTTATTATTATCTACTGATAATATTCCTAGCGCTGCTGATAAAGCATAGTTTCCACCAGAGCCAATTGCTGTAATTTGTCCTTCTGGTTTTAGTACATCTCCATTTCCTGTGATTACAAATATTTCTTCTGAATCTGCAACAATAAGCATTGCCTCGAGTTTTCTTAAATATTTATCTGTTCTCCAGTCTCTTGCTAATTCAACAGCTGATTTCTGTAATTGACCACGATAAGATTCAAGTTTATGTTCTAGTCTTTCAAATAAAGTGAATGCATCGGCAGTTGCTCCTGCAAATCCAGAAATAATACTTCCATTCCAAAGGCGTCTCAATTTATTAGCTGTTGATTTCATAATTGTATTTCCAAGACTTACTTGTCCATCTCCTGCAATTATTGTCTCTCCATTGTGTTGAATAGCTAGGATTGTTGTTCCATACCATTGATTAGGGTTAGTGTGCTCCATATTATATTTTTATTTATATTTTTATAATATATTTAATATCAGATATTTTAAATGTATTTTTATATTATTAATACTATATCTATATAAATTATATATGTATATATATTGCATATATCAATAGCTTTAGTATTATAAATAATAAATTTTTTATTTTTTATATGTGTATATATAGATATAATAATATAACAATAACAATATAACATATCTATTTTTAGATCTTTTTAGTATATTTTTATATTCATTTTATACACATATTGATAATATATTATAAGAATAACTTTGCTAATATTTTATATTTATATTCCTTTTTTGTTTAAAAAATTTTTTTAGTATATTACTACATTTATCTTCCATAATACCGCCATAAATCTCTATTTTATTTGAATTTTTTGATAAGTTTTTTGTATCAATATTATCATTTTTAATATATTTTTTATTTTTATTATCATTTTTAATTAAGTTTAATTTTGTAATATTTGATTGCAAAGAAGAATTTGTATAAGCTCCAAAATATATTCTACGTATTCTTATTAATCTTAAAGCATATAAACACATATCACAAGGCTGAAGAGTAACATATATATCGTATTTATTAAGGTATTTACTTTTTATCTTTATTATTTCATTTTCTACTAATAATATTTCAGCATGTTTTATAGGATTTTTTAATAAACTCATACAATTTCTTGCTTCTGCTATAATATTATTGTTTTTAACTAAAACTGCCCCAACAGGTACTTCATTATTTAATAATGATAATTCTGCATTTTTCAGTGCATTATTCATAAAAGAAATAAACATATTCAATAAACAAATTTAAATAAAAACAAAAATAAATAAAGACAAATAAATTAAAATAAAACATTAAATCAAAATTATTTTATTACTAGGGATTGAAACTATCGGTGTATAGAATATATATTTATAAGGATACTTAACAAGTAATTAACAAATTATTCACATAAATAAATTTTTATGAGTAAACATCAATTTAATGCTGAAATAGGGAAAGTTTTAAATCTAGTAATTCATTCTATTTATACAAATAAAGATATATTTATTAGAGAATTAATTTCTAATGCTTCTGATGCATGCGATAAATTTAGATATTTATCACTTGGAAATGAAGAATCTCCATTAGAAATAAAAATCAAATTAGATAAAAATGCATCAAAAATAATAATTAGCGACAATGGAATAGGAATGAATGAAGAAGATCTTGTGGAAAATCTTGGAAATATAGCATATTCAGGAACGCAAAAATTTATTGAACAGATGAAAAACAATACCGGTCATCAACAAATAGGTCAATTTGGAGTTGGATTTTATTCATCTTTTATAGTAGCAAACAATGTTATAGTTTATTCAACAAAATATGTAGAAAATAAAGAAGATCAGAAAACATTTGTTTGGTCATCTGATGGAGAAAATGGATTTGAAGTTCAAGAATATGAACATATTCTTCCTCGTGGAACTACAATTGAACTTACTATAAAACCTGAAGAATGCGATTTTATAGATAAGTATAGAATTAGACATATTATATCAACATATTCAGATCATATAGCTTTTCCAATAAAATTAACTGATGAAAATGGGAATGAGGAAATATTAAATACAGGAACAGCTTTATGGATTCGACCAAAATCTGAAATAAGTGAGAATGAATATAATGAATTCTATAGACATGTATCACATTCTCCAGATACTCCATGGATGACAATACATAATAAAATTGAAGGTGTATTGGAATATACAAGTTTACTTTATATCCCAAAAAATAAACCATTTGATTTATTTCATCAAGATAGAAAAAGTCGTGTAAAATTATATATAAAGCGTGTTTTTATTACAGATGATACAGTTAGTATTATGCCATCTTATTTAAGATTTATACGCGGTATAGTAGACTCTAATGATCTTCCATTAAATATAAGTCGTGAAAACTTACAATATAATAATACAGTTAATAAAATAAAAAAATCTCTTGTAAAAAAAATATTATCAGAATTAAAAAAGAAGATTGAAAATGATACTATTGAATTTACAAATTTCTGGAAAAATTTTGGTGAAGTTATAAAGGAAGGATTATGTGAAAATGCTCTAGAAGAAAAAGAACAAATACTTGATATTTGTCATTTTTATACTTCAAAATCTGAAGATGAGATTATAAACCTCCAAACATATATAGATAGAATGGTTGATGGACAAGATAAAATATATTATCTTACAGGTTATGATATAGATAATCTTCGTAAGAGTCCACAGATAGAAAGCTTTATCAACCGTGGAATCGAAGTTCTTTTACTTAAAGATCCAGTAGATGATTTTTGGATACAAGTTGTAAATCAATATAAAAATTATGAATTAAAAAATGTTATTCATTGTGATGGTAGTATAATTGATAATGATACTGAAGTTGATAAATTAAAAAATAAAGATGATAAATTATTAGAAGAAAAAATTATTAAATCTTTTAAAGATATACTAAGTAATAGAGTTAAGGATGTTCGTATTTCAAAAAAATTGATTAGTAGTCCATCTTGCTTATCAGTTCCAGAAGGATCAATGAGCGGTAGAATGGAGAAGATTTTATTAGAACAAAAACAATTATATTCTAAATCAGCAAAAATCTTAGAAATTAATATAAATCATCCAATTTTAAAGAAACTCAGTGATAATTTAGATTCTCACGAAATAGTATCTGATATTGTTGAGGTTATTTTTGGTCAAGCATGTATATCTGATGGAGAAATAATAGATAAACCTCATGATTTAATTTCTAGGATTAATCGACTAATTGTATAAATATATATTATAAATATATATAATATAGACAGAAAATATAGATACTAAATTGATAAATTAAAATATAAGTGTATTATTATAATGACTAAGAAATAATTTGTTAAAAATATATCTTCATTAAAAATGTCTGATAATTATAGATTTATTTTCTCTAATCTTCAGGGTAAATTTTCATCTACATTAAAAGATTCTATAAAAAGAGGAGATTGGGTTGATATAGATAAAATATTACAAAAGAATCCTGATAATATAATAGATATAATTAAAGATTCTGGATTACGTGGTCGTGGAGGGGCTGGATTTTCAACTGGAGCAAAATGGTCATTTATGCCTAAAGTAAAGAATTCTGATAAACCATCATATCTAGTTATTAATGCGGATGAAGGAGAGCCTGGAACATGCAAAGATAGATTTATAATAAGACATGAACCTCATAAAATAATTGAAGGAGCATTAATAGCTGCATACGCAATAAAAGCAGAAGTTGGATATATATATATTCGTGGTGAGTATTATTACGAAGCAAAGATACTACAAAGAGCAATTGATGAAGCTTATGCTTATGGATTATTAGGAAAGAACATAGTAAATAGTTCTTACAATTTTGATTTGTACATTCATCGTGGTGCAGGAGCTTATATTTGTGGCGAAGAAACAGCACTTTTAAATAGTTTAGAGGGACATAGAGGTATACCGAGATTAAAACCACCGAATTTTCCTGCAGTAAATGGATTATATGGATGTCCAACAGTTGTAAATAATGTAGAAACTATTGCATCTGTTCCTACAATTATAAGACGTGGTGCAGATTGGTTTAAAAGTATGGGAAGACCTAATAATTATGGTTGTAAAATATTTAGTATATCTGGACATGTTAACAATCCTTGTAATGTTGAACAAGAAATGTCAATCCCATTAAAAGAGCTTATCAATAAGTATGCTGGAGGTGTGAAAGGTGGATGGGATAATCTTCTAGCTATAATTCCTGGTGGATCTTCTGTACCTCTTTTACCTAAACATATATGTGAAACTGTTTTAATGGATTTTGATAGCTTAAAAGAAGCAGGTAGCTATTTAGGTACAGGTGGTGTAATAGTTATGGATAAATCAACAGATTTAGTTGCTGCAATAGCTAATCTTTCGAAATTTTATATGGATGAATCATGTGGCCAATGTACTCCATGCCGTGAGGGAACAGGATGGATATATCGCATAATGTCACGTATAGCAGATGGAAATGGAAGTATTGAGGATTTAGAAACATTATTTCAAATCACAAAACAAATTGAAGGTCATACTATATGTGCTTTAGGTGATGCTGCTGTGTGGCCAATTCAAGGATTATTTCGTCATTTTAAAGTAAAATTAATGAAAAAAGTGAATTTTTATTAAAAAAATAATTTTGTAAAGATATAAAAAGATTTTAAATTTTTCTTAAAAAATTTTTAATATATGAATTTAATATTAATTATATTATTTTTTAATATATAATTCTTTATAGATAAATTTTTATTACAAAACTTTATATTGTTTTTTTATAAAATATGTGTATTAATATTCGGTATAGCTTTATATAGGAGCGTAGCTCAATTGGCAGAGCACCGGTCTCCAAAACCGGGGGTTGAGGGTTCGATTCCTTTCGCTCCTGCCAGCAAAATATTAATTAATTTGCTGTACAAATCTTTAATAGCTATATTTATAAGTAATAAATATGCAATAATATAAGTAAATTTTATATTAATGTATTTTTAGTTCATAAAATGATATTTTCCAAAAGCTGTTGCAATTTCAGTATTACTTTGATAGCATAAAATTGTTTAAAAAGTGATTGAAATCATTTATAAAATATGAATATTAATATATGCCTAAGCTAAAAACTAAAAGTGGTGCTAAAAAAAGATTTAAAGTATTAGCTAGTGGAAAAATAAAATCTACACAAGCTAATAAAAGACATAACATGAGAAAATTAGGCAATAGACAACTTAGAACTCTACGCGGTACTACAATATTAGATCAAGTTGAAACAAGACGTGTACGTGCTTATTTTCCATATAACTCTAAAAGAAGAAAACCAAAACAAGTTATTTCTTTTACTGATGAACAAATACGTGAATTTAGTGAACTTGGGGAAAAGATTCTATCTCAAATAGAAAATATCAATTAAATAAATTAAAGTATTTTTATAGTAAAATCATAGTAAAATATAAATACATGTAATGAATTACATATAATAAATATGTAATAAATTTATAATTTTTATTATTATGATATATAATAAATACTTCATCAATAATATCATAAATATTACTATAAATATAATTAATTTTTCTTTTTTTTGATGAATTACTAATATATTTATTTTTAAAATCTTAATTTTAATCTTTTAATATATAAAAGTATATATTTATATATAATTTATTTAATAATATTAAAATATATAATAAATAATTAATATTTCATAAAATATTGTATAAATATTATTTATATTAAATAAGGATTGAATAAATACTAGCTAGTGGAAAAATAAAATCTACACAAGCTAATAAAAGACATAACATGAGAAAATTAGGCAATAGACAACTTAGAACTCTACGCGGTACTACAATATTAGATCAAGTTGAAATCTTTTAGATCATTTTTGAATTTATCACATAAAAATGGAAAATACTTGATTAATAAAGTTATTTAATAAAGAATATTTAATTAATAAAGAATATCTAATTATTTTTTATTATTTATCAATATTTTCTTACAGCATTTTCTATTACTTTATTATTTTAGATCATTTTTGAATTTATCACATAAAAATGGAAAATACTTGATCAATAAAGTTAATTAATAAAGAATATTTAATTATTTTTTATTATTTATCAATATTTTCTTACAGCATTTTCTATTACTTTATTATTTTAGATCATTTTTGAATTTATCACATAAAAATGGAAAAATACTTGATCAATAAAGTTAATTAATAAAGAATATTTAATTATTTTTTATTATTTATCAATATTTTCTTACAGCATTTTCTATTACTTTATTATTTTAGATCATTTTTGAATTTATCACATAAAAATGGAAAAATACTTGATCAATAAAGTTATTTAATGAAAAATACTTGATTAATAAAGAATATCTAATTATTTTTTATTATTTATTAATATTTTCTTACAGCATTTTCTATTACTTTATTTATTTTACTTTGTTGTTCTTTAAATGCTATCATTTGTTTTCTATCAATAGAATTGATATTTCCTATAATTGGTGCTGGGTTTATTCTTTTGCCATTCTCATGTATTTCAAAATGCAGATGTGATCCTGTTGCACTACCACTACTTCCCACATATCCAATGAGTTGTCCTTTCTTTACAAATCTACCAATATGAATTCCTGGTGCAAAATTAGACATATGAGCGTATAGTGATAAATAGCGACGATTATGTCTAATTTTTATTGTTTTACCAAAACCACCATTTTTACCCTGCTCAACAATAAATCCATCTCCTGCTGCTACTATTTTTGATCCATAAGGAGCACCATAATCTACACCATAATGCATTTTATATCTTTTATGAATTGGATGATAACGTACTCCATAATTAGAATTAAAAGATCCTATACTAACTGGTTTAATCCAATCAATCTCTTTTGAAAAAAATTTATTATCATTTTTCATAAGATAATATCGATCACCATATTGAGATATATATCTATATACTTCAATTTCTCTAGCATTTTTAGCTTTTTTTAAAGAAAAATAAAGCAATTCTGGCTTATTATGTAATAAATGTGAATTTAAATTATTCTCACTTTTTTTATTATAAACAATAATAAATTCTTGTTGTTCTTTTATTTTATAAATATCATCATTATTAAATGCATATCTTAATTGAGATACAACTGTTGATGGTATATTGTGTGTAAGAAAAGACTTAAATAAGGATTTTCCAGGATTAACAATTCCTTTTATTAAAACTGTATTTCCTTTTTCATTATTCTTAATTAGATTAGTTTGTAGATTAGTTTGAATTAATTGATTATTATTATCAGTTTTTTTAATAAAATTATTCGTATTTTTATTATAAAATCCATTATCTAATAAACTATTAGTAGTATTATTGCTGTTAATACTATTATCTATGTTGGTATTATTATTTATATTTAATAATTTTTGTTCTTTTTTATTTTTTTGATTATTTTCATTATTTATTAAACTTAATTCTGTTAATTTATTATTATAATAGTTAAATTCTATGATATTTTCTTGATTATTATTATGAGTATTAGTATTAGGATAATTATTTGTTATTTTAGATGAAATATTATCATCTATTGTTATAATCTTTGCTATATATTTATTTTTATCAGATTTAATAACAGCAATCAAATTCTTATCTGTTTTTATTAGAGCAATAAATTCAATTGAAAAACCTTCTGTATATAATATATTACTGATATTCGATGCTAGAGTTTTTTCAGTATTTTTTGAATAATTTATTTTTAAATTACTGAAACTTTTATCTTTTAATTTTTGTTTAAATAAATGAGAAAATGCTCTGAATAAAACTTTAGAATCTTTTTTAATGATTTCTTTATTAGGTAAAAAAATTTCAAGTGTTTGATCTATTTTTAGTCTTTTTAATGTAAAAACTTTATTAACAGCTTGTGATACTAAATGTGAAGATTTTGTATTTAATCCTGATATTGAAAGAATTTTTGATAATGTATCTCCTGATTTTATTTTATAATTAATTATATCAAAATATTTTGTGGATTGTTTAAAGTGATTTGGAATTGAAATATGAGGTAAATTCGAAATTAGTTTATTATTTACACAATCATTAATATTATAGATTACATTATCTATATTATCATAAATAATATTATGTAATAATGTAATATTTACTTTTTGATTATATAAATTTAATTTATAACTTGGTTTAGTTTTTTCCGAATTTTCAATTAATTTTTCAAATATATATTTCTCTTTGGTATTTTTTATGCTAGAGATTGAAATATTTATATCACTTATAATAAGATTTACATCTTTAAATAGGGTATCATTATTATAAAATATGCTATTACTATTATAAAAACTAAAATTTACTCTATTAACTTTTAAATTGTTAAATTTATATGAAAAATTAAAAACTATAGCAATGTATGCTAAAAGAACAATTATTTTATAATAAGAAATTTTATTATTATAATGATTTTTTAGTATAATTTCGCAGTTTGATATGATCTCACATAAATATTTCTTTAAAATCATTCCAGAAACCCGTTGAAGCTATTGTATTTAAGATTGAGTTTTAAGTACTACTTTACATTTATAAAATATAGTATTATTATTATAGTTTCAGAAAAAATAAAAAAGTCAATAAAATATTGCATATAATATGATATATATCGCTTAAAATTATTATTTTATTTAATTTAAACATTTAAATTAATTTTAAGTATTATATATAATACAAATTTAATAGATAAAGAATTATTATATTTTATTAATTAAAATATTAAATTTATATTAAAAAACATATTTATTATCTTATTAAAAGAATAAATAAAAAATACGAAATAATAATCAATATTTATTTATAAAAAATCATGTTTCTTCATTTTTTAAGAAGTGCTTTTATAATTTTAATTATTTCTATTTATGTGAGTGGATGTGTTTGCAAAAATTCTTATATGCCAACTATAGATATAGTAAATCCAGAAGATAAATTTTTAAGTTGTGAAGGGTTAAAAGTTTCTATCATTCAAATGAAAGCACTTATGGAAAATGTTAAGATTAGATGTGAACGTCCTCATTTATTTAGCCCGTATCCACCATGCACTCTTTGGATAAAACAAGATGCTGCAAAAAACTATCATATTATTCACGATAGAATTGCTTATTTGAAGAAATTAGGTGATGAACAGAGTTGTAATATCGATTATGAAATAAGTAAATGTTGTGAATCTCTTGGTTTAAATGAAATTATAAATAATCCTAAAACTATTGAAGATAATTTCAGCTCTAAAGATATTTCTATATCTTCTATTGAAAATACCAATAATGCTAATTATATCAATTTACCTGATAACAAATAAAATATATATTAATTAAATAATATAAATTTGCTGAAAAAGTTAATAAATTACTTAAATAAAAATTATAATTTATTTCCAGTTATTGGAATAGAAGTTGAATTCTATCTTTTTTCTAAAAATTGTGATCAAACCGATGAAAATAATATAATTTTAACATTTGAATATGAAATAGAAAAATATTTTAAATATTTAAAATATTCTCAAATAAATAAAATTCTTTTTAAAAAAGAAAGAGGCATAGATCAGTATGAAATAGTACTACCTTTAATGGAATTAACAAGTAATATTAATAATATCTTTGAAGATTATGATAAAATAATTTCTATGATAAAAAATATTGCAGAAGTATATAATTTTTTTGCTGATTTTTCCCCAAAACCTAAACTAGATGATTACGGTTCATCTCTTCAAATTAATATATCCCTTCATGATAAAGATAGAGCAAATTTATATGATTCATTGAATAATTCTGATAATAATATAAATTTTAATACTAATTTAAATTATCAAAAGAAATATTTATTAAGCAATATATTTTCTTATGAAAATATTACAACTAATGATATATTACAACAAAGCATTGCAGGTATTCTTAGAATTACTGATGAGATAATTCCTATAATTTGTGATTATTTTCCAGAACAAATATCTAGATTAAAACATAGTAATGCTTCAAAATTTATGGCCCCTTGTACATCAAATTGGGGTGTAAATAATAGATATACAGCTATTAGAATTCCTGAGAGCAATAATTTACAAAGAAGAATTGAATATAGACTTGGAGGTGGTGAAATGTCACTTTATTTTTTAATTTTAGTTTGTATATCTGGAGTTGTATTAGGGCTACAAAATAAAATTTTACCACTTGAACAAGTTTATACTATACCTAAAGAGGAAGAAAGCAAATGGGATATTATTTTTAATGAATTTGTGAATAAAAATAACACTGAGACTTTTCTGTTTAATAAAACAAAAAATGATAATATAAACAAAGCAATTATGAAATTAAAATCTATAATTAATAGATATTTCTTTTAATATTCTTTTTAATACTCTTTAATATATTCAAAAACTTTTTAATTAAATTTTTCTGTTTAATAGAAATTATTTTCTTATTTAGTATAGCACTTACTATCTCTATATAGATTTTATTGATATTTCCTATAGTATCAATTTTTATACGTAAAATATCTTCAGTTCTAGAAAAATGCATACTAAAATATGATATTTTGTTACTAATTCTAATAGAATGTTGATCTTTATAATCTATTTCATAAAAATTAGAATTATTTTTTTTATATTTTATAGATTTATTATTATAATAATATTTTCTTTTATATTTATAAAAATAATAAATAATATTTTTAATTATTAGAGATTTATTGATTTTATTATAAAATTTTGATAATTTAATTTCTATTATTTTTATTTTAGCTTTCGGAATGATTTTTTTACTTGTACAATTATTTTCATAATCAATTTTTAGCGAATTATTATCATTCAAGTTATTATTAACTAAAATACTTATTATTAATGAAGATACTAATATAGGATCTTCATAAATTGCGTAATTATTGAAAATTTTTTGTCTAATATAAATATGTCCACTACTTTCAAAAGATATGATAATATCTTTATTATTTTTCATAATATTTTTTATACTAGTATGACCATTTGTACAAAATTTACCTATAATATTAGGATATTCTTTAGATATATAATTTATAAATCTTTTTGAAGTATTAACATCATAAAGTATTATAAATTTATCATAAAAAATATTTTTTTCTGTATTAATAGGAAAATTAATAAATTTTAGTAAAAATATTATTATATTTTCAATTATAGATATATTTTCATGAATATTGAAATTATTATTATATTCTACTACATTATCTAAAATATTACCTCCTACTTTATACCCTATTAATGATATTCTATCACCATCTCCATCAAAGCTAAAACATATAACCTTCTCTTTATTCTTTATTTCATTTAAACTATCAAATTGAGCAGAATTACTATATGGATTATAATCCCATGATAATGTATTGGTATTAATAAAATGCGTAATTTTTTTTGAGAATTTATTATCTAAAATATTAATAACTTTAGGAATAATAGATAGCATTGTGCTTTTACCAAGATTCCATACAACTTTTAATTTTATATCTGAGGAATGATATTTTTGAGAAACATTACAAAAAATATTTTTATTATTAATAGTATTATTAAGATATAATATATAATTATCACACCAATACTTATTACTATTGTTTATATTAAAATAATTATTAGATTCATTATATTTGTCAAATAAATAAGAAATATTTTGATAATTATTAATAATTGTCATCATTTCTGATCCATTTAAGCTACGATCTCTATATAAAATTTTAATTCCACTATAACTTTCTGAATTATGAGAAGCTGTAATCATTATATGAATTATAGCTTTTTTATTTTGTATTTTGTTATTTTTTTTTGTATTTTGTTGAAAATCTTTTAAAGTTATTAGATTTTCAGATAAATTATCTTCTGTATTAAGATAATTATCTACGTGAGATATATAATATAAAATAGGTATAGGTATTATACCTAAATTATCAACAGATCCTCCTGCTGCAGTTACACCAATTCTTGCTGCATTTGCCAAAGAATAAGAAGAAGAACGAAAATCATAAGCAATTCTTACTGTTACTTCTAAATTTATTTTTTTTTGTGGATTTATTTGTGAATCTAACCGTTGTTCTTCTTGGTTATTATTATCATTTTCTTGTAGATTATTTTCTTGTGTATTATATTTATATGAAAAATTATTATTTGGATAATTGTTCTTTAATTCCTCATTTTGTGCATCTTTTACTAATCCATACAATAAAGAAAAAATCATATCTTCCTTGATTGATTTCCTATAAATTCCTCTTAAGTCATAAGAATTAAACATTGAATAAAATACAATTAAAAAGAATCTTTAACAAAAGATTTAAAAAATATAAAAACTTAATAATTAATTTTTTGACTTTTAATGAAATAAACCAAAAAAAATATTTTTTGGTAATTCATTAGTATGTTAATAATTTTTTATTTTAAAAAATTTTATTATATTCTTTCAATACGAAAATAAATTTTTTCGATATGAGAATTATTAAATATAATATTTAATTTTAATATAAAAAGCTGTAATTTTAACAAAAAATTATTTAATATATTAAAAATATATTTTGAAAATATATTTAATTATTAATAAGTTTAATAATATATATAAAAAATTGAAAAATGCATAGATTTATGCATTAGCGAACGTATGTATAGAAAGTATCTAAGTTTTTGTGTTAAACATACAATTCACTAAAAATAATTAAAGTATTATAAAATAACTTTTCAACTGACAAAAAGATATTTATAAGTTATTCTAAATTAGAATTTTAAAAAAGCTTCTTTTTACAAAGAAAAATCTTATTTATTATTTGATATAAGAAAGTTAAGCTTTTATAGATCTTGTATCTGGATCGTATCCAATAAACTCTATTATTGCCATTGGTGCAGAATCACCAGTTCTGAAACCATGTCTCATTATTCTTAAGTATCCTCCTGGTCTTTTTTTATAAATTGGCGCAATTTCATCGTATAATATTTTAGCAATTTTACTATCATTTCCTAATCTACTGATTATAGTCCTATAGGAATGTAATGTACCTCTTTTTGCTATTGTAACAAGTCTCTCAACAGTGCCACGTATATCTTTTGCTTTAATTAAAGTTGTTTCTATACGTCTATGTTGAATGATTGCTTTAGCTAAGTTGCGAATCAATGCCTTACGATGACCTGATTTTCTACCAAATTTTGTATTTTTGTGACGATTAGTCATTTTGTTAAATTTTTATTTATTTATTTTTTTATTTAATTCTTATTAATTAACTTTTCTACTATTTTAGAAATATTTAATTAAATGTCAATAGAGATAAATATACCATATTTAAATATCAGTATACAAATAAAAAAGCATTAATTTATATAATTTATTTGTCTTATATTGCTAAGAGTTTATTACTTTTAAGACCAATTTTTAATATATTTTTTTTATTTTATATATAAAACTTAATGTGGGGCGGGTGACGGAGATCGAATCCGCGACCTCAGGTACCACAAACCTGCGCTCTAACCGACTGAGCTACACTCGCCACAATGGAGTGATTTTATAATTTTATCTTATAAATAGCAAGTAGAAAAATGAATATATAATAAATGAATATATATAAATAAATTATAAATAGAAACTATGAAAATGCGGAATTTATATCTATAATATCTATAATATTTATAGATATGTAGTATCTAAAAATAGATAAAGTTTTTTTATTTTTTTTATTTTTTTAGATTGAAACTGACTTCCATGATCTTTTAAATTTTATCATAATTATATACACATCAATTAATATGTATATGATGTATGTGTAATAATCATAGGTTAAAATTAATATATTATAAAATTTATTTAAATTGAGCATATTTTAGTAAAATTTATCAAATAACAATTATTTTATATTATATATATAAATTATATTAAATATTTTTATGTCAAAATTTTCACACAATCAATATAAAATTATTCCTATCATTTTATCAGGAGGAAGAGGAACTAGAATGAATTCAAATTTACCAAAAGTTTTACATAAAATAGCTAATAAACATATTATTAGTTATGTTTTAGATGCTATAAAGTATGGATTAAAAGAGAGTTTTATTGATTATACTGCTATAGTTGTTAATAGTGATATAATAAATAATCAAGAATTTAATGAATTATTGAGTTATTATCCAGAGCTCAAAATTCAAATAATAAATCAAGAAGAAAGTAATGGTACGGGAGATGCTGTTTTATGTGCAATCAAGTATGGTAACAATGCTATAGATAGTAAATCAGATGATAAAACAATAGGATTAGTACTCTATGGCGATGTTCCATTTATCAGACCAGAAGATATAAATATTATGTTAGAAAAGGTCTATAATGGTGCTCAACTTGTTGGGGCTTTTTTTACATCTGAAAATCCATTTTCATATGGTAGGGTTGAAATTTCTAATAATCATATAAAAATTGTTGAAGATAATGAATGCTCAGAGGAGCAAAAAAAGAATAAATTATGTAATGCTGGGATGATTGCATGCAATTATTCATTATTAAAAGAATTTGTTGAATCATATAAATACCATTTATCTGATTATTTGAATGAAATTCAATATATAAATAATTCTACATATGTTAATAATTTAGAAAATGTAGAAGAATATAGAGAAAATCAAAATAATAGTAGTGAGAAAATCAAATCTTTTAAAGAAAGAGAATTTTATTTAACTGATATATATAATTATGCTAGTAGAAGAAATGCATTAATAGATTATATTAAAATTCAAGAAGAAAAAGTAATCGGGATAAATACTCTTTATGAATTGATAAAAGCTGAAGAATATATTCAATCTGAACTTAGGATAAAATTTCTTAACTTAGGAGTAAAATTGATATTACCCAATACAATAATGTTAAGTTATGATACAAAAATAGGAAAAGGGACAATTATTGAACCAAATGTAATAATAGGCCCTAATGTAAGTATAGGAGAAGATTGCCAGATAAAATCAAACTCTGTTCTTACGAATTGTACAATTGAATCAAAATGTTTAATTGGACCATTTGCTCATATAAGATATGGAACAAAAATTGGTGATCAATCACGGATTGGAAGTTTTGTTGAAACTAAAAATGCCGAATTAGAGAATAATGTTAAAGCTCCTCATCTTTCCTACCTAGGTGATGTTAAAATTGGATCTGATTCAAATATTGGAGCAGGAACTATAATTTGTAATTACGATGGAAAACAAAAACATAAAAGTTTTATTGGAAAGAATGCTTTTATTGGGTCTAATTCTAGTATAATATCTCCAAGAATAATAAATAATAATACTAAAATAGGAGCAGGTAGTGTAATTACAGAAGATATTCCAGAAGGGTATATGGCTCTAGCTAGAAATATACAAGTGAATAAAAAAATGAATTCATATAATAATCATGAAAAAATAAATATAGAAAATAATACTATAAAGTCTAATACAGATCAGATTTTAGAAAAAAATACAAATTTTTATTCTTACTCAGCTTCTAATAGAAAAGTTGTAAATTTTTATAAAATGCATGGTTCTGGAAATGATATATTAATTATAGATATAGACGATAATAACGAGATATTTCCAGAAAACAGACAAAATTTAGATTATAGAAATAATTATCATTCCAAAAGTATTGGAGAAGAAATTGCATTATTATGTGATCGTAATCTTGGCATAGGATGTGATCAAATTATACTTGTTAGTAATATAAAAAATGATTCAGCAAATATATCAATATATAATAATGATGGAAGTGAGGCTCTTACATGTGGAAATGGGATGCGTTGTTTGGGTTTATGGATATTCATTTATAAACAATTAAAATATAATAAAATATTATTTTTAAATGATGTAAAAAATAATAATTTAAATGATAAAATTAATCAAAATGGAATTTTATTTAATTGGCACTTAAAAAATAGATCATTAACAACTAATTTATTAAATATTCAAACTAAATCAAATCAAATCGGAATATCAGGAGATGTTATTGCTGAAATGGGAGAATTTCGTTTTCGTGAAGTTGTACTTGAATTACCTATAAAATCAAATGGTGTTTATCATGTATCTATAGCTAATGATCATTTAGTTATTGTTTTAGATAATGAAAAAGATTGTGATATGAATCTGGCAGCATCATTATCAGTGAGTAATATTTTATTTCCTTATGGAGTTAATGTTAGTTTTATGATTATAGATCCTAAACACGATTATATCTCAATAAAAACATGGGAACGTGGAGTAAAACAACAAACAATGTCTTGTGGTAGTGCATCTGCTGCTTGTCATATTGCTGCACTAATGGCTAAATTCATTACAAAAGATGAGATTATTGTAAAAAACATAGGAGGAAATTTAATAAGTAAAGTTTCTAATAGAGATATATCAATTTATGGTCCTGCAACTATGGTATTTTCCGGAGAAATATTAATATAGTTAATAATAAAATTATTATATACAATTATATACATTTATATATTATATATATTTATATTTATTTTTCTAATTTTAAAATTCATGATTTTTAATTTTAATATTTAATGATATAAAATATAGTAATTTATAATGATTGTATAAATTGTATTTTTATATAGAAATTAATTTTAAATCACAGTGATTAAATTATTTTTTTATTACATTTTTACTATATTATTCGCAAAAACAGTATTATATCAAGATGTATCACTTTATGCTAGATCTATATTTAATAATGAAGAAAATGCTTCAGATGATAATAAAAATAAAGATAATTTATTAGAAGAAGAAGATTATAATAGTATAGGTTCTTATGAATCTGATGATATTCCAGATGAAAATTATAATCAGAATTATAATAATTATAATACAGATTCAAATGAAAAATATCCAACAAATGGAGATATAAAAAATATAGAAAATCTCAATAGTGAAGAAAATCAAGATAAAGATAATTATTCTAATGATTTATATTCTTATGATAAAAACAATAATGATGATATAAATGATGATATTGATTATAATCAACCTTTAAAAGGTAAATTTGTTAAAAATGCTAATATAAAATTAATTTCGTTAAATAGCGGATATACATTAAATCTTACATTAAATATTGATAAAATAATTAGTTTTTCTGATTCTAAAATAAAAATGATAAGTTGCTGGGTAGATGATAACAATGAGCTACTTGCAGACAGTAGAGTTAGTATATCTGTAACTAATTATAAATCAGATGGCTCAGAGGATAATATTTATTGGATAAGTAAGAAATATGGAATATTAGGTAGTACTCTTACTATATCAAATGAATATATTGTTTTATTAATAAAATGTTATTAAATTTCACATTAAATAGTGATAAAATGTTATTAAACTAAATCTTACATCTTAATATTAAATAGTGATAAAATAATTAGTTTTTCTGGTTCTAAAATTATGATATATTGTTTTATTAATAAAATGTTATTAAATTTCACATTAAATAGTGATAAAATGTTATTAAACTAAATCTTACATCTTAATATTAAATAGTGATAAAATAATTAGTTTTTCTGGTTCTAAAATTATGATATATTGTTTTATTAATAAAATGTTATTAAATTTCACATTAAGTAGTGATAAAATGTTATTAAACTAAATCTTACATCTTAATATTAAATAGTGATAAAATAATTAGTTTTTCTGGTTCTAAAATTATGATATATTGTTTATTATTATCTTATTTATTATTATCTCTTAACTCAGGTGGAATGATTAGTTTTTTATATTTTTTTTGATCAATTGGGAGTTGTGGAGAATCAGTTTGTAAACCTAACTTGTTACTTAAAGCTATTTTTTTATGATCACTACATCCAATCATAAAAATTGAAGATGTAAAAATCATTACTGTTATTATTAATATTTTATAGGTATATGTATATATGTAATTATATTTTGTATTATTTTTCATAAAATTGTTAAAAAATTATTAAAAATTTTTACTTTAATGATAGATTATTTGATAATTATTTTATTTTTCTTTATTAAGAATAATTATAAAAATAATTATTTATTAAAAACATTTGCTTTTGCATTTTATATTATTTTATTGTATGATAATCGAATCTCTATTGGTTTTTAATATTACAAAAAATACAAATAATAGTAAGAATTAATAAACACATTATAGATATAATAATCAAGAATTTAATAATTTAAAATAAGTTAATATATTTATTAAGCGATAATTATAAAATGCCAGTAAAAATCATACTTCATAGATTAGGGAGAAAAAAAAGACCCTTTTATAGAATCGTAGTTTCATCATCAAAAAAAAATGGACAGCTGGGATACTATGATCCATTTTCAATAGTTAAAGGTGGATTAAAAAAAGTTGTTTTAGATACAGAAAAATTTTCTAATTGGATTAAAAATGGTGCTCAACCTACGGAGTCTGTTGCAAGGTTAGTTAGAAAAATAGACCCTAATTTATTACCAAAAAAAATGCAAGTACCACATTATATGAAAAAACAATCAACACAATTATAATAAATAATATTAATTAATGATTATTAATATAATAATTTTATAAAATTTTATATATTATTTAGTTTAATATATTTATTTATAAGAAAAATAAATTTTATTATTTATATTATATAATGTAATTATTGAATCTATTAATTTATTAATCAATATTAATCAAGTTTTTTCTATAATAATAGTATAATATTAAGTTTCTTACAAAAATAATATAATAACTATATCAATAGTTTTAAATATTTATATTAAACTGCAATATCAATAGTTTTTTGAACAATTTGATTTTTTATATTATTTATATAATTTTCATTAGAGATATTATATAAATCATCATTGTTCAACAGTTCATTCACAGATCTTTCTATTAATTTATTGGTATTGTTATCATTATATTTAATATTCTCATATTTTATATTATTGATCCCACCAATAAATCCTTTTATTTCATTCAAATTATATTTCTTTTTCTTATTTGTAGTAAAATAATCATCTTCAGTAAAGACTGATGTTATAGTTTGATGTCCATATGTTTTTATACTTTTTTCACTAAAATCATTATGATTTTTTACAAAAACAGTACAACGTAAATCTTCAATATCTGCATTACTATTTAAAATTTTTTTAATATTTTCATCATCAAGTTTAAATTCTATATCATAAATATTATTTTTATTATTTTTTATATTTTTTCTTGAAATTTCTTGATTTGTTAAAAATTCTCCAGATTTATCATAAATCGCAATATTAAATTTATCATTATCTGAAAAATTAATATCTATTGCACATGTTATTGTTCCATTTCCATTTTTATCAAAATAAAATTCATCACTAGGAACTATTACTTCTTTATTGATTAAATTACTTTTAAAAGCCATTTTTTGATACTCATTTCCTTCACGAATACTTTGATATTGTAAATCCATTCTTTCTAATTCAGCTATTTGACCAATAGTTTTTACAGATAGATCGTTAGAATCTTTATCTGCTAAAGGATTAATAAATTTACTTTGATTTATTAATAAATTAAATAAAAATTTCTTTTGCTCTATAATTTTACTTTCAATAGAAGAAATATTCTTATTTTCTTTAGATGATATATTTGTTTTTTCTATTGGTAAAAATTCTTGATTATATGAATTATATGGAATCTGCGTACTAGACATACTATATTTTTTTATAATTTGTAGGTTTTATTGATTATTAAGTAGATAGATTATTATTTTCATAACGACGTCTTCTATCTCTTTTTTTTCCTTCAATAAGATTTCCAAATCTATTATCATCTAATGATTTTTTCATATATTCAACAAGAATATCAGATAATTCATTTAATTTCCCATCAAACATATGATTTGCTTCTATTAATTGATAATCAACTTCTTTTTGATTACTTAAATTTTCCCAAAGCTTATAAACTGACTGCTCTGGAACAATCTCATCTTTAGTTCCTTGTATAATTAATCCAGAAGTTGGGCATGGTGATACAAAACTAAAATCATAAGAATTTGTAGGTGGTGCAATTATAATAAATCCTGAGACTTCAGGTCTTCTCATCAATAATTGCATTCCTATCCATGATCCAAAAGAAAATCCCATTATCCAATATGCTGATGCTTCTGGAGCAGAATTTTGTAACCAATCTAATGCTGTAGCAGCATCTAATAATTCACCCACTCCATTATCAAATGATCCATGTGATTGTCCTACACCACGAAAATTAAATCTTAGAGCAGAAAATCCACCTCGTACACAAGCATCAAATATTCTATATATAACTTTATTATTCATACTTCCACCATATAATGGATGAGGAGAAAGTATAAGAGCAGCAGGGGCTCTAGGGTTCTCACACTGATAATATTTTCCTTCTATACGTCCACTACTATAGAAAATCACATCATTTAAAGTTTTTTCTTCCATTTTTATTTTAATTTCTATTTTTATTTATATAATCTTATATTATTATATATTATTTTTTATATTATAATTTAATTTGTTGTATTATTAAGCTGTTGTATTATTAATAGGTATAGATATCTTTTTTTTTGGCTCTAATAATCACATCATTTAAAGTTTTTTCTTCCATTTTTATATTTTAATTTATGTTATTATTTATATAATCTTATATTATTATATATTATTTTTTATATTATAATTTAATTTGTTGTATTATTAAGCTGTTGTATTATTAATAGGTATAGATATCTTTTTTTTTGGCTCTAATATTACTATAGTATTAGCAAAATAATCATGAAGAGATCTTCTTCTTTTAGAAAATCCAATTCCAATAAGACCTAGTCCAAAAAATCCTATCGATATTATGATAGAAAAACATCTTATAATAGCTTGTTTTTTAGACATTTTTTGTCCAGTATCTGCGTCAATTACACAACAACGTAATAACATCTTTCCTGGAGTTTTTGACCATTTGACCCAACAAATAATAGTTAATACCATTATAACTACTATCATAATTAATTGATAAAAAATAAAATTGCTAACTATACCACTAAGTATATTATCTTTCATTGCATTACCAACAATATCAACAACATCACCATAATTTACAGGTGGTACTAGAGAGGAATCGATAATTTCTTGTCGCTTACGACCTAATCCAGTAATATTTTCAGTAATAATAGAAATTGGTTGTGTAACAAATGAAATTATTAATGCATCTAATGAACTTGCAAAAATTCTTCTATCAAATGATGCTAATTCATATTCTTTATCATTTATAATAACTTTTTTTGTCTTTTTTTTTATGAAATCAGAAAATAGTTTTTTATACTTTTCTTTATATATTTTTTTATCAAAAATTTTATTTTCCATATAAAATTTTATTAAAATATTTTTAATTTCAAATTTATTGTTTAATTAATGAAGAATATCAAAATCTTATTATATTATTTATAATTTATACAAATATAGTTAATTATGCTTTGTTTATCATTCGCAAAATAATTCTCATATCTGCATTATCATTAAATAATAATTCATCTTTTTCATCAAAAATAGTGACGTGTGGTACAGAACCACGATATCCAACTCTCAGTATATAAAAAATACGAGATATCTCCAAATGATTACTAGAATGATAAATATTAAAGTTATCATTTGTAAAAGAGTTAACAAATGAATGTAATTCGTTAACATTATCATCTAATGCAAATAAAAAAAACTCTACATTGTAATTCTTTTTATTTTTTATAGATTGATCAATCCAATGAGATATATCAGTTATTAATGTACGACAATGTCCACACCAAGAAGCAAAAAATACAACAATCTTACGAGTTTTTGTTGATTTTACTTTTTTTATAAAATCAATACTATTTATTTCTACTGTATGCGCTGCATAGCAAAAAACATTATCAGTAAATTTTAAACAAATTAAAAATAATAAGAGTATTAATATTGATTTTATGTTTGCTTTGGGTTTTTTAAACATGCGTCAATTTTTTTTTTAATTATAAAGAAATTATAAAGAGTTATAAATGATAATAACTTCTAATAAAATTAGTTAAAATTAATATTGAACAAATGTCAAAATAAATAATCTATTATGTTTAGAAAAAAATTAAATAAAAGAATTAAATAAAGATATAAAATATATTTTCTAACAAATAAGAAACTATACAAATCAAATAATAAAATTAAGATGATTCTTTAGATATAAAAAATTATTAAGAATTTAAATATTCAAATAAAAATAGAAAAAACATTAATTTAGCATCAAGGATTACTGTTAATAAAATCTACTGAATTGTATTGATCTTGATTTTCTTCGTTAGTATCAACATTAGTACCCCAAAATCCTCCATCTGGTAATTTCGGATCGATATTATTTATGTGTTCGAAATATTTTACACTATAAGCAAAACCAATTGCTACAGGAAACATAACACACCAAGTTGGACCCCATGAACCCAAATTATCAACAAATATAAACAACATTGGTAATCCACCAAAAATCACTGCTCTTGAAAAAGAGAAAATAAAAGTTATTGCTGTAAATCTCTTAAATATTGGTAAATGTTTATAAAATATAGGGTAAGCACCAGCACTTGAGAATAATAATCCAACCATAGCAAATTGTAATAATAAAATATGAATTGGTGAAGTTGCAGCATCTAATATAAATGGTGATATAAAAACTAGTATTACAAATAAAACTAATTTTACTTTTAGAATTTTTAAAGGAAAGAATTTGTAACTTAATACAACTAAAACTACCCATGAAAAGGCTTCAATTATTGAGACGAAAAAATTTTGCCTGATAATTTCTTCTTGCGATAATCCAAATTTATCACGTAAAACTTGTGCACAGTATATATATGAAAAATTAAAAGTTACTGGCAAAGCAAATTCTAATAATAGTAAATGTAATAATGTTTTATAATTTAGATTATCTTGCCAAATATTAATTCTCTTAAAAAGACCAATTTTAATTTTTTCTGGTACTTTTCCTGTAACTCTTTTTTTAGCATTGATAAAGTCTGTACTTTCACGTAATCTAGTGCGTGCTATAAAACCAACAAAAGCTATGCATCCTCCAATTAAAAATGCATATCTCCAGCTCATCTTGTTTGATAAAACAAGACTAGCAATACCAAGAGCTGCAAATCCACCAAGAGCTGCAAATAAATCGACAATTGTCACTGCAGAGTAACGTACTGGAGGTTTTGTGCTTTCAGTTATATATATTTCTGCACCTATAACTTCCCCCATAGAAGACATTCCTTGAAGTATACGACATGCTGATAACGCATAAGTAGACATAATTCCTATGTCTGAATAGGTTGGAAGAGATGCCATCACAAAACAAGATACTGCCATCATACCAGTTGTTATAACAACAGTTGCTTTTCTTCCGATATTATCACCAACATATCCAAATATAAGTGATCCTATAGGTCTAAAAATAACAGCCATTGCAATTCCTATTGCTTCATTAATACGCGCAGTATGAGGATCTGCTGTTGGAAAAAATATTCCATTTAAAATATATGCCATATGAATATACAGCATAAAATCAAAATATTCTAAGAATGTACCTATTGATAATATTCCTATAGTTTCTTTTTGATTTCTTGTTAATTTAGAATATGAACCTTGTTCATCATATGAATCACTCATAAGTTGTAAAAATGAAGTTATTTATTAAAAAATCATTTTATTATAAAAAATGATAGCCACTTTTACTTCATTTATTAGTTTTAAGTCAACAATAAATTATTAAAACAAGTTATTAAATATAATATTAATATTGTTATCAACAAAATTTTATTTATTAAAATAAATAATAAGATTTTTAATACTAATTAAAAGATATTATCTAAAATATTATTTAATAATAGCTGCTGTTGCTAAATAATCAGCTCTATTATTATATACGCATTGACTATGTCCTTTTACCCAATACCAATATATATGTTGATTTAATTCATCTAATTTCACCCATAAATCCTTATTCTTTACTTTCCCATTTTTCCAATTATTTTGTTTCCATTTTTTAACCCAAAATGTAATACCTGTTTTTAAATATAGACTATCAGTAAATATAAAAATTTCTATATTATTTCCATACAAATTATATAAATATTCAATTGCAAAGATCGCAGCAGACATTTCCATTCTATTATTAGTAGTTTGCTTACTATTACCCCAAATTTCATTTAATAATTGATCATTATCATTTAAAATTACAGCCCCCCATCCTCCAGGTCCTGGATTTCCAGAGCAAGCACCATCACAATATACTTTATAAATTTTACACTGATTCATTTTTTATAAATTTAAACCATAGGTTAAAATAACTAATTTATTATTGGTAATTCATATATTTACATATTTCTCTAAAAAAATAAAATAATATAAAAATATATACATAGTAAAAACAATATAATCCATAAATTTAATTACATGTAATTAAAAAATATAGTAAAAATTATGTTAATCTATAATTTTTTCTTATATAAATATAAAAATATTATTTATTCTAACGTAAGTTGTTATAAGTAAGAACAGATGATAATAATTATTTATATAAATAATATTCAGTTTATTTTTATATTGTTTTATCATATCAAGTAAATTATCATCTATTAACATAATGATATTAACAGATTTACATATTCTATTTATCAATTAGTTTTTTAAATTTTAATTGTTTAATTGATAAATCTTTTTTAACTTAAATATATATTGTATTTTTTTATATGTTATTTTGTAATATAAAATATATATTAAATATTTTAAAATTTTTTATTTTAATAATATTTTTTTTTATAAAATCACCTTTTTATTTTCCAAAAGCTATTGCAATAGTTCAATCACGTCCTATAGGATCTGAGAAAAGGATTAAAATAATTAATTACTCTCCAAATAGTGTGATTAAATTCGTAGGACATTATATGTATCATTCTATTATAGAATTTGCACCAGATGAAGAAATAAAAACTATAACAATGGGTATATCAGGTGGATGGCAAATGCATCCAGCAGGAAATAGAATTTTCCTTAAACCAATCAATGAAGATAAATCTACAACAAATATGACTGTTATTACTGATAAAAGAATGTATTTTTTTGAAATGCATGCAGAATATGCTACAAGCATAAGAGATGCTAATCTTTCTTTTATCACTAAATTTTTATATCCACAGGCAATGACATTTGGTGAAAATAATAATGCATCTGGTGCTGCTGTAGTGTCTCTTTCTGATAATAATGTTGCTCCTGATATAAGTAAACCAGATGCTTATAATTTTGGATATAAAATTAGTGGACCAAGCACTAGAATAGAACCAATTATGATATTTGATGATGGAGAATTTACATACTTTAAATTTCGTAATATAAATGCAGAACTTCCAGCTATATTTTTAGTAAATGAACAAAATGATGAAGAATTAGTGAATTATAGGGTTGCATCAGGATATGTTATTATTGAGAGGGTACATGATAGGTATACTTTACGCTTAGGAAAAAATACAATATGTATTTTTAACGAAAATTTTGATAAAAAAACATTTAGAAATAAAAATAAATCTCAATAAATCTAAATGAAATTTTTATTTAATTGAAATAATTTTAAATTAACATGTAATTTTATACTGTAAATAATTTTTTATAAAATTTTGTAAAAAAATATATTATAAAAAATAATACATAAATTATTATAATAAATATATGTATAAATATAACAATTATTATCTTTTTAAATCATTAATTAATAACGATTAAGATTAATATTATTGACATTATTAATAATATTATTTATTTTATTCTGAATTATTTGATTATTCTCATATCTTTGAAGTTTTATACCATAAATTGCTGGAATAGATACTAAAAAATCTAAAATATACTCATAAATCTTTTTGAAGATTGAGACATTTTTTGTTTCTGATTTAATAGTATCAATAGATGATTTTATATTACTTAATCTTTTTTTTATTTCTAGAGAAATGTTATCCTCTTGACTTCCTTTTTGTGGGAAAGAAACTTTAACAAATTGATTGAAATAAGATTCACAAGAAGTATAAATTTTATCCAAATCACATCGTGCAAGAAATAATTTTTCAGATATATTTTTTTGGGTGTTTTCATCTTTTATCTGCAAAAGACTATTACAAATAGTTTCAATTTGAATAATTGGATTATTTGATTCATTTTGTTGATTAAAACATATTTTACTTATTCTATTTTGATAAGCTCGATTTTGGATTTGTTTAGTTCGTTCATTTTTATGAACTTGACTTTGGAATTGTTCATCTAGTTGACTTTGATCAACTTGGAGTTCTTGACTATTATTAACTTGAGATTCTTCATTTGGTTCATTTTGATTAAATTGGAATCCTTGACTTTCATCCTCATTGTTTTCTCCAATAGATTGTCTATTTTCTTGGATTTGATATTTAATATTTGCGTGTTCTTCAAGAAATTTTTTAAGACCACTTTTTTGATTTAATGAATCATAATTCATAGGAAGAATATCTTGCTCTAAATATTGTAGATTTTCTCTTGTTTTTCCATCAAGCAAAATTGGAGTATGTGCTGAATTTGTTATACAATAGACAGGAGATTTTAAATTGCTATAAGTCTTATAAAGGTCTTGAGCATAAACGATCGATTTTCTCATTAATTTTTTAGCTATCTCAGTTTTTTGCTTCTCATTAAATTGTCCTTCGAATTGTTCTTCAACAAATTTCTCAACTATTTTTACATGTTCTGGATTATCTTTATCAAGAGTTCTTGTTAACATTGTCATTTTAAACTGACCATCTTTATTATTTAAAAGTTGCGCATGATAATACAAGTCCTCTCTAGTAGAAATATCTACATAATCAATATTATTACCAAAATTATAAGCAATTGCATTTCTTGACATAACTGAAGGATCTTCTGTTACTTGAAGATATTCCTGAGGTAACGCTGTAAAATCAGAAAATAATATATCTCCATATTTTAATGAAGATTTAACAGCTTTATAGGCTATATATCCAGAAAGCGCTGATAATCCTGAAGATATATTTAAATAATTTCCTTTCGGTGCAAGATTATCAACTGTTGCAAGTTTTAATAAATCGCCAGAATGTATTTGTTTATTTTTTATACATTTAATAAGATTCAAGATATTATTTGCATTATTATTTTCCTTAAAAACTGTAACGATTTCTTGTGAAAATCGTTGACTTACATTTGATAACTCTACTAGTTTTTGATCATCCGGATTATCATTATCGAATGAGTCCTCTCCATTTTGTAATAAGTATTTTGCATCAGCTTCCATTATATCAAGAATATTCTTTCCTTTTTGGTTTAACTCTAGATCTTGCGACTCTATATTAATAGCTGCTCTTATTAAAATTCCCCACATCATTGATCTTCGACCACAATTACCATCTCCTTTTACAGGATATATTTTCGCATTCAGACCATTTTTAGTAAATTGATTATCATCAATCTGATAATTTTGCTTTATTATATTTCTTACTCTTATGGAAAGATTAGTGAAACTGGGATTTTTTATTTCTATAACATTGTTATCGTTCTTATTGTTTATTAGTCCACCATCGACATTGAGTGGAATAATTTCTCCTATTCCCTCATCATAAAAAAGATGCCCTTTATTTTGTCTAAGAAAATCGCATTTAAAATTATTAAAATCTATTGATAGCATAATATATATTTATAAGTTATAAATTATATTCATATAATAATTTTACTATATATTTTTAATTAATATATAATAAATTGTATATTATATATTTTTATCATATATTTTTAAATTTTACTATATATTTTTTTAATTATTATACCTATAATATATTATTATGGTTAATTGATTTGTATTAATAATATAGTATTACTATATCGATTTATTGGATAAAGAAGTATTTTTTAATTCATAGAACGTAAATAATATTGCTCCAATACAAATACAAATATCAGCAATATTAAATACAGGATAATGAATATTTTTTATATGAATATCTATAAAATCAATAACATATCCATATTTTATTCTATCTGTAAGATTACCTATAGCTCCCCAAATAATTAAATTCAAAAAGTAAATTGATTTATTATTAAAATAGTTCTTTATTATCCAAATAATCATTAAAATTATTAAACATAATGATAATATTATTAGTATTTCTTTTGGAAATGAATCAAGCATACTAAAACTAATACCATAATTATGAATTTCAGTAATATTAAAAAAATTATTTATATTAATTAATTTACTTCTATCTGAATTATATTTTATAGAGTGAAAATAAGATATCACATAGAATTTTGTTATCTGATCCAAAAACAAAATTATAATTCCTATTAAAAACATTTTTATATATATTTTTATAGAATCTTTTTTTAAATCTTTCATATAGAGTTTTTTTATACACTAATTAGTATAAATACAATAATAATATAATAATTTTTCTAATTAAAGTTTATATAAATTAATTTATATATATATTTAAACATATATTTTAACTCAAAATATAATCTATTACAAATTTTTAAGGATATAGCTAATACTCTACAGTATAATTACTATTACTAATTACTATTACTAACTATAATTATTTATACATATTAAATTAATATGTAATTTTATACTGTAAATAATTTTTTATAAAATTTTGTAAAAGAATATATTATAAATAGTATTTAGAACTTTTATAATTTTATAAAATTGTATAATAACTATACTAATAACAATTATTATCTTTTTAAATCATTAATTAATAACGATTAATATTAATATTATTTGTATTATTAATAATATTATTCATTTCTTTCTTAATTTTTTGATTATTCTCATATCTTTGAAGTTTTATACCAAAAATTGCTGGAATAGATACTAAAAAATCTAAAACACATTCATAAATTTTTTTGAAGATTGAGATATCCTTTATTTCTAATTTAATATCATTAATAGCTGATTTTATATCAGTTAATTTTACTTGCATTTCTTGATAAATTTTATCCTCTGGACTTCCTTTTTGTAAACCACTACCTCTAATAGATTGCTTTAAGAGATTATCACAAGAAGTATAAATTTTATTCAAATCATATCGTGCAATAAATAATTTTTCAGATATACTTCTTTGAGCCTTTTCATTTATTATTCTCAAAAAACTATCATAAATAGTATCACTTTCAGTATTTGATTGTTGAATTTGTTCAATATTCTCTTGAAATTCTTGAGTTTGACTATTATTTTTACGATTTTCATTACCTCCAACAGATTGTTTATTTTCTTGGATTTGATGTTTAATATTTGCGTGTTCTTTAAGAAATTGTCCAAGACCACTTTTTTGATTATTTAATAAATCAGGATCTATAGAAAAAATATCTTTCTTTAAATATTTCAGATTTTCTCTTGTTTTTGCATCAGTCATCATTACAGTATGTCCATTGTTTGTTATACAATACACAGGAGATTTTAATTTTAAATTATCATAAGTCTTACAAATTTCTTCAGTAAAAACAATTTTGTTTGCTATTAATTTTCTAGTTATCTCATTTTTTTCATTTTCATTAAATTGATATCCTATCTCTTCGAATTGTTCTTCAACAAATTTCTTAACTATTTTTACATGTTCTGGATTATTTATATCAAGAATTTTTGTTAATTCTTTTATCTTCAAAGAACCATCTGGATTACTTCCTGTTAAAAGTATTGCATTATATGCATAGTCGTTTCTAATATTAATATCTACAAAATCAATATTATTACCAAAATTATGAGCAATTGCTTTTCTTGATTCAGTAGAAGAACTTTCTCCCATCTGAAGATATTCTTTAGGAGGCGACATTGTAAAATCAAAAAATGATGCATTTCCATCTTCATTTTTCAATGAAGATTTAACAGCTTTATAGGCCATATATCCAGAAAGTGCTGATAATCCTAAAGATATATTTAAAGGATTTTTAACATTACCTTTTATAGTACTATCAACTGTTGCAAGTTTTAATAAATCGCCAGAATGTATTTGTTTATTTCTTATACATTTAATAAGATTAAAGATATTATTTGCGTTATTATTTTCCTTAAAAACTGTAACGATTTCTTTTGAAAATCGTTGACTTACATTTGATAACTCTACTAGATTTCCATTATCCGGATTATCATTCTTGAATGAGTCCTCTCCATTTTCTAATAAGTATTTTGCATCAGCTTCCATTATATCAAGAATATTCTTTCCTTTTTGGTTTAACTCTAGATCTTGCGACTCTATATTAATAGCTGCTCTTATTAAAATTCCCCACATCATTGATCTTCGACCACAATTACCATCTCCTTTTATGTAATGAAATTGAGTACCATTTTTACTATAGTTTTTTCCTATAAGAGTGTTTATTACTGTATCTCCAATTTCACCATTTATAATCTTATTTTTTTGATTCGGAACTACAATTCCACCATTTCCAGTTTCCTTTGTTATAGCATTTTTTAAAATTTTTTCATTATCCTCTAAAATTTCATCATTTTCAGTTTTCTTTTTTTTATCTTGTTTATCATAAGTCTTAATAATCTTAAGTTTATTATTTTTAATAAGTTCTTCCTCAATATCACGAATAATTAATTTATTATCAGACGTAATCTTATTTTTACTTTCATCATAAAAAATGTGAGTTCTAAAATACTCAGTATAACCAAAGTCCTCTGAATTTTTGTCTATTGTATTCATAATATATATTTATAAGTTAAAATTATATTTATATAATAATTTTACTATATATTTTTAATTAATATATAATAAATTGTATATTATATTATTTTTATATAATTTTACTATATTTTTCTAAATTTCACTATATATTTTTTTTAATAACAAAAATTTCTTATTTGACACTCCCACTATAAATAATTTTAGATAAATTATTTAATATCTGACTAAAAAATATTTTTAAATTATTTTTTAATAGAAAGTAATATAAATTAATTTATATATATATTTAAACATATATTTTAACTCAAAATATAATCTATTACAAATTTTTAAGGATATAGCTAATACTCTACAGTATAATTACTATTACTAATTACTATTACTAACTATAATTATTTTTTTTATGAATAAATAATAATACTAAATATGAATTTATATTTATGTATATAATCTATAAAAAATACTATATAATAAACATTTATGTACTACACTTTTTTATGTACTATACTTGAAAAAAATAAAAATCAGACTATAAATAATAAATTATAGTTTATCTTTCTTCATGTCAGTTAAAAATACACTAATTTAAATTTCTATAAATTAATATGACAAATTTAGTTTTTAATTCGGGATGTGAATTAAGCCGTTATATCAATGAAATAAGTAAATTTCCTACTCTATCTTTAGAAGAAGAAATTGATCTTACAAGTAAAATAGATAAATATGGAGATAGATCTGCAGCAAAAAAGATAATACTTTCGCATTTGAGATTAGTTGTGAGAATTGCTATGAATTATCGTAATTATGGATTGGCAATTCTTGATTTAATATCTGAAGGAAATATAGGTTTAATGTATGCTGTTTCAAAGTTTAAATTAAATATGGGATGTAGAATTGCTACATATGCGACATGGTGGATAAAATCTCATATCCAAAGCTTTATTCTAAAATCTTGGTCTTTAGTTAAGATTGCGAATAATAGATTAAGAGAAAAATTATTTTGCAAACAAAAACAAGTTCAAAATCTTATTAATAATTATGAAGATATCACAAATGTTAATTTCTTAGCACAAGATCAAAATAACGCAAAAATCATTTACCTTGATAAATCTGATGAAGATACTAATAATAGTATAAATTATGAATCTATTGCAGATAATAAATTAAATATTGATGAAGAATTAATTAATTCTGAAGAAAAAATAAGAAAAAAAGCTATTGTTAATATAGCAATTAGTAAGCTTGATTTAAGAGAAAAAGAAATAATAATTTTTCGAAGAATAAAAAACAAAATTCAAACTCTTGGTGAATTAGCACTAAAATATGGAGTATCATCAGAGAGGATCAGACAAATTGAAGAAAGAGCATTATCAAAAATGAAAAAAGTTGTGAATGATTTGAATACTTTACCAACTTATGCCCTTATTTCAGAATTTAAAAAATTATCTAATATATTTTCTTGTGATGTATAAATTTCTATAATTTCAAAATAAATATTAAAAATTAAAAAATATCTTAAGTTAAATAAAATTAATCTAAATAAATTAAATAAATATCAATATAAATTCAGAAAAACTTCTGTATTTAAGTAATTAAGTAATTAATATAGATAACTGATTAAAATAATGATTTTAATTAAAAAATTATCTAATATATTTTCTTGTGATGTATAAATTTCTATAATTTCAAAATAAATATTAAAAATTAAAAAATATCTTAAGTTAAATAAAACTAATCTAAATAAATTAAATAAATATCAATATAAATTCAGAAAAACTTCTGTATTTAAGTAATTAAGTAATTAATATTTTTATTAGTTTTATTCATAGACAACAAATAATTATCAGTAAAATTCTCTCTTTTAAGATTATCTAATTATTTGAGTATTTTGATTTGTAGAAGATAAACAATCATCAACAAATTTTTCTGTTAAAAGATAATCTTTCATCTTATATCTAAGAGTTTCATATCCTAAATATAAAGCAATAATATCAAACAAATCTAATATTTTTTCTATTATTTGTGCAAATATCCCTACTTCAATTTTGTCTATTTTTGTTTTTAAATCCGAAACTCTGTGTTGAGAATTCTTCAAATGATCTTGGGGGAATAATTCATTTAATCTACCAGTAAATAGATCTTTAACAAATGATTGGAAAAAATAACTTTTACTATCTCTTATAATTCCAGTCATAATACATTCAACGCTATCCAACCAATCAATATTATTTAATTGTTTTGCTGGTTGTATATTTTGTATATTTTTTTTAATTATTTCACCATTAATCTTATATTCTTCTTCAATTTTTTTCATATTTAAAAAAATATTATTTATATATCTATTATTTATATATTAACTAATATTATCTTTTTGTATAAAAAAGTCAACATATATTAAAAATATAAATATATAGAGATATTAAGATATTATTAATCTATAGTTTTAAGATATTTCTTATTTTTTTATGAATTAAATTATATATTTCTTGTTTACTCCCAACATTTCCATTTATCGAAATAAAATTAGAATTCTTGGAATAATATTCAATTATTGGGCTAGTTTCTTGATTATATACATCAATTCTTTTATAAATAATATCTTCTATATCATCTTTTCTTGTTATAAATTCTTCACCATTACATATATCACAAACCCCATTTATTTTAGTTGGTAGTAAATATTTATTATATATAGCACCACAATTTTTACATGAAAAACGCCCAGATATTCGTTTTAATAATAAATCTGTTTCTAAAAAAATATTAATAATAATTTTAAAATCTATCTTAATATTATCTAAAAAAGAATCAATAATTAAAGCTTGATTCATATTTCTTGGGAATCCATCTAAAATAAAACCTTGATTGCATTGTTTTATTTTTTCTATCATTATATCTATAATTGCATTATCAGATACAAGCTTACCATCAGCAATAGATTCTCTTATAAAATTATACTCTGGAAGATTAGAACTAATTACTTCTCTTAATACATCTCCAGATGATAGAGATGGTATGTTATATTCAGCACTTAATAAGGATGATTGAGTTCCTTTGCCAACACCAGGCGGTCCTATCATTATGATAGATAATTTTCTTTTTTTTAAAAAATTCATTTATATAATTATATTAATAATATTAATTTTTAATTAAAAATTATTTTTTATTTTTTATTTTTTTCTCATTTGTTGGAGCATTGTTCCATATTTCCCACCCATAATATAAGATTGAAATTGTTGAAATAATTCAATAATTACATTTACTACAATAAGTAAACTAGTTCCACCTAAATAAAATGGAATAGAATAATAATTCACTAAAATTTCAGGTAAAACACATATAAATGATAAATATATAGCACCTATTGTTGTAATTTTATTTAATATTTCACTGATATATTTTGCTGTTCTTTCTCCTGGTCTTTGTCCACTAACAATAGCATTTGATTTTTTTAGATTTTCTGCAGTTTCTATAGGATTTAATATAGCAGATGAATAAAAGAAACTAAAAAAGAATATTAAAAAAATATAAGTTAAAATATATAGTGGTTTTCCATTACTAAAGTAATATATAAAGTTATAACTAAAACTACCAGGCTCTGGTGAAGATTCATTGAAGCCTATTATTGTCATAGGGAACATTAATAATGAACTAGCAAAAATCGGTGCCATCACTCCTGATGTATTAATTTTTATTGGCATAAATGAAGTTTGACTAGCATAAAGTTGTCTTCCTACTTGTCTTTTTGGATACATAACACTAATTTTACGATATCCACGTTCAACTAAAATTATCCCAAATACCATTCCTATGCAGATAATTATTATCATGATAATAAATGGTGTACTTATTGTGCCATTTTTTCCCATATCAAGTAAAGTAGCAACGGATTTTGGAATTCCAACTACTATTCCTGTAAATATTAATAAAGAGCTTCCTTGCCCTATACCAATTGCACTTATTTGCTCAGTTAACCAAATTACAAATACAGTTCCTCCAATCATGGATAAACTTGCAATAAAGCGAAAAAGAAAACCAGGATTATCAACTAAATAAGTTCCTTGTAATTTCATGTTCTCTGCAGCAACAGCAAATCCATAAGATTGTATTGTAGCTAAAATAATTGCTAAATATTTAGTATATTGCGTTATTTTACGACGTCCTCTTATTCCATCTTTTCTTATTTCTTCAATTTCTTTAAAACTAAAGCTAAGTAACTGTATTAATATTGATGCTGTAATATAAGGCATTATATTGAGCGACAAAATAGACATTCTTCCAAGAGCACCACCTGTAAACATATTAAACATTGCAATCATACCTCCTGAATTTTTTTTGAATATTTCTTCAAGAACAACAGTATTAATTCCAGGTAATGGTATATAAGTTCCAAAACGATATATGATTAAAAATAAAATAACTATAAGAATTTTTTTAAAAAGCTCAGACATTTATACTTATATAAATAAAATATTAATAAATAATTAAAAATAACTCCTAGTAATGAAATTACAAATACATAAATACAAAATAGATTATATTTTGAATTGATTATATAATATTAATATCAATGCCGAGATGCAAGATGTTATTTTTTTGCTATTTTATTATATATAGCAAAAATAGCATTATCATGTAAATAAATGTTATTTTATTATTTATATGAAATAATATTTTATTGTCGTTATATAACTATAAATAATTAACTATAACTTATAGGTATAGGAAAAGAATTTATATTTAATTATGAGTTATCATATTTAATTTTATGCATATTTTTTTATATTAGTTATCTAATAATAATTAATAATAATTAATAGAAACCATAATATGATACACTATTTTATCTAAATTCATTATCTAAAAATCATATATTTTGGTAAAAATTTTATATGTTTAATTAATAATTAAAGAGAAATTATTTATTTTGTGATAATTTATTTAATAAATTATATAGTATCTATTAACTCTTTTAATGATCCATCTTTGTACATTTCTTTGCATATATCACATCCACCTATAAATTTTTGACTAATGTAAAGTTGTGGTATTGTTGGCCAATTCGCATAATCTTTGATTCCTTGTCTTATATTCTCATCTTCTAAAACATTGACATAGAAAAAATCTTTCACACCACATAGTTTAAGTATATTTACCACAGTAGAAGAAAATCCACACATCGGATTTTCTGGGTCTCCCTTCATAAATAAAATTATATTATGTGTAGATATTAATTTATGAATATCATCTAATATTTTTGTATCTGTATTTTTTGACATAAAATTATTTTTAATATTTAATTTTTACAATATGAAATATATAATCTGCAATTATTAATATAAAGTAGTTATTAGAATAATTTATAATAAATTTAAGCATTATAAGCAGTATAAAATGGGACTATAATACAATAATTCAATTTAGTACAGTAAGTAATGAAAAAAAATTTTTCCATATAAAAAAACACTAATAATTATCTATTATTTATTAATAATAAATTTTTTATACAATTTATATATCTGATATTTTTAGACTAGCTATTTTTGATAAAATTTTAGGATCAGTAAAATTTTTCATGATAATAGTATTATCATTAACTTTTGTTAAAGGTAAATAATTATTCCTCTTTATTTGATCTGCATATTTTTGATCCATAACAATGATTTTATCAGATAAATTTAAAATAACAATATTATCAGCACCTAAAACGTAAAGAGGTTTTTCATCACTGTAAGCATAACTATTACATGTATTAATCATAGTGATATTTTCTTGATTAGGAGAATGTTGACTTGCTCTAGTAAGACCAATAAATGATCCAATATCTTCCCAAACAACATCTCCTAAATCCAAACATACTACATTATTTTGACATTTTTCTATCACAGCTTTATCTATTGAATCAAATGATTTATTCAAATAAACCTTTATATCATCTAACAATTTAAAGTTTATTTTTTGATTCGGAATATCAACATCATGTACTTGTAAAAATATTTCTCTATTATTATTTTTTTCATTGTCATTCATTGCTCTTTCAACTAATTTTTGAGATTCAAAGAAGACTTCTGGAGCGTGCTTACGAATTTCATTTAAAAAAACTTTTGCTTTAGCGCAATAAATACCGCTATTCCAAAAGCAGTTATTATTTTGAATATAATGATTAGCAATTTCAACTGAAGGTTTTTCACAAAATTTCTCTATTTTTTTTATTGATTCTTTTTTTCTCTTTTGATTGGATTTTTGATGAATAAATACATATCCATAATCACTTGAAGCAAATTGTGGTTTTACCCCTACACATACAATTTTGTTATTTTTTCTTGCATAATTTGATATTTTTTCCAATCCTTTTATTAAAACATTTTCATCTCCCCAATATTGATCACTTGGTATGATTACTATAACAGCATTTTCACCATTTTCCTTTTTTACTTTATGAGCAAAGCTAGAGATTGCAAAAGCAGTATTTCTTCCTTCATTTTCCCATATAGCTGTATTAAAATGTAATTTTTCTGATGATGTTTGTTCAATAATCTCATTACGATGAATTTTATTACCAATTAGAGTGACATCAATATTACTTTTATTGATTATTGATATTATTCTTTGTAATGAGCTTTGATTTCCAATCAATTTTAAAAGTTGTTTTGGTTTTGATTCTTGTGATAATGGCCATAATCTTTTACCAGCCCCACCACACATAATTCCAGCTATTAAGTCTTTCATAATTGTGAATATTAAATTAAAATTAAATATTAAAATTAGTCTATGAAAAATTTTTAAGATTGCGAGGCTGTATATCACTTAGATTTTTAAAGTGCAATCAATTTTATATTAATTGTAATATTTTTTTAATATAAAGATTGTTGTATATTACAATATACTACAATTATAAAGAGAATCCATGGTAATTCGATAATTTTATACAACTTAAGATATTATCAAAAAATAATTTAATAAAATTTTAATAATTAGATAACAAATTAAAGTAAGTATAAATATAAAATAATTATCAAATAAAAATTATTTTAATATTATTTTAATATTTTAAAAACAATCATAAGTGCAATACAAATATTTAAAATTGTAAATTAAACTGAAATATTTTTTATCTTTATATAATTTTTATATAATTTTTATACTTTATATTATTATCACTTCCTAAAGAATTATTAATGATATGATAAGTTGATAAGTTATTAATCATCAATTTTTAACGCAGTTGAAAAAATACGATAAAAATTAGAAGTTGTTACATTACAAATATCATCAAATGATATTTGACGTAAATTCGCCAAAAACAATGCTATTTCTTTGATATAAGATGGTTCATTATTTTTACCTCTATATGGTATAGGAGCAAGGTAAGGAGAATCAGTTTCTAATAATATACTGTCTAATGGAATCATTGTGAAAATTTTCTGAATTTCTTTAGCATTCTTAAAAGTGACTATCCCAGATGCAGAAATCCCAAAACCAATATCAATCATTTCTCTTGCTAATATCTCACTACCAGTAAAACAATGGATAACTCCAGAGAATTTTTTAGTTTTAATATATTTTTTTATAATAGATATTGTATCATCTTCTGCATCTCTTGTATGAACTATAATAGGTAGACCAGTTTCTTGAGCAGCTATAATATGAGCTTCAAAGCTGGCATGTTGCAATGCAATACTTTCTGAGTTTGTACAACGATAATAATCTAAACCTGTTTCACCTATTCCTATTATATTTTTGTTATCAGTTAATTTTATAATATCATCTACAGTTGGAATTTTTTCTTCATGAACATAAAGAGGATGTAAACCAACTGAACCAAAAATACGAATCTTATTATAAATATTACTTTTATTACTCGATTTAGTTATATTATTACAATTATTATAAGAATACGTATTATCTGTAGTATTTTGTATTCCATTTAAAAGTGGATTTATATTATTCAATTCTTGAGAAAGATCATATTTCTTAATCAAATCAAGAATTTTATTAATCTCAGAAATACGTGTTGATATAGTTTGCATAGCAAATACATTAGACTGAGATGATCTTAATAAAATATCTTTAATGCTTTCTTGTTTTTGAATAAGATCTAAATGGCAATGTGTATCTATCATATTAATATAAAAAATTAAGACTTTTATAAAAAAAATATATTTATATTGATTTTTTTATAAAAAAAGGTATTATAATTAAAATATTTTTAATAATTTTTTAATTTGTAATGATATATGAACGAAGATTTTAATATAGATAATTTAAGTTTCAATAAAATTAAATTACTTGAAGAATTTATAAAAGAAGGCATTAATAATAAAGAAATTGAAAGAATTTGGCAAGAAGAACAAATAATAAGAAATAAAAGAAATAATAGATCTTTATAAAGATAAAAGATTTTAGTAGTATTAAAAAATTAATTGTAAGATTAATTATAAAAAACACTTATGAAAATAAGTATTATGTATTTATAATAATGAAAATGAACTAGATTAGAAAAATTACGAAAAATAAAAATTTTGTATAAATATTATTGGTATATACTTTTATTGAATTTAATTTTGATTATTGTTTTACTATCTGATATAAATCAAATGGTCTAAATTCAATCACAATTTTTATTTTTTATACCATTAAAGTATACAGAAATTAAACTTTTTTAAAATAGTAAAAATCATTGTAAAATATTTGTGAGTCATCAGTTTTTTTTTAAAGTAAGTAATACAAGCAAAAATTCTAGAAAAGGTATAATTCAGACAGCTCATGGAGATTTTCCTACACCATGCTTTATGCCAGTGGGAACACAAGCTACTGTAAAAGCAATGCGACCTGAAGATGTATTAAATACTGGTGCTAAGGTGATTTTAGGTAATACATATCATCTTATGATAAGACCAACAGCTGAAAGAATTAATCGTTTAGGGGGTCTACATAAATTTATGAACTGGCCACATACAATACTTACTGACTCTGGAGGCTTTCAAGTAATGTCTCTTTCTTCTCTTACGAAAGTAACAAAAGCTGGAGCTGAATTTCGATCTCATATAGATGGTAAAAAGATTATGCTTTCACCAGAAAGATCAATAGAAATTCAATATCTTCTTGGAAGTGATATCACAATGATCTTTGATCAGTGTATTCGAAATTCTAGTTCAAAAGATGATACTGAAAAAGCTATGAATTTATCTTTAGAATGGGCACTTAGAAGTAAAATATCATATTTATCATATCAATCTAGACCTGGTTATGCAATATTTGGAATAATACAAGGAGGTCTTTATCCTGATTTGAGAGAAAAATCAGCTCAAGAATTGATTAAAATAGGGTTTGATGGATATGCAATAGGAGGATTGGCAGTTGGTGAAACACAAGAAGAAATGTTTTCAATATTAGATAGTATTGTTCCTTTTATTCCAGTAGATAAACCTAGATATCTTATGGGGGTAGGAAAACCAAAAGATATAATAGGAGCTGTTAAACGTGGAATAGATATGTTTGATTGTGTTATTCCAACACGTTCTGGTCGTAATGGACAAGCTTTTATTAGAAAAGGTGTAGTTAATATACGTAATACTGTATATGCTGAAGATATGAATCCATTAGATAAAATGTGTATTTGTTATACATGTCAAAATTATACTCGTGCTTATCTTCATCATTTAATAAAATCTAAAGAGATATTGGGAGCAGTTCTTATGACACAACACAATATTCATTATTATCAAGATTTAATGCAGGATCTAAGGGATTCAATAAAAAATAATAATTGGGAGATGATAGACAATATTCATTTATAAAAGTAATATAATATAAAAAAAATATATGAAATTATTAATAGAAAATACTTTTAAAATATTTAAGATATTAATAAATGAAAAAAAATACTCAAAAAAATACAATATTAATTGATGCTTATTTCTCTAATGAAACAAGAGTTGCACTAGTAAAAGGGAATAAACTTATTGATTTTTATTCGCAAGATAATGCTATAACAGCAATAAAGGGTAATATATATCTTGCTAAAATAGAACAAATAGAACCTTCTCTACAAGCAGTGTTTGTGAATTATGGAGGGGAAAAACTAGGATTTTTACCATTTAATGAAATTCATCCAATATATTTATCGGATAATTTAAATAAAAATCCATTTTTAGCGCTAAAAAAAGATCAATCGTTATTAGTTCAAATAAATAAAAACTCAAAAGGCACAAAAGGTGTCATGATGACTACATATATAGTAATCAGTGGTCGTTATACAAGAATTCTCTTAAATAAAGTAAGTAAGACAATAATATCACGTAAAATAGAAAATAAAAATGAAAGAGAAAGATTAGAAAAAATAGGAGATGATTTAAGAAAATCAAATGAATTTTCTATTATTATTAGATCATCTTCAATATATAAAACAAAAAAAGAAATTTATAATGATAGTTCATATTTACTAACACTTTGGAATATAATTCAAGAAAAGAGCCGTGATGAAATTGCCCCATCTTTTATATATGATGAAGGTGATATCATTCTTAGAGTAATGCGTGATTTGTATGATACAAATATCGAAAGTATTATTATTTCTGGTAAAAATACCTTTGATAAATTGAATTTATTCATAAGTTTAATTCTACCTACTCATATAAATAAAATACTTCAATATTCAGATATTGAGCCAATATTCTCAAAGCATAAAATAGAAAGACAAATTTCATCAATATATAATAATAAAGTAGATTTAAAAAATGGTGGATATATAATTATTAATCAAACGGAAGCTTTAGTTGCAATAGATGTTAATTCAGGTAAACCAACAAGATCAAGTAGTGTATCTCAATTATCATATCAAAAAAATAAAACTGTTGCCTCAAACAGTACAGCTATTAATATAGATGCTGTTAGTACTATTGTAAAACAGGTAATTTTAAGAGATTTATCTGGAATAATTGTAATAGATTTTATTGATATGCATAATCATGATGATCGTATTTTGATAGAAAAAATGATAGTTAAAGCATTTTCTAATGATAAAGCTAAAACTAAGATAGGAAAAATAAGTGAATTTGGATTATTAGAAATGACAAGAGAAAGAATTGGTCATAGTAATACTGTAGAAGTAAATCGTATAATTTGTCCAAGCTGTAGAGGTAGAGGTAGAGTACGTACAATTCCTGCTAGTGGAAATGCTATATTACGTGCTATAAGTGCTGATTTATTTAAACTTAGATCTAATAATAATAAAAAAGAAGATAATAATGTTATTAGAGTTAGTATTGATGCAAATATTGAAATTATTAATTATCTATTGAATTATAAAAGAAAAGAGATTGTTCAGATTGAAAAAGATTATAATGTAATAATTACAATTACTGAAGAAAATAAAGCTGGCTATGACTGTTTTTTTATAGATTATTTAGATTATGATTCTAATAATTATATAGATAATATATCAATTCCTATGCCATCAATTTCTACTATGAATAGAAATGATAAAGAGAAATTACAATATAAAATAAACGATGATAATAAAGAAAAAAAAAGAAATTTTCTAAAAAACAACAATAAATTCAACAATAAATTCAAAAATCAAAATGAAGCTGATAATTCTTTTAAAGATTCAGATAATTTAATATCTGACATTAACAATCACAAAAAAAAATTAAATCCTGATAATATGCAAAAAAATGCTGATACAAATATAGTAAATGACGATAAAAAATCATTGTTAAAAAAATTATGGAATAAAATTATTAATTAGTAATATTTACTAATTATACTAATTTATCTGTATTTCATAATATAACTAATTGATTTTTAGAAAAATTTATGACATTATTTAAATAATTTTATGAAAAAAAAAAATCAAGGAATTCAAACTTTATGTAGATTAATTAAAGAGTACGGTTACAAACAAAAAAAACTTATTATAACTGCAATTATATCTTTGGTAATTATATCAATAACTGGGGCAGTTAATGTATGGATATTAAAGCCATTACTTGATCGTTTATTCCTTAATCAAAGTATAAAAATGCTTTGGATGATACCTATAGTAGTTTTTATAAATACCGCAATAAGGGCTGTATCTAGTTTCTATGAAAGCTCAGCAAGAAAAATCATATCTTATAACATAGGTACTCAAATACAACTTGATTTATATAAACATATTATTCATGCAGATAATAGTATGTTTGATGAATATCCATCTGGAAAATTTATATCACATTTTACTAGTGATATAAATGCTATGCGTAATGCATGTACTACGCTATGTATATCTTTAGTTCAAGATATATTGAATTTATTATGTTTAGGTGGGTTGATGTTTATACACAATCCTAGTCTTTCTTTTATATCACTTACTATATTTCCAATAACTGCTTATAGTATTATACATATAGGGCAAAAAATTAGAAAAATAGCACGAAATATGTACAGTGGTATTGATGATTTTATGGGATATTTAGATGATACATTAACTAATATATCAATAGTAAAAGCATATAATAGAGAAGATTATGAAATTAATAGAATAAAACTTATTGTAGAAAGATTTCTTGAATCATCACATAAAGCTGCTAAAATGGAAGCTATTCCATCTCCGCTTGTTGAAATGCTTGGAAGTATAGCAATGACAGCTATTATTATATATGGCGGATATGAAGTTATTGCTGGAGGTATTTCCCCAGGTGAGTTAATATCCTTTATAGCTGCTTTATTTATGACGTATAGACCACTTAAAAATATATCACAAAGTAATACAACGATTCAAGAAGGTATAACTTCTGCTAATAGAATATTTAATATATTAGATGCAAAACCAATTATTGCCGATAATGAAAATTCAAAAGAAGTTGTTATTAATAATGGTAAAGTAGTATTTAAAAAAATTAATTTTGCGTATAAAAGCAGAAAACAAGTACTTAAAAATTTTAATTTAGAAATTCAACCAGGTAAAACTATTGCATTTGTAGGTCATTCTGGGGTTGGTAAAAGCACAGTCATTCAATTACTTCAAAGATTTTATGAACCAGATTCTGGAGAAATAATTATAGATGGTTACTCAATAAAAGATATAACAATATCATCATTACGTAAGGCAATATCATTAGTATCACAAGATTCAGGATTATTTGATGATACAATTATAGAAAATATTAGATATGGAAAACTAAATGCAACTGATGAAGAAGTATACAAAGCTGCAAAAGCTGCTGCTGCGCATGATTTTATCAGTAAAATGCCAGAAGGGTATTATACTAAAATAGGTAAAAATGGTGGAAAATTATCAGGAGGTCAAAGACAAAGAATAGCAATAGCAAGAGCTATTCTTAAAAATTCACCTATTCTTCTTTTAGATGAAGCAACTAGCTCTCTTGATATAGATTCAGAAGAAGAAGTTCAAAAAGCAATAAATAATTTACGAGAAAATAGAACGACTATTATTATAGCACATCGATTATCAACTATAAAAAATGCTGATTTAATATGTTTTTTATCAAAAGGTTACATATCTGAATGTGGTACACATAGTGATTTAATTAAAGAAGATAAAAAATATGCTCGTTTCTTTAAAAAATACAATAATAATGATTTAATATAATAAGATTATATGATTATTATAACTTTTAATATAAATTTCTAATATATTATTATAGTATAAAAAATATAAACTTATTTAGAATAACGTATTAAGTTAATATATTGTATAGCAGATAAATCAAATTTTGGAGATATAACTCCTTTATTATAACTCCCAACTATTAATCCTGCTGGTATATGAGGCATAATTCCAGAGGTTATGATAATTTCTCCATCAATAAAATTATTGATCTCTGGATTAGATTTATTTAAACAATGATAAGCATTCATACCAAAATATTCATTATCTTGAGCACCTATACCTTTTGCAATACATTTTAGACCAGTACTACTACCAATAACGTCTACACTAATATTAGTACTTGAAATTGTATCAACACGTGAAAATTTTTCTGATACTGCAGAAACTTTCCCTATGAAATGCCCCATATAAATTGCTAAATCTCCTATCATTATTCCATTTATTGATCCAGCAGTAATTATTAAAAAAGAGTTTGTATTATTAAAAGATTTTCCGATTATCGATGAAGTCATTAATTTAGTGAAAACAGGAGAAAAACGATTATTATTTACTTCAGAATAATGAAGATTTTGATTATTTATCTTATTTTTAATATTATCATTGTTTTCTATATAATTTGCTAAAATTTTGTTATCATCTGCATCATTATTATTTTGTTTAAGATTATTTTCTAGAGAATTAAACTTTTTAAAGTCAATAAGAAAGTAATTCTTATTAAAAAATAAAATCTCTTTTAATTTTTCATTTTCTGATTTTATTAATTGATATTGTGATGAAATTGATAATTTATCATTATTAGATAACAATGTTTTATAATTTAATTTACAATCAGAAATATTATGACGTATACAATATCTGAATTTAATCAAATCGTTAATCAATATTTTTTCATCTTCACTGATAACATCATCCCAATATCTATAAAAAAAATCTGCTATAATTAAATCAAATTTATCAGAAATATTATCTTTGTTTATTTTTAATGTATAAAAAATATTACCACGTATATTAATTATTCTTGATTGTAAAATTACACCATAGTCTGTAAAGATTAACCATAATAATATAAAAAAATAAAATAAAAACCTTATAATTCTAAGTAAATTTTTTTTCAAAAAAAACATTATTTCTTTTTGAAATTTCTTTGATAAATTATTTGATTCTCTGTTTTTTATTTGACTTAGTGACAAAATCATATTTCTTATCCTAAGATTTTGAGAAAAAATAAAAACTTAAAAAATAATAAAAATTATTAAGCATATTATGCTATAAAATGTAAACTATTAATTATTTCAATTTGTCATTATATTTTTATTTTTTGCTGATCTTTTTCATTTAAATAAAAATAACCTTCTTCTGCTTGATATGAAGACCTAACTAATGGACCAGAAGCAACATATGTAAATCCTTTATTTTTTCCAATATTTTTATAATTATCAAATTGTTTTGGTTCTACATATCTATCTACAACAGCATGTGATGGAGTTGGTTGAAGATATTGTCCAATTGTTAAAAAATCAACTCCAGCCATAACTAAATCATCCATAACTTGATAGATTTCATTATCTTTTTCACCTAATCCTACCATAATTCCTGATTTAGTGAATATTCTTGGATTCAATAACTTTACACGATTAAGTAATTGTAAAGACCAAAAATAGTTAGCTCCTGGCCTAATTTTTTTATATAGAGATGGAACCGTTTCTATATTATGATTAAATACATCAGGTTTAGATTCAACAATTATTTCAATAGCCCCAGGTTTTCGTAAAAAATCTGGTGTTAAAATTTCTATTTTTGTTTCTGGATTTAATTTTCTTATATAAATAATACAGTTAGCAAAGTGGTTAGCACCACCATCAGATAAATCATCTCTATCAACAGAAGTTAGTACTACATATCTTAATTCTAATTCTTTTATTGCATGAGCAATTTTTTCTGGTTCATGAGGATCTATCATATCAGGTTTCCCAGTTGCAACATTACAAAATTTACAACCTCTTGTACATATGCTACCCATTAGCATAAATGTAGCATGTTTTTTACTCCAGCAATCACCTATATTAGGGCATGCAGCCTCCTCACAAACTGTCTTCAATCCATGTTTTTTTATAATCTCAGCGGATGGAAATATAATATGAGGTTGAGGAGCTCTTACTTTTAACCAATCTGGTTTAGTTAATTGATTATATAACATTAAATTTAATTATTTATTATTTTTTCTCTAATCACATAGTTTTTTATTTTAAATATTAATAGATATTATTATATTTATATATATTATTTTAGTTAATATTACTTTAGTTATCAATCAAATTCAGACATTATATAATTAATATATTTTGACTAAAGTATAAATTTTGATCTATCAGTTGCTACTCCAGCAATACTATCTAATCTATTTGATACATATTGACTATCTATTAATATCTCAGTATTTGTTATTTCTTCTGCAATAAAACTTAAATCCTCCATCAATTTTTCAAGTACAGCATGCAATCTTCTTGCACCAATATCCTCGATTTTTTGGTTCATCTGAACAGCAATTTCAGCAATTTTTGCTATACCATCTTCTGTAAATTTAAGGCTAACTTTATCAACAGACATAAGTGCTTTGTATTGTCTTATGAGATTGTACTCAGGCTCAGATAAAACTCTGATCATATCTTTTTCTGATAAAGGATGTAATTCTACTCTTACTGGAAAACGTCCTTGTAATTCTGGAAGAAGATCTGATGGTCTAGCTGTATGGAAAGCGCCAGATGCTATAAATAATATATGATCTGTTTTTACAGATCCATGTTTTGTATTTATAATAGTTCCTTCTACCAGTGGGAGAAGATCTCTTTGCACACCTTCATTGCTAACATCCGCAGAATTACGTTTATCTTTCCCAGTTATTTTATCTATCTCATCTATAAAAACTATTCCTTCATTTTCAACTCTTTTTATAGCTTCTTCTGTAATAGAGCTTTCATCTATTAAACCATCTATTTCATCTTTAAGGAGTATATTATATGCTTCTTTTACTTTACATTTGACTAATTTAGTCTTTTTTGTTTTTCCTGATAATGCTTTTGATACAAGATCATTAAAATTAATCATACTAATATTTCCACCAGGGAAGTCTAAAAGAGGAGCTTCTGCAGAAATAGGAATATCTGGCAATTCAATCTCTATTTCTAAATTATCTAATTCTCCATTTGAGAATTTTTCTTTAAACATTTCTTTGCTAATATCTTTGGCATTTTCTCCAACAAAAACTTTAAGTATTTTATCAACAACTATATCATGTGCAGTTTCTGTATGAAGTAGTCTACGTTTATTTTTTGTATTTATTATGGTTTTATCGACTAAATCTCTAATAATTGAATCTACATCACGACCGTAATAACCAATCTGTGTAAAATTTGTAGCCTCTACCTTAGTATAAGGATAATCACCGTATTGTGCTATGCGTCTTGATATTTCAGTTTTTCCTATTCCTGTAGGACCAATCATCATTATATTTTTAGGAATAATATTTTCCGCCAATGATGGATCTTGTTTTTTGATTTGTTTTCTTCTTTCTCTATTTCTTAAAGCATTTGCAACACAGCACTTTGCTTCTTTTTGACCTATGATATGACGATCAAGCATTTCAACAATTTTTTTTGGTGAAAGATTCATAGGTGATGAATTTAGCATATTTTTTTTATCAATTTTGTTAGTTAATTTTTAAATGTTTTTTGGTTAAATAATTAAATATTTTAAATTATTACTATTTTAATTAATTTTGTTCTATTAATTTTGATTTTTTATAAAATTTTATTTTTAGAGTGTTTTATCAATTATGATTAATTATGACTGCATTACTACATTAATATATATACGATGTTTATAAAAAAAAACAAGATGTCAAATAAATAAAACAACTATAGGTTTCTAGAAAATTTTATAAAAAGTTATATAATATACAATTTCCTTTTATACTTATATTTTATTGTTAATTTAAATACTAGACGTAATGTCATCATATAATCATAATTCTGACTTTAAAAGAAAGAATAGTTTAGAAACAAAAAAAAAATTTAAAAAAATTCTTTCTGAAAAAATAAAAGAAAAACAACAAATAATATCTTCTAATAGTGATATAACAAAGAGAAATTTGTCATCTAATATATCTTTAAATTTTAATCAATATAATTTAAGTAAAAATCAACAAATAATATTTGATAAAGAAAAAAAACTTGATCAAATAAATAAAATTAATAAAAAATTTGACGAAAAAAATCATGAAATAAAAGATGATAATTCATTTTATGATTCTGCAAATCAGGCATTGTATACATCTCCATCAAAAAATTATGAGATAATATTAAATAAAAATGAGTATTATACTAATAAAAGTGAAGATATTAAAATAAACAGATTTAGTAAAAATATAGTTACTTTAAACAAAAAAATAAATCATTTTAATCCTGAAAATAACAAAATAAAAAACTTTAATGGATTAAAAAATTTTAAACAAAAAAAATATCTAAGAACTAAATCTGAAAACTTAAAAGATATTAAAAAATATACAGAAAAAAATATTTTTATATCTAATATTATCAAAGAAAATAATTTTTTTTATAAATTTTATAATAAAAGTATTTATAATATAAAAGAATCAATTTTTTACAATATTTATGAAGATAAATATAAATATGATATTCATATATCAAATAAAAATCTTTTTTCAGAAAATTACTTATATCCATATACAACGAGTTTTGCAAAAAATGTTTTATCAGAAAAACAAACATTATATCTTCATATTACAATTATTATAATCATAATATTAGTAATATTATATCCTATATGGATAGTATATTTTTTCTCTATTTTTGGTCAATTTTTATATTTTCAACTAACTCTTCATAAAAATATATTTTTTTATCAAGGAAAAAATAAAGAAAGTGTACATTCAAGTTTATTATATGATTGGATTGGTGAAAGTTATACTAATGAAGATTTGTTTTTTAATAACTTAAAATCACAAAAATCTAAAAAAATTTATAATAATTCTCAAAATAATATATATAATAATAGTTATAATAAAGATATTAAAAATGATTTAATAAAACTAAATAATTCAAAGATAGCACCTTATTATACGATTCTTCTTCCTGTATATAAAGAAAATTATTTAGTTTTAAATACTTTAGTAAAAAATATTAATCAAATTATTTATCCAAGAGAAAAACTACAAGTATTACTTATTATTGAAGATCATGATCAAATTACTAAAAAAGCTATTGATTGTATTAATTTACCAAATTATTTTGAAATTATTTCTGTTCCGACAGGAACTCCTCAAACTAAAGGAAGAGCATTAAATTACGCTTTAAAATTTACAATAGGGGAATATGTTGTGGTATATGATGCAGAAGATAAACCAGATTGCTATCAACTCTTAAAAGCAATAAGATGTTTTAATCTTCATCAAAGTATTCAAAAACAACAACATCCTAATGAAAGAGAATATTTAGCTTGTGTTCAGGCTAGACTAAATTTTCATAATAAAGATGAAAGTATTATATCATCATTTTTTTCACTTGAGTATGCAATGCAATTTAACTATTTGATGCCTGCTATGACACAATCTGGAATATTTGTCCCTCTAGGAGGAACAAGTAATCATTTTACATCTCATGCTCTGAAAAAATTGAATGGTTGGGATATTTATAATGTTACAGAGGATGCTGATATAGGAATGAGAATATCATTATTAGGATGGAAAATAGCAATGATTAATTCTGTAACTTTAGAAGAAGCTCCTATAAGCATGAAAGCCTGGATTAAGCAAAGAACTAGATGGTTTAAAGGTCATATGCAGACATTTTTAGTACATATGAGAAAACCTACCGAAACATATAAAAAATTAGGAATAAAAGGCTTTATAAACTTTGTATCACTAATGGGAATAGCAACTTTTGGTGTAGCATTTATATTACCAGGAATAATATCGTATGTTGGAAGTATATATTTAGATTCATTATTTACATATAATCAACGTTTAATTTTATTATCATTATCATCATTTAATTTAATTTTTTGGATAATATCTGTATATTCATCTTTTAATATTATAAGAAAAGAAATAAATATAAATTTATTTATATTTATTATTATTATAATTTATTTTATTATGCACCTTATTGCTGCAGTTCGCGCTATAATTGAGTTAATATTTAATCCACATTATTGGGATAAAACACAACATGGAGTTAGTAAAATGTATGAACATTAAACTATAGTGTGTATTAGTGTGTATTAGTATGTATTTATTCAAATTTTTAATATTAATATAATAAAATTTGTAATATATAAACTATCTATATGCAATATAGATACAAACTTAATTGATATTGAAAATTATTGTAACTGTATTATATAATATGTTTGCAAGTACAATATTTATTGTTAGTACAAAACCAAATACAATCAAAGATATAAAAATTAAATATAAAAAAATTAATACAATGATTATAGAAACAATACTTAAAAATATGATAAATTTTCGTGAAATTTTTGCTGAAGATAGTAATAATGGAGAAAATATAGATGGTCTTGTTGCAGGGGGTGCTCCATTCAATTCTAATATGATAATAATGATATCTATGGTTGCTATATTTTACTTTATAGTTTTTAGACCACAGCAAAAGAAAGTAAAAGAACATAATGAAATGATAAATCAATTAAAAACTGGAGATAAAGTTATGATTAGTAACGCTATTTCTGGTGTTATAGTCAAAAAACTTTCTGATAAAGGAACATTTATAGTTGAAATAGCAAATAATGTAAAAATTGAAGTTACAAAGAGTAGTTTGAGTAAATTAGTTAATTCATCTTCAACTTCTTCTTCAAATCATGAAAATATTCATCATTCAAATAAAAGAAAAAATAATAGTATTGAGAAAATAGAAGATAATTCATTATCTGATGATAAAACTTTAAATGAAATTTCTAATAATATCCCAGAATCTGAAGAATTAAATCATATCAACAATAATAGTGAATATGATCATAATAATATAAATGATGATAATAGCAAAGAAGATAATAAGTTAAATAACTCTACAAATGATATAAAAAATGAAAATAAAATAAGAAATAATGATAAAAAAAGCACTGAGAATAAAATTATTAATAATAAGAAAAAAAATAAGAATAATGATAAAAAATAATAAATTATTTGTTATATTTACTATATATTAATGCATTATAATCAAAAGTTATAAAAAATATATTATAAAATATTTTATTATATTTATATTGATAAAAAATATATTATATGTTAACGACCTTTATAAGTCTGTTTAATATATAAAATATTTTATGAAGAATATTAGAATTAATGGTGCACTGTATGGAATAGTTTTTATGCTCATTCATACTTTATGTTTGAGTTTAATTGATGTTTCAGCAAAAATATTACGTAAATCTGAATTAAGTTCTGGTTTTGTAGTTTTTTGTTATAAATTTTCACTTTTATTGATTATTTTACCGTTTATTATTTATAAACGTAATCAATATTTAAAAAGTGATAGAATATTCGTTCATATCATACGGAGTATTAGTGGAACTCTAGGAGCATTATTTTTCTATCATGGATTAAAATTTTTACCTATGGCTGATGCCGCTGCTATAGAAAATATACAATATTTAATAATTTTCTGTTTAGGATTTGTTATTTTTAAAGAAAAAATTTCAAAAACTAAAATAGTTGGTATAATTGTAGGATTTATAGGTGCTTTAATAGTTGTTCGTCCTGATTGGTTTTTTAGTTCTACTTCTAAGATTGTACAAGCAAATGCTGATAAAACATATATTTATATAATAATTGCTATATGTTGTTGGGCATTTAATTCTATAATTATAAAAATGTTAGGAAATACAGAGCATAATATGACACAAATGTTTTATATATTGCTTTTTGCATCTATTATATCATTTCCTACAGCTATATTTGAATGGAATAATATAAATATTGTTGGAATAAATCTTCCATTAAATCCTTCCTTAATTGATTTTAAAAAATTTAATATTGGAACGGAAAATATACTTTTAATATTTTGTATGGCATTAATTTATTTTATTCATAATTCAGCCTATTTTCTTTCTCTTAGATCTGAATTATCAATAGTAGTCCCTTTTAGATATACAAAATTAATATTTAGTGGAATATTTGGTTATATAGCCTTTAAAGAAAAAGTAGAAATAGAATCACTAATTGGATATGGTACAATATTTTTATCAAGTTTAATATTAGCACGTTATCAAATGAAAAAACGTAAATCTAAGCATGAATTATTAAAATAATAAATATATTATTAAATATATATTATAAATGCTATTTATTTTTAAAACAGCATTTATAAAAAAATTAATTGTTAATTTTGCTTAGATAAAGAAAATAAAAAAAGTATATAAATAGTATATAATTAATATACTATTCAATAATTTTATTTTAAATTATATATTTCTACACTTTTTGTGAAATATTCTGGTAAAATTTATTATTTCAAAATTATTTCAAATTGTATAAAAATATACAAATCACAAATCATAAATCACAAATCATATATAAATAGTATATAATTAATATACTATTCAATAATTTTATTTTAAATTATATATTTCTACATTTTTTGTGAAATATTCTGGTAAAGTTTATTATTTCAAAATTATTTCAAATTGTATAAAAATATACAAATCACAAATCATATATAAATAGTATATAATTAATATACTATTCAATAATTTTATTTTAAATTATATATTTCTACACTTTTTGTGAAATATTCTGGTAAAATTTATTATTTCAAAATTATTTCAAATTGTATAAAATATACACAAATCACAAATCATAAATCACAAATAAATAGTATATAATTAATATACTATTCAATAATTTTATTTTAAATTATATATTTCTACACTTTTTGTGAAATATTCTGGTAAAGGAGCTTCTATTTCATGAGATTTACCAAATAATTTAAATGACATAGACTGAGCATGTAAATGCATCCACGATGCTTCACTTTGTGCTTTTTGCTGTTCTACATTTAAATCTAAGTCTATAAATGCTCCACTACTATATTTACGATCACCTAAAATTGGACAACCTTTCATTGCTGTATGAATTCTAATTTGATGTGTTCTCCCTGTAACAATATTATAATGCACCAAACTAAAATTTTCATTTTCAGAAACAACTTTATAATTAGTTATAGCATCTTTTTGTTCTCCACCACGATCGCGGTCTCTCTCATATTTTCCTATAGGAAAGTCGATAATACCATTTTTATCATGGAAAACTCCAGTTACAAGACCACAATATTTCTTGTCAATTTTTCTTTCTTTGAACATATATCCAAGTTCTGTAGCTGCTTCAAGATTTAAAGCTATAATGAGAAGACCACTAGTGCTACTATCTATACGATGTACTAATGATGCATCTTTGTTGAATACCCAAATTAAATCATCAATACTAATATCAACATTAGTACCGCCTTGAACAGGAATTCCTGCTGGTTTATTTAGAACAACAAAAGAATCATCATTATATATAGCCCATGTTTTTATGTTTTGACATAAAATTTGATATTTAGGAGAGTATTCTAAATGTTCTCTTCTTTTAGCTCTACGTTCTTCTTTAGTTAGACTATCGTTTTGATATGAATTTTCTCTATTATTACTACGAAATCTTGATCTATCATTAGAATTAGATCTTTCAGTTGAGTATCTACTGCCTCCTCCTGGTCTATCATTAGATGTTGAGTATCTACTACCACCCCCTGGTCTATCATTAGAATTAGGTGTTGAGTATCTACTACCTCCTCCTCCTGGTCTATCATTATATCTTCTTTCTCTGTTATTATATTGATCTCTAGACCTAGAATCAAATCTATTTCCATCACTTCTATTTTCATCTCTTCTATCATTTCCTCCTCTATCACTTCCTCCTCTATCATACCTTCTTTCAAAGGTTCTAGGAGATGATAAACGAGGATCATCTTTGAACATAGTTTCTGGAAAACTTACTTCTTGTCCTGGTTTTAAAGTATTTTCAATATTAGCACGTTCATTATTAACACGTAAACTACCTCTCTCTAAAAAGTGTTTTATCCTTTCTTCTGGAACATTAGCAAAATTCGCTTGACAAAACTTCATTATATTCATTCCAGAATGTTCACTTGAAACCATATATTTTTTTATTTCTGGGGGAGGACTATCAAAATTTCTTTTCCTACGCTCAAAAGTATCTCTTCTACCATTAAATCCACCATCACGCCTATCGCTAACTCTTTTGTTACCATCATGAGGACCTCTTCTACTTTTGAAATCACCTTTATAAGGTACAAATTCCCTTCTTCTATTTTCATTTTCTTTGTTACCGTAGTCATTGCTACTGTTATAATTGCCCATACCTAATTTTTATTTATATAAAATATTTTTTTTATTTAATCATTTTTGGAATTAATGAAAATAAATATAATTTATGGATATAAAGAATTACTATTTATAAAAAATTTTATAAAATTTCAAAAAAAATAATTATATCAAGAAAGATTATATTGAAATTACGCTAAAAAATATAATAATTTATTATAATATTATTAATTATTTTAATTAATTTTTTAATTTATTTATCATCAAGACCAGAACTTGATAATACCAACTATAAATAATATATGCAAGTAATAAATCAATGATGTAAAAATACTAGATTTAGTAATGCTACAATTTATGTAATGAAAATAATTTTATAAATTACTATATAGAAATATAAGATTTACTATCAATGCTTGTATAATCAATATATTTTAATTTTCTAATATTTTTAGAAAATATATTTATTATATGATTGCAATTTATTATTTAATACTATTTAATTTATTATTTTCTAATAAAAATTCATATAAATAAGAATATTATAGTAAATACAATGTCTAATGACAGTTTTAATTCTGATTATATTAAGAAAAAGCACATTCAAAATAATGATAAAAAATTAAATGAAATAAATAATAATAAAAAAAGAAATTCTTTTTATAACAACAATTTTCGACAATATACATTATTAGAACATTATAGTGAAATACGTTTACGATTAATATATTGTTTATTAGTTTATTCAGTGTTTTTTATAACTGTTTATTATTTTATAAATGATGTATATCATTTTATATTTTTACAAATTTCATCTAAAAATTCAATAAAGTTATTAGCAACTGATATTTCTGAATTATTTTCATCTTATATTACTTTATCTCATAGAATATCCTTATTAATAATATCTCCATTTATTTTTTGGCAAATTTATTTATTTTGTGCCCCTGGACTTTATTATAGAGAAAAAAAAATTGCTACATTATCTCTCTTATTTTTTTGTTTGTTAGCAATTTGTGGAGGAAGTACAGCTTATTTTTTAGTTATTCCTGCATCTTGGAAATTTTTCACATCTTTCTCTTTAAGCAAAGTTAGAGAAATAGATGTCATTTTAACTCCTAAATTAATAAATTTTATATCTTTTTATTTAGATATAATAACAGGGTTTGTTTGGTCATTTCAATTACCATTATTAATAGGTATATTATGTGTATCCAAAATAATTAGTATTTCTACATTGCGATTATGGCGCCGTTATTTTATAGTGATATCATTTATATTTGCTGCAATTATTACACCACCAGATGTCATTAGCCAAGTTTCTGTTGCGATTCCATTAATAATAATTTATGAATTAATGATATTTTTTTGTAGTTTTTTTTTAAAAGATTAAATCATAATTGGTTTTTTAGTATGATCTCTTAATTAACCTAATTAATTAATCTAATAGAAGTATTTAATTGGTTTATAAATTCAAATGAGAGTACTATTTTTAGACCTTCTATAAAATGATCTCATATAGACGGCATTTTCTATATAGACTGTATTTTCTTATTGCTCAACAATATATATATAAATATTTTTATCAAAAAATAATTTTAATTAGCAGATAAAGTATTTTATTCATTTAAATGAACAAAAAATTATAATAATTAGCGTATTATTTATATTAATAAATATATATTTGAATAATTCAAAATATTTTTTGTTGATAAATTATTTTATTTTTCAATACAAAAGTACTAGACATAATACTATCGATAATGATATTATAAATTTAATGTTCCTCGGTAGCTCAGCGGCAGAGCAAGCGGCTGTTAACCGCTAGGTCGCTGGTTCGAATCCGGCCCGGGGAGCCATTTCTTTTTCTCCGTTTTGTTTTTGTATTTAGTTATATAATTATTCCTTTCTTCATTAGGGAAATTATATTCTTCATAATTTTTTATATATTAAAATCTCAAATTTTTAAGACTTTTTATAAAGTTTTGATAGAGAATATCTGAGAATATCTTTATACTTTATAAAAGATTATAAAAAATATTATAAACTTATAAATACTTACAAATAAGTTCTGTTAATATTTTCTCAAATAGTAAATAAATAATAAACTAAACTCAGTTTAATAACTGTAAACATTATTACCAGTTTCATCTAATAATATAATTATCTATATATAATCTGGAGTATTAATATAAAAATCTTTTATCGTCTCTATCAATATATCTTTTTTTAATTTTTTAGCTTTTTTTTACTGATATTTTTATTTTATTAAATAAAATCAGTTGATTTTTTGAATAGTGGAGATTTATTAGTTGAAAGTATTATTGCTTCTATAGTTTTTCTATTTTGTAATTTTACATTGTATTGACTTCCAGAACGATATTTTACTTCGTATATAGCATTACACAGATAACTTTCATCTTTAGTATCAACCCATTTCTTCATATTTTTAGAAAAATTAGTTTCTTTTCCATTCCATATTGTTACAATTTTTGGGCCATTATATGCAATATTCAAAATTGCAATCTGTTCATTACCTATAAATTTATTCCAATATTCTTTATAATGATCAGAAATAATTTTATATATTTCTTCAAAACTACATTCAAAAAGCTTGAATACTTGCTCTTCAGTTAATGAAATCAGTCGATTATATGCATCATTAAAATCAGGAATATTATCAGGAATATTATTATCTTTTTTATCAAAATTTTCTGGAAAAGCACGTGACCATATAGTTCTTGCACCAGGATCATCCATATTAAAACCAATGCCAATTGTAATTCTACCACGCTCAGGATTATTATCTTTATAAGAGACATACCTCTTTCCTTCAGATTTAAAAAGAAGATCTTTTGCTACTTCTTTTATTTTCCTATTATCATTTTCATTATTAGGATCTAAATTAATTGTATCATCTCGGATTTTTTCTGCAGCTATTTCATCTTCTTTCTTAAATTGCTTTTTTATAATATCATCTATTTCCTCTTTTGAGAGTGCTTCTTTTAATTTTATATTATTATCATATTTATTAATACTTTTGTTATTTAAATTAGAATCAATCCTAGATTCATCTTTAATCTGTTCTATTTGTGAAATTTCTTCATCAAAATTTAATTTTTCTTCTTTATATGATTTAATAAAATTATTAATATGATTTAATTTGCGTATTTTCGGCTTAATTCCTCTTCTAAAAGAATTATCAACATTTTTTGAAAGTATATTTTCATATATATCTTCTTCCAAAGGATTTTTACTTTCTTCAAGAGAAATAACATTTTTATGATGATCAAAAAGTTTCTTTAAATTCTTATTTATAGTCATATATTATTACTATTATTTATTATTTTTATTAAGATTATTTATTATATTATTTACGAATTATCATATTTTAAACAAAATATTGTTAAATATTTTAAATAAATTATCATAGCTATAAAAAATACTTTACTATATTAAATATATAAATTCTTGTTTAGGAAGAATATTTTTAAAATATTTTTATTTTTTTATAAATAGATTTTGATGTTTTAAAATCAATAAATTTTTGAGAAAAAAAGTTATCTAATTTATTTTTAACAAATTTATTTTTAAGAAAAATATTGCTAATTAAGATATTAGCCACTATGTTATAAATCTTTTATAAAGATATTATACAGTACATAAATACAAATAAAATTTTAAGAATTGTAATTCTTCTTGAGAAATTTCAACAAAAAAAGTTTAAACATAAAACTTTATTATATGATAAATTTTATTATAATATTAATTATGAATTTTTTATCTGAAAATAATCAATTATTTGCATCTGAAGCTTCTAAACCTTGGGATTTTCCTGAAGTTAATTTTGAAATATCAGAAAATATACTTTATATCCCGATTGCAAGTGATAATGTTAAAAAAGTTAAATTAAATATAAAAAATGAAAAATTTATTGATTTACTTGAAGTAAATAATCCAAGAATCAAACCAATATCTGTTATAGATACAAAATATAAAAACACATACGATGGATATTCCAAAGTAAGATCTGGTTTATATAAAAAATTGCTAAAAATGCTAGAATTTTTACCTAATAATATAGGAATTGCATATTTTGAGGGATTAAGACCATTATGGAAGCAAAAAGAGTATTTTGACAAGAAATTTCTGGAAATTTTAAAAAATACTCAAAATAAAGAAATTGCGTATTATGAAACTACTAAACATGTTTCACCTTTTATAGATAATATTCCAACACATGCGACTGGAGCCGCCATTGATATAACATTATTTGTACAAAATGAAAATGATATTAATTTAATGGATATGGGAATGTTTGATACAATTTATGGTCATAATGATCAACAAGAAACATTTTCTAAAAGAACTACACAAAAACAAAGAGAAAATAGACTACTTTTACTAAATGCTGCTATAAAATCAGATCTTGTTAATTATGGATTTGAATGGTGGCACTATAGCTATGGAGATAATGCTTGGGCATATGTTAAAAAGAAAGAGTCAATATATGGATTAGCAGTTGATAAAAATGAGAATATACTTCTGATGAGTAAAGAATCTTATTTGAATAAGATCATTAGTACTGATAATTTTAAATAATTTTATCAGAATTTTTAATTATTTATTAAATACTGCAGGATTTACGATTTTTTGTAAAGAATATTGATAAAGATAATAGAATAAAATTTATTATTCTAATTATAATATTTACATTTTAGTATAATCAGATTTAGTTCAATAATATTTAAATAATATTAAAGTTTTTATTAAAATCGAGAAATATTTTTAATTATATTCGAAAAGACTCTCCACAACCACAATACCCTTTAGCATTTGGATTTTTAAATATAAAACGTGATGATAATTCTTCTTCTATATAGTCGAGTTCTGAACCAATGAGATATAAACAAGATTTAGAATCTATTACAACTTTACAACCATTGGACAGAGTTATGATTTCATCTCCATTAGAATACTCATTAATGTAATTAAAAACATATGACAACCCAGTACATCCTCTTTCTCTTATCTTTATATGAAATGCAACTGATCCTTCAGGCGCTGATTTCATAAGAGAAAAAATTCTATTCTCAGCAGTTTTAGTTAATCTTATCATAATTTTTATAAAAATTAGTTTTTTATATTGTAAATAATTTATATTAGTATTTTTGTTTTAATATTATAAATTTTATATATATTTTATTAATACTGAATATTATTATATGATATAGTATTATATGCGATATATTTACATTATGAGTTGTACAATTTTATTTTTTGTTGTATGACCACGAATTAACTTTATACATGATACTGGAATCTTATAATATTCAGCCAGCATTTTCAACATTCTTTTATTAGCTAATCCTTTATCTGGTGGTTCTGTGACATATATAATCATTTGTTTCTGTCCATTATCAAGATAGCGAAAATCAGCAACAAAGTTTTTAGATGACTTTGGTATTAATCTAATAAAAATAGTTTTTTTTTATATCTACCATAATTTTATGAATTTCATAAAATTTTTATTTATTTTATTTTATAATAAATTATTATAAAAATCTATATAATTAATGTAAAAAATCAATATAAATTACTTTATATTTTAAAGTATCTCTTGCATTTATAAACATTAGACATTTTTTTTATTTTATCTATTAAGCAATTGAGTTGTTTTGCACATTTTACTTCTATTGATAAAATTATTTTTGATATGTTTACATTTTTATGATCGATTATAATATCATTAACATTAATTTTTAATTCTGAAATTGTAAGAAGTACATTAGCTAAACTTCCAGATTTATCAGAGATTAACATTTCTATCCTGCAATAAAAATTACTTTTTTGTGCTATGATATTAGACCAGCTAACATCAATAATATTGATAATTTCTTTATCATATTTTATTTTTTTACATTTTATATGATGGACTTGAAATTCTTCTTTTTTATTAACAATACATATTATTTCATCACCTGGTACAGGACAACAGCATTTAGAAAATTTTATATTAGTATTTTTTTTTAAAGCATAAAAATTTTTAATAATTACTGAATTTGCATTATTTTTTTGTATATTTTTTATATTTTTAATAAAATTTTTTATAATATTTTTAAAAGAAAAGAAAAATTCTTTTACAAATTTTTGAGATGTTTTATTATATAATATAGAATTTACAATATCATTTAATGATAAATCTTTAATTCCAATCTTATAAAAAAATTCTTCAATATTTTGACATTTGAAGTATTCTAAATTATTTACAAATATATTTTCATCATATACAATTTTTTTTTGACTTAAATAATTTAATAATGAAGTTTTACCAATTTTGACAAGTTTTTTATTATTAATAATATCTATATCTTCACTTTTAGTGATATTATGTGTCAACCAATGATGATTTTGTTGATCATTTAAAGATTGAACTATCTTTACACAGTCTCCATTAAAAAGTCTTGTGTTAAGAGTTCTAACTAAATTATTTATTTTAGCGTATAATGCCCTCTTTGCTATTCTTGAGTGGACGATAAAAGCAAAATCAAGCGCTGTAGATCCTTCGGGTAAAGATATCATTTTTCCATATGGAATAAAACAAAATATGTTTTTTTTTATATAATTATGATGTATATAATCTATATTAAAATTTTCTTGTATATTATTTTCCTCTTTATTATTACTTTCCTCCTTATTATTATAAATTATTATTTTTTGATCTAAAAAAGAGCTATATTTATATCCACTTTTATAATGCCAATGTGATGCTAATCCAAATTCTGCAATTTTATGCATTTTTGCTGTTCTTATTTGTATTTCTAAAGCAGAATTTTTATTATTATTAAAATATATTATAGTATGAAGAGATTGATAATTATTGCTCTTAGGAACGCTAATATAATCCGTAAATTCATGTGAATTTACTTTATATTTTGTATGTATTAAAGCAAGAAATATATAACAATCTTTAATATCTGATGTAATAATACGAAACCCGAAAATATCAAAAATTTTCTCAAATGGTATTTGTTTTTTTTTCATTTTTTTCCATATTGAATAAACTGTCTTTTCTCTTCCTTCAATTCTAAAATCGATGCCTTCTTGAGAAATTAAACTAGTTAATTCAATAATAAAATCATGTATATCGATATTATTATTTTGTTTTAATAGATTTAAGCGATTATTAATAGATTTATATAATGTTGGATTTTTTTCAAAAAAAAGTATATTTTCGAGTCTATTTTTAAAATATTGTACTTTAATTTTTGATGCAAGAGGGATATAAATATATTCCAATGCACAAATAAATTTATGTTTTTCTGTTGAAGATAAATTATTAATCTCAGATTCAGCTCTATATAATATTTGGGCTAATAATATTAATATTGTACGATTATCCTTAGCGATACTTAAAAAAGAATTATAAGCTTTACAATTATTTTGAACATTTTTTATATCTTTATAGGCATGTTCTAATTTCGATAATCTTTTGCTTATTAAGAAAATTTTATTATTAGAAGTAATTTTAGTTTTAATTTCTGTAATGTATTCTTTAGAAAGTAAATGACAATTCTGTAAAATTGCTGAAATTATAGTTTTTACATCAGTGTGAATATCTATTAAATATATAGCAATTTTTAAAGATATTTCTATTTTTAACTCACTAAAAACATAATTACTTAGAATAACATGATTATTAAAGTTTATATTTTTTACTTTAGTAATTAATTGATTTTTACATAAATTATTGTAATTACTATCAATATTTATATAATATGATTTTCTTTCTTGATCAATTTGACTTATCTTTATTGTTAATTGATTAAGTATTGATAAAGCTGTTTCAATTTCTATTATATCATTTTGTGAATATAAATCATTAATTCTTGAAAGAATTGTTTTTTCTAGGAATTTTAGCTTTTCATTGACATAAAAGTAGTTTTTATTACTCATTCTAAAAAGATAAATTCCCGAATATATTTTATAATATTTGAAACAAATTAATTGCTTTTTGTAAGTAGAGAAATATCTACTAAGAATTTAAAACGCTGATGAGTGAATAAAAAACAGATTGGAATATTACGCATTTATGGTACCCGCAGCCAGACTTGAACTGGCAAGAGAAAAATCCCCACGGATTTTAAGTCCGTTATGTCTACCATTCCATCATGCGGGCAGGAGAGAGTCTAAAATATTTATTGAAGCAATTGAAAGGATTTAGTATGTAAAGAGTTACATATACCAATAAGCTTCTTAATTAGGGAAATATAAATAACATATTCTAAAAATATTCAAGATTTTTATCAAGAATTTTTGAAATATTAAGTTAAAAACTAATGATTTAATTTCCTCTAACAAGAATTATAGCAGTAAAATAATGATAGGTCAACTAACAGGAACAATTATTTTTATCACATCTGATCACTTTATTATTAATGTGAATGGAGTTGGATACATCGTATATGGATCTGCGTCTTTATTATCTTCTCTTATTATTAATAAAGATGCTGTTATTATAACAGAAATGATTGTACGTGAGGATTCTCTTACACTTTATGGTTTTCAGAGTTATTTAGAAAAGCTTTTATTTAGTACTTTAATAAAAATTCAAGGAATAGGAGCAAAAATGTCTATTTCTATTATGAATTCTGCAAATTTAAGAAAAATACTTAATGCAATATTAACTTCTGATTATAAATTTTTTACTAATGTAAATGGAATTGGTAAAAAGATGGCTATGCGTCTTATCAACGAATTACATGATAGTAAATTCTTAAAAGAAATAGAAAATGAGTTAAATTCAATTGATTCAAATGCAAATGAAATCAATTTAAGTAGAAATTTAATAATTCAAAATGAAAAAAATATAGAATTATATAAAGATATTGTATCTACTCTTGTTAATTTGGGATTTCCTAGATCAAAATCACAAATTGTTGTCAAAACAGTAATGATTGATAATTCTGATTGCAATTTTGAGGATATGTTGCGAATTTGCCTCAGTAAAATAAATAACAATATTTAAACATTTATTATTTTGATTTAATTGTTTATAATAAAAATATATACTCATAACTCTATATAACTAAATAAATTTTTTATATATGTTTTTAAATATATATTTTTATTCTAATTTTTTATATTAATTATAATTTGAAATGATATTTTTAAAATAAGTAAAATTTAGACCATAAAAACTTAACTAATTGATTACCAAATATGAAAATAACAAATAGAACTGTTGAGGTATTAATTGGTGCATTTGTATTAATTCTTGTAATAAAGTTTATATTTATAATACAAAATTCTGATAGATTTTCTACTAATACTAATAAAGAATATATTCTTTATGCATCTTTTGATAGAGTAGATGGAGTAAATATTGGAACACCAGTAAGCATTAGCGGTGTTAAAGTAGGACAAGTTATAAATCAAGTTTTAGATAATCAAACTTATAATGCTGTTCTTACATTGGCAATTAATAAAGATATAAATCTTCCTGTTGATACATTAGCAGAAATAATAAGTTCTAGTCTTCTTGGAGAAAAATATGTATCTCTTGTTCCTGGTGCTGATAGCGATATGCTGAAAAATAATGATAAGATAGAATTTACTCAATCTTCAATTAGCTTTGAAAGTTTAATTAGTAGAATGCTTTTCGGTATGGAGTCAGGTAAAAACAAGGAATCATCTTTAAGAAATGAAAATAGTGAAGATTCAGTAATAGAAAATAATACCGATAAAAAAGAAGATGAAGATGAGAAAGGAGAACATCTAAGTTTTTCAGGTGCTAATATGGGGTAGATATAGGGTAGATGATTAAAATAAATAAAATGATATTTATATCATATAAAACAGATTTTTATTGTGTTAATGAAATAATATCATATTTATTAAATAATTTGCCTAAATTTTAATAATTAAATTAATACTTTAATACTAAATTATTATTTTTTTATATTTATATTTCTATTTATATTATTATTTTGAGTATTATTAACGATTCTTCGATTTTGATTCATTTCTTTTTCTAAATGATCAGTTTTATCCATATTTTCTCCTACTTTATTACCAATATATCCACCTGCTCCTGCTCCTATTACTGTTGTTAAAATTTTACCTGATCCACCTCCAAATGCAGAACCTATTAACCCTCCAGCAATTGCACCAGTCGCTGTTCCTATATCTTTCTTAGATGTATTACCATTACATCCAGTTAAAAGCATCATAATACTAAGAATTATTAACTTATTAGATAAAAATTTGATATATTTCATATAAAAATAAATTTAATGGTTGATATTTACACTACTAAATATAAATTTTATTATAAAAATAGTATTTTATCAATATATAACAGATCATATTTTATCAATGAATAAAATATTATATAATAAATATTATAAAAATATCTATATTCAATTTAGTTTTTTACTGAAAAATATTTAAAAAATTATTTTATTATAAATAAATATAATCATTAATAATTTAATAATTCTGTTATAGATATAATAGATAAAAACGCTAATGAATATCATATCTCATTAAAAAATGTTTAGATCCCGCGAAGCCATTTTCATAATTAGATATAGTATGAAATCCCATTTTATGATAAAATTCTACTGATCCTTGAATCATTATTGTATCTAAAATAATATATGTACATCCGAAATTCTTAGCATAAGAAATCAAATTTTCTATTAATTTACGACCTACACCACATCTTCTATATCTTTCATCAACCCAAGCTAAATGTAAAGTACATACATTAAGATATGCAGTTGTTACCAATCCTCCAGCAATTTCACCTTTTATATTATGCATACAAACAATAAAACTTTGTTGTTTAAATTTTCCTACTATCGAACAATTATAGTTATATAATCCAGTACTAATTTGTCCTGCTATTCCTTGCCTTGGATTATCAATAATATCAATTTCTTCGAGTAAATCAGGTATTTCTTGTTTGTTTATAGGAATATTATTATTTATATTTTGGCTTTTATTAGATACATCATTTTTAACTAGATCAAATATCATATTATTCATTTTTTATTTAAAATAAACGTTGATTTTTCATATTTTTTCTATTTTGAGAAAGATTACTTAATTTATATAATAATAGTAATATAAAATAATTTTATATACTTAATATATTTAAGTATTTAAGTAACATATCTTCATCATAGATTTTCCTATTATATAAAATCAATTTCATTAATAGTCATTAATATAATAGAAGTATATTTGTAAAAATCTAATTTTACACAATATTTTCTTATTGATTTATCAACTGTTTATAAAAAGAAAAAATGTATGTAATAATATTTTTCATTAATATTTTTTATATTTTTGTAATATTGGAAGAGTTATATTAAAAATAAATACTCTTTCATCAGGAAATATTATTTCATCATAAAAAGTCGAAGTTATTTCATTTGCAATGAGATATTCTGCATTCTTTGATATTTTTATTGATGAATTTACTTCTTTATCATTTTTCATTTCATCTATAGAAAAAAACATTTGTGTTTCCATAGAGATATTACTTTCTAAATGAAAAATAAAAAAATTTATCTTTTTTGTATCATTTATAGTTAATTTACCAGGTAAAATTGTAAAAAATTCGTATTTTCCTAAATTATTTGTAATACATGAACCTGACCCTGTAAAATTTTTATCCCCAGTTTCCTGCCTCATATCTATATCTTCTTCTCTGTATGAAGAAAAACTTTTATCCGTATCATATAGAAATTTATCATTTGTATAAGTATTTATAGTAGTTGTTCTAATCACTCCATTATAATCAGGATGCCATATTTGAACTAAAGCATTTCTTAATGGCACACAATCATTTGTAAAAATTCTTCCAATAATTCTTATTTTTTGTCCTTTTGCAATAAAAGGAGACCCAACTCTTTGTCTTAAATTATTTGTCTTATAAATAGGAGGTTTTGCTAAAACAGACCATACCTCTGGAGTTATAAAACAACTATCAACAATCACATCATCTGTAACTTCTGCGATAGATTTTGCAGGCATAAGATTAATAAATAAATACAGCATAAAAATACTATAATATATAATATAATAATTATAATTCCTTGATTTTATATTGATTAAATTATTATTTATTTTGTTTTTCATATAAAAATATTAATTTATTAAATAAATTTCTTAGGATTAAGAAGATTTAAACATCTTGAATATAGATAAAAATTTATAATTTTTTATATGATACTGTAATTACTTTTTCTCTTTATCTTTTTTTGTAGCATTAATAACCCATAAAGAAGAGATTCAGCACTTGGAGGACACCCAGGAATATAAATATCTACTGGAACAATTAAATCACATCCTCTTACAACAGAATATGAATAATGATAATACCCACCACCATTTGCACAACTCCCCATAGAAACAACCCAACGTGGTTCAGGCATTTGATCATATACTTCTCTTAAAGCTTTTGCCATTTTATTAGTCAAAGTTCCTGCAACAATCATCACATCGGATTGTCTTGGACTAGGTCTAAATAGCATTCCAAAACGATCCATATCATAGCGACTAGATGCTGCATGCATCATCTCAACAGCACAACAAGCTAAACCAAATGTCATAGGCCATAGAGAACTTCCACGTGCCCAGTCTACAATATTACCTAGCTTACTCAATATAAAGCCTTGATTATAAGTTTCATTTATGGCTTGTTTTATTAAATTCATAAAAATAATGTTAAATTTATTAAAATCGAGATAAAATATAATATTATTGTAGATTTTATTATTAAAAAATATAATATTTTATTTTATAATATATATCTGATTTATATTATCATAGTAAAATAATATTGTTTAAGTATATATTATAACATGGTAATAAATTGCTAACAATTGCTATATCCAACTATTTTATATTTTAAAAAAATATTATTTTATTAAAGTGTCAAAAAATAAATTATTTAAACATATTATTGCTCCGAAGTTATTATGTTATTTTGTAATATTACTCAAATATTTACCTATGTCTTTAAGGTCAAAAATTGGATCTTTATTTGGAAGTGTTTGTGGAAAATTTTTAACTTCATCTACAAAGCAAATTATTAGCAATTTATCTGTTATAAAACCGTTTTGTAGACCAGAATCTTCAAAATATTATAAAAATATTATCCATATGTCATGGAAACATATAGGAAGAGTTATTTTTGAATCATTATCTTTTTCTAAAGATAACAAAGAAAAAATAAAATCTATGATACTTCTAGAAAACTTTAATCCAGAAGATTTAGAACAACCGGCAGTATATATATCAGCACATTTTGGAAATTGGGAACTGTTATCTAGAATACCATCTGCTTATGATATTGACATAACTTTTTTATATAAAAAGACAAAAAATAAAATTCTGAGAAAATTGATAGATGATATTAGAGATATAAATAATACTGAAAGCAATATTTCTTGGGTTGAAAGTAGCATTTCACCAGTAAAATCTATAAGAAAATTAATGAAAGATCTTTCTAAAGGTAGAGCAGTAGGTATGTTAATTGATCAAGTAAATAGTTTTGATGATCAAACAATAGATTTTTTTTCTAAAAAAATAAAATGTACTTACTTACCAGCGTTTTTAGCATTAAAGTTTAATATATCACTATTTATTGTACATAATTTTTACGATGGAAAAATTTATAGAATAAAGTTAAATAAAATAGAACCACAAAATTATTTTGGAGTAGATACTAAAATTGCTGCAAAAGAGATAACTAAAATTATTTATAAAAATTTTGAAGAATGGATTAAAGAACACCCAGAACAATGGTTATCAATATATCGTTATTGGTGAGTTGAGATTATATAATAAAAATTATATTAAAATTTTAATATTTTTAAATATTTAATTAAATAATAAAAAATTTATATTTATTTATAAAACTTATAAAATAACTTATAAAATATAGTATGATTTAATTAATACAGATCTATCTTCTAATTCATAATTATTATCTATTTTAGTATCATCAAAACTATTAAAAGATATAGTTATATCAATAATTCTATCTTTTTTAATATTATTAATATAATCTTTAATTATCTCAGGCCATTCTATAATTATAGGTGATATTTCTTGGTATATAAGATCAATTAAACCTATTTGTATGATTTCTTCTTTATTATTTAATCTATATAAATCACAATGAATAAATGATTTTTTATTTCTTTCTTTCGAATTATCAATATGAATATTATTATCAATATATTCATTTATGATATTAAATGATGGACTTGTTATAATTAAATCTTCATTTTCAAGATAGAGTTTTATAATATTTTTCGCTAAAGTCGTCTTTCCTACTCCTAAATCACCATTTAATAAAATTACACTCTTTTGATCTATTATTGATGTTATTTTTTTAGCAAGATTAAATGTATCATCAATAGATTTCAATAAAAAATATTTATTTGTCATATTTTATACAAAATTTTAATTTTTTTAGAAAAAATATTAAATACATTAAATTAAAACTATTTTTCGCAGAATTATAGCAAGCAATCATAGTTATATCTATGAATTTTTTTAAAAAATAGATTTTTAATAAAAATAATCTTAATATTGAGGATAATGTTACAAATATAGTTAATAATGGTGATCATATTATAAATATAGAAATAATTGGAGATAATAATATAGTTAGTCTTTATTGCTAATCAGAAGTTTGTGTATTTTTACTAAAAAGTTTATTATTATTGAGTAATCTGTGATATTCACCATTTAAATCTTTTACTAAATCATTATGCTTACCTTCTTGTACTAATAAACCATCTTTAAGAACAATAACTTTATCTGATTTAAGTATTGTTGCAAGACTATGAGTGATAATTAATATTGTTTTATTTTTTAATAAATTTTTAATACCAAAAAAAACTTCATTTTCATTGTAATCATCCAAAGATGATGTAGCTTCATCAAGAATAATGAAACGACTTTTACGTAAAATAGCGCGTGCTATGCAAATCCTCTGTTTTTGTCCACCTGATAATTGAATACCTTTTTCTCCAATATTTGTCATTATTCCATTTGGAAGTGCATTAATAAAATCAATAGCAGCAGCAGCTCTAATAGCATCATCAACTTCTTTTTCACTAGCATCTAGTCTTCCATAAATTATATTATTATAAATACTACCAGCAAATATATAATTATCTTGACTAACATATGCTATATCTTCGCGTAATATATTATTTGGAATATCTTTTAAATTAATTCCATTATAAATAATTTCACCACTACTATAATCATATAATTTGAGAAGTAATTTCACTAATGTACTTTTACCAGATCCAGATTCTCCAACGATTGCAGTTATTTTACCACTTTCAATTGTAAGAGATAAATCAGATATTGAATCACAAATTTTTGTAAGATAATTAAATTTAAGATTTTTTATTACAATTTCAATTTTATCATTTTGTTTAAATTGAATACTATCTATTGAAATATTATTGTTTATATTTTTATCTGTTAGTTCATTTTTAATAAAATAATTTTCATATTGATTGATAAAATTTTTTATTTTTTCAAAAAGACCAAATAAACGACCAATTTCTGGTGCAGAATCAGCAACAGATCCTAATGCTGATCCGCAAATAACTAATAAAATTAAAAAAGATGATACAGCACCACCTGTTAAATTTTTACAAATCATCTCTTTACCACTAAGCCATATAAGAGCAATTACTCCAAAAAAAGATAATGTAAGAACAATAGCTACTAAGATGGATCTAGCGATTGAATGTTTTTTATTTGCTATTATTTTTTGCATCATTAAATCAGAGAATTTTTTTTCAGCAAATGTTTCTCTTGCATAGCTTTGAATTAAATGAAGATTATTGATCGAATTTTCAGTTTCTGTAAAAATTTCTGTTGAAATATTTTTACTACGTTTAGCTTCTTTTTTTGAACGGGAACCAAGTATTATAATTGGTGTTACTATTACAGGAAGTGATATAATTGTAAAAACACTTAAGCTTGGACTTGTTGAAAACATCATTATTATACTACCAATTGCCAATATAAGATTACGTATAGCTGATGATAGAGAACCTGTTATAATATTATAAATAATTTCAGTATCATAGAGTAGAATTGATATTAAATTGCCATGTTTTATTTCATCAATATCTTGACTACGCATATTAATAATTACAGAATATAATTTACATCTTATATCAGAGACTAAATTATTACCTATATGATTTATGTAATACAATCTAACTATTGATCCTATAGTTAGTATTACAACTAAAATCATCATTGTAAAACAAGACTTATTTATTATATCCATATTATAATGATAAAATCCATTATCAATCATATGTCTAAGAATACGACCTATTCCTAGTATTGATGATGAGCTTATAAATATAGCCATCATTATTATGTAAAAAAATTTAATATATGGTGAAATTATTTTTTGCAAAATATCTTCTCTTTTAGATTTTACTTTTTTTCTTGATAAGAACTTCATAATTATTACTAAATATATTAAAAATAATGATAAAAAAATTAAATTAAATTTTGTATTATACAAAAATAAATAGATATTTTATCCCATTGTAATTATAATAACATCATCAATATATAATAAATGTTATTTTGATTGCTAATTACTTGTTGTTTATTTATAAATTTTGTAGTGTATCTACAAGTAATAAATTAAATACATCAATTATTTAAAATTAAGAATAAAAAATCTTTTAATTGAATGATTATAATGAAAAAAAATTTTAGAAAAGTATCATTTTTATCACTTATATTGCATTTTTTCTTATTTTCAACACTTCAAAGTGATAATTTACGAATAGAAAAGTGCTTTGCTGAAGAAATATTGTCTTCTCAGCAAAAAATATCTCCTCAAATAGATTTAGCAGATATTGTAGAGAAAGTTATGCCTGCTGTTGTTAATATATCAGTTGTTCAAAAAAGACATAAAATTCGTGATGATCAATATAATGATGAATTGCAAGAAATGTTGCGAGAATTCTTAGAAAGAAGGTTTGGTGTTAATCCAGAAGATGAGGGTGGACCAAAACGTCCTAATGTTTTAGGGTCTGGGTTTTTAATTGATCCAAGTGGATATATTGTAACAAATAATCACGTTGTAGATGGAGCAGAGGAAATTACTGTAACATTAAATAATAGTGGAGTAATGGGTTATAGAGCTAAATTAATAGGACAAGATAGTAAAACTGATCTTGCATTGATAAAAATAGAAAGCAAAGAAAATTTACCATATTTAAATTTTGATGATGTTTCAAAATTGAGAGTAGGAGATCCAGTATTTGCAGTAGGAAATCCATTTGGATTAGGTGGTACAGTAACCCAAGGGATAATATCTGCTAAATCTCGTGCAATTAATGCTAACGGATTAGGTGATGATATTCAAACTGATGCAGCAATTAATAGAGGAAATTCAGGAGGACCATTATGTAATAGTAAAACAGGAAAAGTTCTTGGTGTTAATTCTGCAATAGTAACAACTACAGGTGGAAGTCTTGGTATTGGATTTGCTGTTCCAGCTAGTATTGCAAGACCTGTAATTGAGCAATTAAAAACAACTGGTAAAGTTATTAGAGGATGGTTAGGTGTCAGAGTACAAATTGTAGATGATAATATTGCAAAAAGCATAGGCCTTAATAAGCCAATAGGAGGTTTAGTTGCAGAAGTGATACCAGATAGTCCAGCAGAAAAATCTGGAATTCAAGTTGGTGATGTTATAACAAAAATGGGAGATACAGAGATAACTATTATGAGTAGATTACCTAGAATTGTTGCTGAAATTCCAATAGGAACAAAAACTTATGCTGAAATATTTAGAGGTGGAAAATTTATAAAATTACCTATAATTATCGAAAAACCAAACAAAAAAGATCCTTTTTCTTCAGATGAAGAAGATGAGAGTTCTATTGTAAGCAATGATACAAATAATATCCTTGGTGTTAAAGTTTCAAACATTGACGATGAAACAAGATATAAATACTCTATCAAAAATAATGCAACAGGTGTTGTAATTAGCAAAGTAAAACCTAAGTCTTTGGCAAGTATGTTTGGAATAAAAGTTGGAGATGTTATTATGAGAGTTAATGAACTTACAATTAATAATACAGAATCATTTAATAAAGCTCTACAAGAAGTAGAAAAAAGTAATAAAGTATTTATGATGATTCTTTTAATGCGTGGTAATACTAAGTCTTTTATTACAATAGAAACTAATAGAGTATTAGATCAAAATGAATAAATAAAATAATTCATATATTACACATTATTTATCCATTTTTATAAAAATTTATAAAACCTTTTTGCTTTTTTAGCAAATGAATGATTTAAAACATGTTGCTATTATTATGGATGGCAACTTGCGTTGGGCAAAAAAAAATAATTTTTCTATAAAAAATGCTTATGAAAATGGGGCAAATACCGCAAAAAAAATCATATTATATGCTAAAAAAGTTCAAATTCAGTATATAACATTATTTGCTTTTTCAACAGAAAATTGGAAACGTGATAATAAAATAATAGAAATACTTATAGATATATTTTTTTCTTCTTTTGAAGAATATATTAAAAATATCAATTCTTCATTTAATGAAATAAAAATTAATTTTATTGGTAATAGAAAAGATTTTCCTCAAAAATTACAAGATCAAATGAAATATATAGAGAGTATTTATATACCAATGCCTAAAGTACATGTTAAAATAGCAATAAATTATGGTGGTAAAGAAGAAATAGAACAAGCATCATTAGAATTGCTTAATTATTACTTAAATGATAAAAATGATAAAAAAGATAACATATTACTAAAAAAAATTGATAATTATAAAAAAGACAACAAAAATTATAATAAATTTTTTTCTTTAAAATTATCTGATATAATATCTTCTGATCAATGGCCAGAACCAGATCTATTAATAAGAAGTGGTGGTGAAAAAAGATTAAGTAATTTTATGCTTTGGCACATTGCTTATACGGAATTATATTTTTGTGATATTTTATGGCCTGATTTTGATGAAATAGAATTTGACAAAGCTATAGCAGAGTATAAAAAAAGAATTAGAAAATATGGTGGATAGATAATTAAAATTATTAAAAAAATACAAAATAAAGAAAATAAAGGATTATAAAGAAAGAAATTAAAGGATTATAAAGAAAGAAATACAAAATAAAGAAAATAAAGGATTATAAAGAAAGAAATACAAAGAAAGAAATTAAAGGATTATAAAGAAAGAAATATAAAATAAAGAAAATAAAGGATTATAAAGAAAGAAATTAAAGGATTATAAATAAAGAAATATAAAATAAAGAAAATAAAGGATTATAAATAAAGAAATATAAAATAAAGAAATTAAAGGATTATAAAGAAAAAAATATAAAATTTAATTTTTTCCTGTTAAGAAACAATTTTTTAAAAAATCAAATGCTGTTAGAACAACATGAATGTATAATTTTAATTATATTTTCATTTTTTATTCAAATTTTTCTTTATCCAAGTTTAATAAAATTATTTCTTCTTTGGCAGAATGGAGGTCAACCAATAAGAGATGATGGTCCTAAATCACATATTATAAAAGCTGGAACTCCTACAATGGGTGGAATAGGAATAATATTTACAGTTATTATTACAACGATTATTTATATGTTATTTTATAATAAATCAGTAAATAATTCTCTAATTTGGGCATGTATATTTATACTTTCTAGTTATGGATTGATAGGATTTATTGATGATTATATTAAAATTAAATATCGTAATAGTTATGGAATTTCTGGTAAATCTAGATTAATTACACAATTTATATTAGCTTTAATATCTATTTTGTTTATGAAAATAAGTATATTAGATATTTCTGATTCTTTTCTTAATAAGATAATATATTATATTATTAATATATATAAGCATCATAATTATGTAAATTTTCCATTTAATATAAAGATTAATTTAGGAATCTTTTATTATTTTTTTGCTGCAATAGTCATTGTAGGAGCTGCAAATGCAACTAATTTAACAGATGGTTTAGATGGTTTAGTTTCAGTTCCGTTAATAATAAATTTTGCTTATTTTTCATTGATTTCTTGTGGAATTATAAAATATAGTAATATTAATCACGATTTATTAAATATATCATCAATATCTTATTTATCTTGTATATGTATTGGTAGTTGTTTAGGCTTTTTATGGTATAATGCTCATCCAGCTAAAATATTTATGGGTGATGTTGGTAGTCTTTCTCTAGGTGGAATAAGTGGAATGATAGCTGTTTCTCTAAATATTGAAATTTTATTTTTTTTTGCTAGTGGATTATTTGTTATAGAAGCTTTATCAGTAATAATACAAGTAGTATATTATCGTATTTATAAAAAAAGAATTTTTTTAATGGCCCCTATACATCATCATTATGAAAAAAGTGGTTTAACAGAGTCTCAAATAGTTATAAGATTTTGGATTTTATCTCTTATATTTCCATTATTCTCATTTATTCTTTTTAATTACAAATAAATCATTTCTATAAATAAATTATCAATATATTATGACTTCGCCTAAATTATCAAATAATATAGCTATAATTGGTTTAGGTAAAACTGGTCAATCTTTTCTTGATTTTCTTTTATTTGATCAAAATTATTCAAATTATTTTTTTAATCATAAAGATAAATATCATAAAAATCAGAATATATTTATAAAATGCAAAGAAGTATATTATTTATGTAATAATTTTAAAAAAAATATCATTTTATATGATGAAAACGAAAAATTAATAAAAGAATTAATTTTATCTTATCAAAATAAAATAAATACTGATAAGATATTAAATATTAATTTGACTGGATGTATTTTACCTAAAACATTAGAAGAATCTGAAACATCTTTATTAAATTATGGTATAAATATTATTTTATGCAGTCCTGGTATCCCATTTCAGCCAGAGATTACACATCCAATTTTAACAGCAGCATATAACTTGGATATAAAGTTTATATCAGATATAGATTTATTTTATATATTTAATTCTGATGCTAATTATGTAGGTATTACTGGGAGTAATGGAAAATCTACAGTTGTAAGTTTATTAGAAGAAGTATTTAATAAAGCAATTAAAAATCATCATAAATTAAATTATAATTTAAATAATAGTAATTTTTCAAATAATATTGAATATGTTTTTGTTGGTGGAAATTTAGGAAATCCAGTTTTATACTCTAACAGATTATCAAAAGGATTATATATTTTTGAATTATCTTCTTATCAGATTGATTATATCAAGTACGCAAAATTTGATGTTGTTGCATGTTTAAATATTAAACCTGATCATTTAGATCGATATGGAACAATAGATCATTATGTAAGATCAAAAAATAAAATTTTTTCTTTATTAAAAGAAAATGGAAAAATTATTCTTTCAGAAGAAATGATAAATTTCAAAAAAAATGATTTAAATAAAATTAAAATAGATAAAATTAACAATAAAATTGTTAAAACAGATAAAACATATAAAAGAAATATAAATGAGTATTCATTAATAACTCATTCTGATATTCATATTAAGATTTTTTGCTCTGTAATATTATGCTCTGCAAAAAAAATTTCATTAGATTTTAATTTGAATTTTTTAGATAAATCTAATTTATATAAATTATTTTACAATTCTATTTATTTTCCACTAATATTTGAGTGGAATAATATTCTATGGAAAAATTGGATTAATGACTATCAAGATGAATATATTTATGATATAAATAAATATAAAATATTATGTCATAGTTTTAACGAAATTGATAAAAAATTTAAAAATTATTCAGATATAAATAATAATTTTAAAATTCTTAATACAGTTCCAGGAAAACATAATAGTTTAAATATTGCAGTTGCTTTAGCCGTAGCTCTTCAATATAATATCAAATATGAGGATTTTTTTAAATATTCTGCAGAATTTAAATCACTTCCACATAGATTACAAATAATACGTAATTATAATGGAGTTTTATATATAAATGATAGCAAAGCTACAAATATAGATTCAACAGAAAAAGCACTATCTATGTTTTCTGACAAATCAGTGCATTTAATTATAGGAGGAATAACTAAAAATGAAGATTTATCAGAAATTTCATATTTATTTGAAAAAATTATAGTTGCTTATCTAATAGGTAAAAGTTCTGAGGAATTTGCAACAGTTTTTAATAAATATAATGTTAAATATTATAAATGTATTACTTTAGATAATGCATTAGAAAAATCAAAGATTATATCAAAACAAGGAGAAATTGTTCTTCTTTCCCCTGCTTGTTCTTCACATGATCAGTGGAGAAATTTTGAAGAAAGAGGTAATGCATTTATAAATATAGTAAATAATTGGTAAAACAAATTAATAATAATAATTAAATTGTTAAAAAATATATAAATTCTTAATATTTATTAAATATATAGAAAGTTTTTTATTTCATCTGATTTTATTGGATACTTGAAAATTATATCACTTGTTTTCTTAATTAATAACATTATTTTAGATATATCATTTAATTCATCTATATAAAGCGATTTTAATGAATTTTTTGAATTTATTAAATATAATAGAAAGTTTTTTATTTCATCTGATTTTATTGGATATTTGAAAATTATATCACTTGTTTTATTAATTAATAACATTATTTTAGATATATCATTTAATTCATCTATATGAAGCGATTTTAATGAATTTTTTGAATTTATTAAATATATAGAAAATTTTTTATTTCATCTGATTTTATTGGATACTTGAAAATTATATCACTTATTTTATTAATTGATAACATTATTTTAGATATATCATTTAATTCATCTATATGAAGCGATTTTAATGAATTTTTTGAATTTATTAAATATATAGAAAGTTTTTTATTTCATCTGATTTTATTGGATACTTGAAAATTATATCACTTATTTTATTAATTGATAACATTATTTTAGATATATCATTTAATTCATCTATATGAAGCGATTTTAATGAATTTTTTGAATGTAATTCATTATTATATTGAATTTAATATAAATATAATATTTCTTTTAAGAAGAAATTTTCTTTTAAGATTTCACTGCAATACTTTTAAGTAAAATTTTTTTTATTTCTTCACCAATTTCAATAGTTTTGTGATGTATTTTTCCTTCAACCATTAATCTAATTAATCTTTCTGTCCCTGATTTTCTAACTAAAATACGATAATCTTTATTTAAAGATATAACCTCATCTATCTCATTTTTTACATTCTGTATCATTAGTGGATTATCACCATAAAAATAAATATTATCATTATATTGTGGATAAAGTGGAAATATTTTATGAATTGAACTAGTTTTTTTCTTTACTCTTATTATATAAGAAAGTATATGAAGAGCAGCAACAATACCATCACTAACTATTCCATAATCAGAAATAATAATATGACCTGACTTTTCAGCACCTAAAGAACTATTATTTTTTTTCATAGCTTGAGCTACATTACGATCTCCAACTTTTGTTCTTATAATTGAAAAACCCATATCTTTAGCATAATCACATAATCCATCATTTGATGTATCTGTAATAATAATAGATTCATTTTTTTTCATTCTTTGATTATGTAGCAGTTCTAAAGCAATAACACCTATAATATGATCTCCATCAACTATTTCACCATTTTCATCACAAATACAAACTCTATCAGCATCACCATCAAGAGCAATGCCAATATCTGCTCTTGTTTCAATAACTTTAGATTGTAAACTTTGTGGATAAATAGATCCACACAAATTATTAATATTTAATCCATCTGGCTCATTATGAATAGGTATAACATTAGCGCCTAATTCCCAAAAAACAACAGGAGCTATTCTATAAGCAGCACCATTACCACAATCTACCACAATACGAAATCCTTGTAGATTAGTTTTGTTAGGTAGAGCACGCTTTACATGCTCTATATAACGACCTGGTGCATCATCTAATCTCAGAACCCTTCCTAACTTATTTGGAGGAGCAAGTTCTTCTTCAAAATGATTTCTTTCTATTAATTGACAAATTTCTTTTTCACAGTTCTCTGTAAGTTTTTCGCCATATTTGTTAAATAATTTAAATCCATTATCATGATGAGGGTTATGAGATGCAGTGATCATTATTCCAAAAGATACACGTAAAGATCGAATTAGTTTAGATATAGCAGGTGTTGGCATAGGACCAACTAAAATTACATCAATTCCTACTGATACTAAGCCTGCTATTAACGATGATTCTAATAAGTACCCAGATAACCTGGTATCTTTAGCTATAATAACATTAGTCTTACATTCATTATCTTCGCTACGCAGATATATTCCTGCTGCCATACCAAAACGAAGAATCATTTCTGCAGTTAATGGATATACATTAACTCTACCTCTTATTCCATCTGTTCCAAACACTTATAATAAAAATATAATGCAATTAATTAGTAATTGATATTTTATTATCTTATTTAAATAAAACAAGTGGAGTATAGTGAGGATATTTTTGAGCTATGTCAATAGCTTCTTGGCAATTTTTTTCAGAAAAAATTTCATATTTTATCCCTAGATTCTTTTCATATATATTCTTAAATACATGAACAGCGGTCATAAATCTTTCGTCATCATTTTCTTTATAATCAAAAATAAACGGAGCTGTATAATAAATTGAACGATTTAAGAGCATCTGTCTAGAAATTTTTGGATCTTGTCCGCTTGATAAACCAGAACTAATAATCATTGCTCCAAATCTACAGGCCTTTATTGATCTCGCTGTTATATCTCCACCTATGTTATCATAGCAGATTGTTGCTCCCAAATGTTGATATTCTTCTATAATATTTTTAACCCAATCTTGATTATAATAAAAAATTGCATCATAAGAAGCAGATCTTAAATTATTAAAATCTACACTATTATCACATATTCCTATAATTTTATTTGCTTTACGAAGACGACAATGTTGACTTATGAGAATACTAGAAGCTCTACTTGCACCATGTATTATTACATCACTTTTTGTATTCATTACATAAGTTCTAGTAGTAACAGCATGAGCATAACAAGCTTTATAATAGTTTGCAGCTAAATGATTTTCTTCTATATTATCTGGTATTCTATTAAGATAACGAATTTGAACGTTTTTATGCTCCGCTAAAGATCCTGGTTCACGAACATAATATATAACCTTTTCACCAATTGAGAAGTTAGATTTACTATCTCCATTTATATTTTCAATTATACCCAATGCACTATGCCCTATAGTATTTTTACCAAAGTATAATATATTTTCAATATCATAATCTTCAATTGGAACAGCTATATTTCTTATTAATGCATATCCAGGTTCTAATAAAGGTAATGATATTTTTTCTTTTGTTACTTTTAATGATTTATCAGATTTTGTGATCTTAAAAGTTGTTGTGTGCATATATTCAAATATAATTATGGAAAATACAAAAATGCTAGTAAAAATAATATTAATCAATAAATCTACACATTTAATGATTAGTTATATATCTGATACTATTATATATCTGATACTATTTTAAAAGATATAACATATTATATATATAATAATAATATTTATCTTTTATAATTTCCACTATATTAACAAATTTATGAATACAATTAATAATTCTTATATGGAAGAAAATTTATTTTTATATGAAGATGTAATAATTAATACAATAAATAAATTTAATATTAATAAAAATAATATAAAATCGATTCTTAAATATTTTCCCAAAAATATTTTAAATAATATTGATTTTCAAAATGAAAAAGAAAAAGTATTAAAAAAATATGTCAAAATTCTTAATAAATACGATTATATTGTAATAATAGCAGTTGGAGGATCAATTTTAAGTATAAAAGCAATATTATCTTTAATAGAAGAGCATAATTTTTATTTTGACAAAGTAAATTTTTCTAAAATAATATTAATTGATAACCAAGATCAGATTATCTTACATAAAACTTTATTAAAGATTATTGAGAAGGATATAGCTATTATTACTATAAGTAAGAGTAATATCTCTATAGAAGTATTTTCAATGGTAAATTATATTATGAATTTATATTCAGATACTAATAATTTACCTCTTTGGATTCATATTGGGCAGTCTAGTAATGAAAATATTAATCAATATATCAGAAAAGACCATCAAGAAATATCATCTATATTAGAGCAAAATATTATATCAGAAAATAAAATATCATTAGATTTAAACTCTACTAAAAATTCTGTTAGTACTGTTAAAGAAATTTTCTCATTATTTAATTCTAAATTTTGTACAATAAAATTATTTCCTGATGAATTTATTGAATATGATGAAACAGTAACTGGTAGATTTAGTGTTTTTTCTACACCATCTTTATTGATAATAATGCTATTAGGATATAATACTAATGAGTTTTATTATGGAGCACAATTAGCATATAATGATTTTTTAACAAATTATTTAAAAATTAATAATTTTATTAGAGATATTGCAATAACAATAACATCATTATATCATAATTTAAATAATATATATTTATCTAATAATAATTCTCTTTATCAATTTAATATCTGGAAAAATATATTATATATTGAAAGTTTGGGAAAAAAAGAAGATTTATATATATCTTTAAACAGTTTAACAATAAATTGTTTTCAACATAATTATATTGAATATTTTATCAATTCTAAGAATAAAACAATTATACATATTTTTATATCTAATGATATTGATGATTATGATAATATAAATAATAATTCTAAATATATTGTTAATAATCAGTTTTTTGCAAAAAATCAGATATTAAAAATACAATCTGTATCGATTAAAACAATAATACAAACTTTAAAAGATAATTCATGTCCTTATATTTTATCTAAAATTCCTATAAACAATTTACAATCAATAGGGTATAATTTTGCTGAATCAATTATCAAAGTATTTATTATTGGATATTTATTAAATATAAATATTTTTGAACAAAATATAATTGATTTTGTAAAAAAAGAAATTTTTAAAAAAATATTATATTAATTTTATTATTATTATATAAAGTATTTATTATTAGATATTTATTAAATATAAATATTTTTGAACAAAATATAATTGATTTTGTAAAAAAAGAAATTTTTAAAAGAATATTATATTAATTTTATTTTTATTATATAAAGTATTTATTATTGGATATTTATTAAATATAAATATTTTTGAACAAAACATAATTGATTTTGTAAAAAAAGAAATTTTTAAAAAAATATTATATTAATTTTATTTTTATTATATAAAGTATTAATAATAAATTATTCATTATTTTTTAGTATTTTAATTTTAATATTATTTTTTATTAATACATATTAAAAATATTTCTGCTGAATTTTTATAACTTGATTCTGGTTTAAATATTTTTACTCTAGAAAAAATATTTTCAGCTTGTTTTATAATTTCATTAGTTTCTTTATTATTTAATAATTTACATAAAAGATTTCCTGTAGGTATCATATTTTGTTTTGCAAAGCAAAAAACATCATTTAAAATAATATTCATAGTTGCTTGATCTAAATCTTTATTTCCAGAAGATGACGGAGCCATATCACTTAAAATTAATCCTATTTTTTGAGAAATAACTTTTAAAATATCAGATATAGTATTAGAATTTGTAAAATCACCTGTTATTATTTTTGTATTTGGTACAAAATCAATTTTTTGTTTATCTAAACCTATAATTTCTCTATTTTTATGTTTTTGATAAATTTTCTTACCTTCTGGAATAAATAATTTAATATTTAATTTTTTATTAAAATATTTTTTATCTATTTTCTTTTTTTCATCCATTTTTGTTGGATATTTAAAAATTATATCACTTGTTTTATTAATTGATAACATTATTTTAGATATATCATCTAATTCATCTATATTAAAAGATTTTAATGAATCTTTTGAATGTGATTCGTTATTAACATTATTAATATTATTATATTGATCATAAAGTAAATAACTTAAAATTTGTAACCAACTACCAGGAGCACAACCTAGATCAATAATCGAAGATCTTACTGGAGAATTCGCAATTATTTTATATTTTCTCTCTATTTCAAGAAGTTTATAAGCTGCTCTTGAACGATAACCATCTTCTTTAGCAGCAGCAACATATGGATCATTTAAATGACGTTTAAGCCATTGTTGTGATGAAATACCGCATTTTTTATTGATTTTTACTTTAATCCTAGATTTATTATATATTACAGATTTAATCTTATTTGGTATCATTTTATCAAATTAAAAAAATTATATTTATAAATATATAATAAAATATATAATAATTTAAAGATTTACCAGCATAAAAGTACTATATTAGTAATATAATAAATTTAATATTAGTCTTTTAATTATTAGTTCTTAAAAATTATACTTGAGAAGATATTAACCTTGCTAATGGTATACGATATGGTGAACAAGAAATATAATCTATTTGCAAACTGTTTATAAATGGAATAGATTCAGGATTTCCTGCATGTTCACCACAAATTCCTATTTTAATTTTAGGATTAGATGATCTGGCTTTATTTATAGCTATTTTTAATAATTCTCCAACAGTTGACTGTTCAATAGTTACAAATGGATCATTATTCCAAATTTTTTTATTAACATATGTTGCAATAAAGTTTGCACTATCATCGCGTGATAATCCTAAAGTAGTTTGAGTAAGATCATTAGTACCAAAACTAATAAAATCACAAATTTCAGCAATTCTATCTGCTTGTAAAGCTGCACAAGGAAGCTCAATCATAGCACCAAATTTATAGCTTATTTTAGATAATGAGTTTTTTAGATCATTATCATTTAAACTTTCACAAAAATCATCAAATGTATCTTGAACTAATTTTTTACATATAGCTAATTCATTTACATTTGATACAAGAGGAATCATAATCTCAGGATATAATTCATATTCTGATACTTTTCTTTCTGAAACTAGTTTAGATATAGCACACAAAATAGCTCTAACTTGCATTATATATATTTCAGGATAAGTTATTGCTAGACGACAACCACGATGTCCTAACATAGGATTATGCTCTTTTTTAATAGCTAAAGATAATTTCACATCAGATTCAATTGAATTACTTTGTATACAAAATTCTTTAATTTCTTTATCATCGTGTGGTAAAAATTCATGAAGTGGTGGATCAAGTAATCTAATAGTAACAGCTTTTCCTTTACTAATTTCAAATATTTTTTCAAAATCATGTTGTTGATATTTCTCAAGAATATCAAGATTAAATACTCTATCTGAATGATCTTTTGATAGAATCATTTTTCTCATATAAAAAATCCGTTCTGGAGAAAAAAACATATGTTCTGTTCTACATAATCCTATAGCTGTTGCTCCCAAACTAAATGCAGATTCTATATCTCCAATTGTTTCAGCATTAGCATGAATATCGATTTTTTTATACTCATTTATCCAAGAATTAATCATTTCAAATTCATAAGGAATATTTGAAGCTATAATAGGTATTTGTCCTAAATATATCTCACCTTTAGTACTATCCATACTTAAATATGTTCCACTGGGAAACTTTTCTCCATTAATATGTATGTTTTTACCATCAACAAATAATCCAGAAACACTGCATATACAAGATTTTCCCATACCTCTAGCAACAACAGCTGCATGAGATGTCATTCCACCTCGTGCTGTAATTATCCCATCAGCAACAGCAATTCCTGACATATCCTCTGGGCTAGTCTCATTGCGTACTAAAATAACTTTACCCATTTTAGCCATTAATTCTGCATCTTTAACATTAGTTGCTACCATTCCTACAGCAGCTCCTGGAGAAGCTGGTAATCCACAAGTTAATGGAGGAATTTTTATGAATGAGTAATCTAAACCACAATGAAGTAATTGTTCAAATGTTTGAATTGGAATTATTTTTAAAGCTTGCTTTTTATTAATAATTTTTTCTTCTACCATATCATTAGCTATCTTTAATGAAGCTAACGAAGAACGTTTTCCAGATCTACTCTGAAGAATCCATAGCCTTCCGTTTTCTACAGTAAACTCTATATCTTGCATATCTCCATAAAAATATTCTAGTTTTTTAGAAATATTCTTAAGTTTTACAAAAACATCTGGCATAAGTCTTTCCATAGATTCTGGTATACTAATAGATAAATCTTCATTATTTATAATTTGCCAAGATTTTTCCATTTTTATACTAATTGGTAAACTATTTTTAATACCAGATACTATATCTTCACCTTGGGCATTTAATAAAAATTCACCAAAGATTTCATTATCACCATTTGATGGATTACGTGAAAAAATTACACCAGTACAACTTTTTTCACTCAAATTTCCAAAAACCATAGCTTGTACTGTAACTGCTGTACCTAAATCTTCAGATATATTATATATTTCTCTATATTTAATTGCTCTCTTAGATTGCCATGAATCTAGAACAGCTTTAATTGCTCTAAACAATTGATCATATACATTTTGAGGGAAATCTTCTTTTGATTGTTCTAAAATGATATTCTTATAGGTATTAATTAACTTTTTAAGTCCATCAACAGAAACATGGTGATCACTTGTAACTCCTTCTGAAATTTTTAAATAATCAAATGGCAAATCAAAAAGATTTGATTCAATTTGCATTACGGTTGTGCCAAACATATGTAATAAACGTCTATAACTATCATATGCAAACCTAGGATTGTTATATTTTTTAGATAATCCTTCAACAATTTCATCGTTTAAACCAATATTTAATATTGTATCCATCATACCAGGCATTGATATTGGAGCTCCTGAGCGAACAGAAATCAATAAAGGATTATCAATACTACCAAAAACTAAAGATAATGTATCTTCTAATGATTGAATTGCATGTTTAATTTTATTTTCAACTTCTGATGGAATAGAATTATAACTATTATAATAAGAACATAAACTTGTGTTAACAATAAAACCAGGAGGAACATCTATACCTAAACAACTCATAGTTATTAAGGCTGATCCTTTTCCACCCCAAATTTTTTTATCTACAATTAATTCTACTGTTTCTTTATTAAAGTTTTCATTTAAAATTTGTGTTATTTCTTTAGAATAATGAGAAAAATTAAAAATTATTCTATCTAAAGAGTTCTGATCTGAGAAATGCTTCATAAATATACTATTTGCATTATAAAATTTTATATATTTTTATATCTCTATATTTTTATTATTTTTAGCTTTTATATTACTCAATAAATCGATATTGATAAAAATATAATATTATTTTAATACTATTTTTTAATATTATAACATTATAATATTATTTTTTAATATTTTAGATTTAATTTTTATTTTTTAGCAGTAATATCATCTATATTATTAATATTTTTATCTATTTTTTTATTATGATTGATAATAATAAAATTTGTTAATATTATTATTATAGCAGCAGAAATAGTTTTTACTAATGGAACTTCAGAAAAAATAGAATAATTTATAGCTATCATAATTGGTAAGCGTAAATAACCCATTATTAATAAACTATTAACACTAAGATTTTTATAAGATAAAAAAATAGTAAATACAACTCCTATTCTAATAAATCCTAAATAAAAAGCAAAAATTATTTCATTATAAGGAATTTTTGTAATATTTGGAATTATCATTGGAGATGATATTATAACACTAGCCAAAAATACAATGAATCCTTGTAAAATTAAATCATCTGTTGATGATTGTTTTTTGCAAATTATTTCATACCCACCCCAACAAATAGAAGGAATAAGACCAATAAGTATGTTAATAATCGATATAATTTTATTTTCTTCTTTTAAAGAAAAAAAGACAGCTAATATACAAATAATTATTCCAAATACCGATGATAAGCGAATTTTTTCTAAATCTAAAATATGAGAAATAATAAGTGGTGATACAAGTCCTAAATATCCTATCAAAGTGACTTCATATGCGCCTAATTTTTTTGATATATAAGACCATACAGTCATTGCTATAAGTGATAGAATTGCTCTTACAAAATACCATTTGATATCTATTTGTGATATAGCTTGATATAGGGTTTGATTTCCATTTTTTCTATAAGGCTTAGTTGTGATTAACCATATAATAATTACACAAGTAGCAGATAAATTGGCAAAATATATTTGTTCAAATATACCGATTTTTGGATTTCTATGAACAAAAACCAATGTTATTATTGCAGATAGTATTAAACAGAATATTTTACTTAGTATTCCATTTAATCTACTTGAAATTGAAATCATCCCAAAATTCTAAGAGAAACACTTATATTAGCTATATAATTGCAGTTAGTAATAATACAAGGATAAAAAATGAGATAACTTTGTGGAGCGGGTGATGGGAATCGAACCCACGCAGCCAGCTTGGAAGGCTGGGACTCTACCATTGAGCTACACCCGCTAATAAAGCACAGATTGAATGTGCGTTTGTAGATAACACTTATATTATTAAACTTACGTAACACGCAACAAACTAATATAAGTTATTTCATTAGAAATTTTTTATCATAATTTATTACTGTTTGTCAAATATATTACAAAGTAAATTGTATAAAAATTTATTATTGTTTATTATTGGTTATTTTTTTTTATTTTATTATACCTAATATAAAATATAATTACGAATATAACTAGAAAAAATATGATATAATTCATTTTTTCAACATAATAATTAATTAAATCTTGATTATTACCTATAGTTATACCAATTAATATTAAAATTAGAACCCATAATGTTCCACCCAATGAACTATAAATAAAGAATTTCTTAAAATCCATTTGAGCTAATCCTGGAGGAAATGATATAAAATGTTTTATACCAGGTGCAATTCTACCGATAAATACAGAAAAAGGACCATGTTTTTGAAAAAAAGATTCCATTTTTTGCATTTTTTTATCATCAAAAAAGAAATATTTTCCATAACGCAATAATGCATTTCTACCGTATTTAAAAGCAACATAATAACTAGTCATTGATCCCATTACATTTCCTGCAGCACTTATAATTAATAATATCCAAAAATTAAATTCACCTTTTGATACTAAAAAACCAGCAGGTATTAGCGTTATTTCATTTGGAATTGGAATTAATGTTCCTTCTATGAATGTCATAAGAAAAATACCTATATATCCCATTTTTTCAACAAGATCAACTATATATAAAAGTAATTCATTCATCTGATAATAAGTAAAATTTTATAAAATTGCGCTTAATTATAACATTTACAATACTCAATATAACAGTAACTCTTATATTAAGATACCATAATTAATATCATGTATCACAATTAATCAATTAATATATATAAAATCTATTCACATTTTAATTAAATGATAGTAATAGATTTTTAATATATAACTATACTATTGTTAGTAATATGAATATTAAAGAATTCAAATAATAATATTATATTATTATATAATAAAAAATTTATAATAAATTAGATTTTATGTCAGATATATTAAATGAAGTTATAGATCAAGAAAATAATGAAAAAGTATACAAATTATCGACTTTTTTTATCAAAATAATTATTATAATAGGTATTTTTGCTATACTTGTAGCAATTTTTTTTTCATGGCAAAAGAATGAAAAAATTGAAATTGCAAAGCAAGATAGTGATGATCTAATGAATGCTCTTCATAAAATAAATTGGGATAATAAAGAATCTATTGAATCAACAATTGCTGATATTAATAAAATAGCTGATGCAGATAAGTCTGCGTATGCTATCTTTGCACGTCTTTACATAGGAATGATAGAATCTATAACAAATAGCTCATCACGCTGTATTATAGAATACAAAAAAATTGCTAACAATACAAAATATGATAAAACTCTGAGGGATTTTGTTTGGTTTAGCGCTATATCTGGTGAACTTAAATATGATCTTATTAAACCACAAGAAGCAATAAAAGAACTTGAAAAATTTGATAATTCTAATAAACCGTTTTATGCATCAGCATCTATTCTTCATGCTATTTTACTTTCAGAAATAGGAAAAACAGATGAGGCATATTCTCTTGCTAAAAAAATTGCTGATGATAAAACTATAGGTGTTAGTAAAATCAATAATATTGCAGATAAAATCAGGATTTATTTTAAGTATAATAAAGATTTTACAAAAAATACAGACTCTCAAACTAATAATAGAAATATTAATCTTAATAACCAAAATATTTTACATAAAGAAGAAAAATAAAGTTAATATAAATAATATTAATATAAATAGAGTTAATATAAATAAAGTGGAAGAGAATAAAATAATTTGATGTAAAACTATAGGTGTTAGTAAAATCAATAATATTGCAGATAAAATCAGGATTTATTTTAAGTATAATAAAGATTTTACAAAAAATACAGACTCTCAAACTAATAATAGAAATATACAATCTGAAAAAAGATAAAATAAAATTTTTATTTTTTATTTAATTGTAAAATTATATTTACTAAACATATCTTCTAAAGTGAAATAATAATTTGATTTACTGTTGATATTATGATCATGGTTTAAATCGTTAATTTTTTTATTTAAATTATTGATACTAAAATCATTATTTTCATTACTTTTATTATTTTCATTACTTGTATTTAAATTATCTCTTAAAGATATCATTTGCTCTGCTACTTCTTTCTCACCTATAGTTATGATAAGTGGAACTTTAGACATGGTATTTTTACGTATTTTATAGCTTACTGTTTCATTTACAAAATCTATTTTCACTCTTATTCCTACTGAAAACATTTTTTTAAATATTTCTTTTGCATATTGTATAACATTATCATGATTATTAACTGTTATAATTACAACTTGTAAAGGTGCTAACCATAATGGTAACCAACCAGCATAATGTTCTATCATAATTGCGATAAATCTCTCTAATGAACCAAAAATTGCACGATGTATCATAACAGGATGTTTTTTTTGTCCATCTTTTCCTATATAGAATGCATTTAGTCGATTTGTCATATTAAAATCTACTTGAATTGTTCCCATTTGCCAATCTCTTCCTAGAGCATCACGTAAATGAAATTCTATTTTTGGCCCATAAAATGCTCCTTCACCATGATTCCAAACATATGGAATACCAATTTCATTTAATCCATTTGATAATGCTTTTTCAGATTTATCCCATATTTCATTATCACCAATACGCTTTTCAGGACGATCAGCAATTTTCACAATAATGTCTTTAAATCCGCATTCTTCATAAACTAAAAACACCATTTTACACATTTGCATTACTTCTTCTTGTATTTGCTCTTCAGTACAAAATGAATGTGCATCATCTTGTGTAAATCCTCTTGCTCTCATTAATCCATGGAGTGCTCCAGAAGGTTCATATCGATATACTTTTCCAAATTCAGAAAATTTTATAGGTAGATCTCTATAGCTCACACTACCAAGATGGTTAAAGACTTGAATTCCACCAGGGCAATTCATTGGTTTTATTACATAATTCTTATGTTGTTCATCATGGCTATGTGCTGTAAACATATTTTCGCTAAATTTTTCCCAGTGACCTGATTGTTCCCATAAAATTTGCTCCATTATTTCCGGAGTAGATATCTCAAGATAACCATATTCTCTTTGTTTATATCTCATATACTGAACAAGTGTTTTAAAAATAGCCCATCCATTAGGATGCCAAAAAGTGACACCTGGTGCACTCTCTTGAAAGTGAAATAATCCCATTTGCTGTCCTATATTTCTATGATCTCGTTGTTCTGCTTCTTTAATTAAAGTGAGATATTTATTTAATTCTTCATAATTACGCCATGCAGTCCCATATATTCTCTGTAACATTTGGTTTTTACTATTTCCACGCCAATATGCTCCTGATATTTTTGTTAACTTAAAAGCTTTTAAATATGATGTTGATTGACCATGTGGACCTCTACACAAATCATAAAAATTTCCTTGCTGATATATACTAATATTATCATTTTCTGATAAATCTTTAATAATTTCTACTTTATAATTTTCTTTTTTAGATGAAAAAAACTCTATAGCACTCTTTTTATCTACAAATTGTTTTATGAATTTATCGCCTCTTTTAATGATGTGCCACATTTGTGCTTCTATTTTATCTAACTCTTCTATAGATATATGATGTGGTGAATCTATATCATAATAAAATCCGTCTTTAATATTTGGACCTATTGCTATTTTAGCTTCAGGATATAATTCTTTTATTGCTTGGGCTAAAACATGAGCAGTATCATGACGAATAATTTCTAATCCTTCATCATCATCTATAGTAATAATTTTTACGGTAGCATCTGATGTTATTATATCTGTTAAATCACATAATTTGTTATTTATCATAATAGCTAATGCTTTTTTTGCTAGAGATTTGCTTATACTCCCTGCTATTTCTAAGCCATTAACACCTGATTTATGGGTTGTTATTTTTCCATCAGCAAGCTTTATATCTATCATAATATCTGTCATATAAATTAGGAATTTAATTAATAAATGTTAATATAGAATAAAAATATCATTTTGTTAAATTATTTGAGAAAGAAAATTTCCTGATAATTTTAAATCTTACAAACAAAATTTACAAATAAGATTTACAAAATAAAATTATAAGTATCAATTATATGTATAGGAAGACTATATATAAAAAATTTTTATATAATTTATATTATAAATAATTTTATACTTTTTTATACTTTTTTTTAAATATTTAAAATTATTATGAAATAATTCTGTTTTATTTCGTAACATCTTGTTTATTTAATTAATTATTTGAATTAACAAATTAATATCTTATTTAGTTAACTATTTAAGTATTTTGTTAATGAACAAATCCAAGATGCTGCTGCAATACATGCAGTTTCTGCACGCATTATATTCTCTGAAACAGTTATGACAATAAATTCAGTTTTATTGTCAGATAAATTATTACTGATCAACGCATAATCAATAAATGTTTGACGATCTTTATCACTCCAACCTCCCTCAGGGCCAATATATACAAAATAGTTTGATATTATTTTTTTAATCCTATTTTTTAAAGAAGATTCTTCTATTATCCATTCTAATAATGGTTTTATTAAAAATTTTTGATTTATTTCTTGATATAATTTTATTTTACTTGGTATTTCAAAAATAATAATAGTATTTTTATTATTAAAACAAGATTCTATATTATTTTCACTTTTTATATTATTATTTAATATATTATTTTCACTTTTTATATTATTATATATATTGTTATTTTTATTATTAATTAATATATCTAAGTTTTGATGAATTGTTTGAACATCATAAATATTTGGAATTGTTAATCTATTACTTTGTTCAGTTGCTCCTATAGCAATACGATTTATTTTTTCAATATTAATAGTACGAACTATACATTTATCACTTATAATAGGGAATAACCCATCAATTCCTAATTCTGTAGCTTTTTCAATAACTAAAGAATTATTAGATAATTTTAATAAACTAAAGCATAAATATGCTTTATTATTCTTTTTATCTGGTGATTTTTCTAATTGATAAATTTTTTCTACAATATATTCATTGCGTCCTTTAAATTTTATTTCTGCATAAAATTCTCCATCTATTTGATTAAATATAGATATAAAATCTCCATTCTTTAAACGAAGGACATTTATAAGATGATGTTTCTGTTCACTAGAAAGGTAATTTATATCTTTTATATTTTTCATATATACTCTATATAAATTATCTTTTATTACTATTTTCTCTTTCATATTTTTTTGTATGTTTTTTATATGTTTTTTATATGTTTTTTAAGTGTTTTTTATATGTTTTTTAAGTGTTTTTTAGGATGTTGTAAAACATAAATTAGTAAAATATATGATTTAATATGTCTTTTATTTCGTTTTAAATAAGCAAATAATCATTCAATCTTAAATATTATAATCACAAAATAATCAATATTAATAATAAATAATACAAAAAAATGTATATTTAATTATAATTTTATTAATTAATAAAATTAATTATTTTTCTTTTTTTTTATTAGTTTTCTATTTACGAAAAGAAAAATTTAAATTATAATTTATATTATAAAGTCTATTTTCTGCCAAAAATGGCTGTTTTATTATAATATTATAATACATTATCGAGACATGTTTACAACATTAATGCTTGCTCGTATACAATTTGCTTTTACAGTAGCGTTTCATATCATATTTCCTTCAATGTCAATTGGATTAGCATTATTTTTAGCGATAATTGAGTTTTTATGGTTGCGTACTAAAAATGAAATATATTTTAAATTATACCATTTATGGATTAAATTTTTTGCTATTGGATTTGGATTAGGGGTTGTGTCTGGCGTTACATTATCTTATCAACTTGGAACAAATTGGTCATTATTTTCAGATCATATATCAAATGTTATAGGTCCATTAATAGGATTTGAAGTTTTAACCGCATTCTTTTTAGAAGCATCTTTTTTAGGGGTTATGCTATGGGGATGGAATAAAGTTTCACCACGTATGCATTTTATTTCTACATGTATAGTTGCATTTGGTACCGCTCTTTCGGCTTTTTGGATTATTTCAGCCAATAGTTGGATGCAAACACCTAGTGGATATTTTATTGCCAGTGACGGTCGTTTTTTTGCTAAAAATTGGATTGATGTAATATTTAATCCATCATTTAGACATCGTATAGTACATATGCTTCTAGCCTCTTATATAACAACTTCAATGATATTAGGTGGAGTTGGGGCATATTACATTTGGAAAAATCGACATCAACAGGAAGGAAAATTCTTACTTAAATTTGCAACTATAGCATTATCAATACTTTCACCATTACAGATATTAGCAGGAGATGCTCATGGTTTAAATGTTCTTAAACATCAACCTGTAAAAGTTGCTGCAATGGAGGGATTATGGGAGACAAAAGAAGGAATCCCTTTAATTTTATTTGCTATTCCTGATGAAAAAAATGAAGTTAATCATTATGAAATAGGAATTGATAAATTGAGTAGCTTAATATTAACACGTAGTTGGAATGGGAAAGTACGTGGTTTAAAAAGCTGGCCAAAAGAAGAAAGACCACCAATTCATGTGGTTTTTTGGGGTTTTAGAATTATGGTTGGAATTGGTTTTACAATTTTTTTTATGATGATAATTAATTTTATTATGATGATAAAAAATAAAATTGGTCAATCCACATTTATTAATAAACTTTGGATTTTAATGATACCATCAGGTTTAATCGCAATAATTGCTGGATGGTTTGTTACTGAAGTAGGAAGACAACCTTATACGGTTTATGGTCTTCTGAGAACAATAGATAGTGCATCTCCACAAATTACCGCAGGACAATTATCTTGGTCACTTTCTGTATTTTTATTGATTTATATAATTTTATTTATTTTAGGTATATATTATATGGCTAAAATTATTCATAAAGGAATAGTTCCAGATGAAAAAATTAATCAAATAAGAAATATTTTTTAAAATAATATCATATGTTTAATTTTAGTGAATTTATTAATCTTCCACTCACATGGGGATTACTCATTGCAATAGCTCTTTTAGTTTATGTATTACTTGATGGATTTGACCTTGGAGTAGGAATTATTTTTCCTTATGCTCCATCAGAGAAATCTCATCATTGTCTTATGAATTCAATATCGCCATTTTGGGACAGTAATGAAACATGGATAGTCTTAGCTGGAGGAGGATTATTTGTAGTTTTTCCATTAGCTTTTGCTATATTAATGCCTGCTTTTTATATTCCAATTTTCTTAATGCTATTCAGTTTAATACTGAGAGGTTCAGCTATAGAATTTTGGCATAAATCATCTAAAAATGAGCGTAAGATATGGCAATGGGTATTAAGTATAAGCTCACTAACTGCTTCTTTATCTCAAGGAGCTATTTTTGGAGCATTTTTAAGTGGAGTTAAAATTAATCAACGTAATTTTTCTGGAGATGCTTTTGATTGGTTATCTCCATTCAGTATAATGAGCTCTTTAGGTGTAACTATTATTTATGTTCTTCTTGGTTCAACTTGGATAATTGCCAAAAGTGAAAATGATACCGCATATTGGGCAAAAATAATAGCAAAAAAGACTTCATTATACGCATCTATTATGTCTTTAATGGCAGGTATTCTGATCACTATAAAGCATAGTTCTATTTATGTTTTTAATAATGAAAATCAAAAATTAATAGACTTACCATTAAAAAATTTAGTGATATTTACAGGAATTATATCTGCTATCATTTTTTATCTTATTTCATATATATTATCTAAAAAATATCAAAAAAATGAGTATAATTCTGATAATTTAGCAGAAAATACTGATTTATTAGTCAATAAAAATATTAAATTAAATAAATTTAATTTTACAGACTTTAAACCATTTTTTTTAACTTATATTGGAATAATAGTATCATATGTTGGAATTATGGCATCAGTTTATCCATATGCTATTCCATATTCTTATACTTTTGCAGATGTGGCAAGTTCTAATGAAAGTTTATCTCTAACTTTATTGGGAACAATGGTGTTTCTACCACTTGCAATATGTTATACAATTTATGTTTTTTATGTTTTTAAAGGTAAAGTAGAAGATGAAGTTAATTATTAAGATTATAAATAAAATTAAACGTTTTTTTAAAAAAAATCTTAAAAAATTTGATAAATATATAACTAATAGAAATTTCAATAAAAAAGTAGAAAATTGGATATGGATGATAATATTATGGATTTTTGGGGTTTTTTCTATTATAATAATAACTTTACCTATAAAATTATTCTTCAAATTAATATAAAAAATTGCAACTAATTTTTAATAAAAAATAACTGAATTACATATAATATTAGAAAATTTTTTAATAATTAGTATATAAAAAACATTATAAAAACACTATAAAAACATACAAAAAACACATAAAAAACATACAAAAAACATTATAAAAACATATAAAATTATACATAAAATAGTTGAATAAAAACCCAAAGTAAAAATTCAATTTACTATTAAATCTATTATTTACTGTTATAATTTTTGTCTGTATATCTATTTTTATCAGATCTAATAATAGCCAATTAAATTCTTATCATTTTTATTAAAGCAATAAATTCAATTAAAAAACTTTCTATATATTAATAATTGTATTACTCCAAATATTTTTTTATATAGATATTATACATCTATACATTATTATTGCAGTAATAGAAATTAGAAAATATTATAACATGAATAAAATAAAAATATTAAAACTTATCATTATATTCATACTTATTATTGCTTATAATAATCCTATAAATGAAAATAAAATTTTTTCTGAAGATGTACTTCCATCACCTAATAGAACTGATATTATTAAGTACAAAATACAACTTAATTATAGTAATAATATAACATATGGTGATATAAAAAGTATAAAAAAAAATAGTTATAATGATTTACCAACTATTTTAGGTAGATTTATTAATATAGTATATAAAAATAAGAAACAAAAAAATTATCTTGATTTGACATTAGAATATATTAAGAACTTCCCATTTCTTGAATCTTATGCTTCAGTCATTGAAAATAATATAGATATTAAAGTTCATTCAAAAGAAAGTATAAAAAGATTTCTTTATCGTAAAAATACTGACCCTGAAACTAATAATGGTAAAGTATTATTTGATATTATTACTGGGAATAAATTATATGTAAAAAATTGGAAATCAATGGATTTATCAAGAAATATTATTAGTATACTTTTGCAATATAATTTTATTACTATTAATGAACTACTTGATAAAATTAATAGTTTAATTATAGAACTTAAACATGATAAAGCTCTAGAATTAGCATATCTTTTACCACAGAATACAAGAAATGAAAAAATTGAATTAATCAAAAAATTATCTAAATATATTTCTAATAAAGAAATAATATCAAAACCTCATATAGTAAATAATAGAAGTAATATATATAATACTGAGAATATAGAGTATCTATACTATTTAAGAAATAGACTTAAATACAACGATTTAGATGCAGTTAAAGAAATTGTAAGATTGGTGTCAAAACCAACATTAATATCAAGATTAATATCTAATTCTTGGTCTTTATCTCATATTACAATAAGAAGTGCAATGCTTTATAAAGATTTTGCATCAGCATATAAAATTTTAAATAATACTACTATTCCGAAATCTCAAGATGATATTTTTAACTATTATTGGTTATATGCATATAATGGAATACAACTAAAAGTTAAATCTGATTATATTATAAATAATTTAAATAAAGCATATCATTTAACTCAAAATAGCAATTCTAAAACACAAATCTTGTTCTGGTTGGCGCAAGCATATAAACAAAAAATAAATGAAGAAAAAAATAATATATTAAAATTAAAAAATACGAAAAAATTTAAGTACTTAAAAGATAAAAATATTTCTAAAGAAATAAATTTTAAACATAATCAAATAGATATATATAATCAAAAAGTCATTGAATATTTGTACTTATCTGCAAGTTATGGAGTCAATTTTTACAGCTATTGTGCATTTGATGCAATAACAAAAATACATAATACACAAAATACAAAAATAAAAAGCAACTTTAAGAAAAATAAAACGACTTGGGATAATTATTTTAGTACGGAATTTACACTATATGATAATAAAACAAAGAATATTGAAAAGAAAATTAATATAAATTCCACAAAAAGTGGAGCAGATCCTATATTTATAGTAAATAATAATAAAAATATTACAAAAAATCAAAATACTGATTATAAATTGGCATTATTTAGCATTCAATTACTTTATGAAGCTAAAAATTTTGGAGAATCTGAAAGAATTATGATATGGTTAGTTAATCAAAAAAATATATCAAATTGGAAAAAAATAATAGAATATTTTCTAAAAAATAAGAATTACACTATTGTTGTAAAAATTAGCAATAGACTTCAATCATCTGGTAGAGGTGTAATCCCAATATCTTTCTTGCGTCCATATAAGATACCAGACTCAAGATTACTTCCAGAAAATATATATTTTTCAATTATAAGACAAGAAAGTGAATTTAATTATGCAGCAAAAAGCAAGAATAATGCTATAGGACCTATGCAAGTTATTGCAAAATTTTCTCCTAATAATAATAAGTTAATTGATGATTATTCTAATGGTGATATATATAGTGGATTAGTTTATGGTATTAATTATTTTGACGAGTTATTTAATAGGTTCAAAACGATATCAGGAGCTCTAGCTGCTTATAATACAGGTCCTGGAAGAATATCTGGTTTAAATAATCGAATTTGGATTAATGAGTTTGAAAATATCAAAAATATAGATGATTTAGTTAATTTAATTGAACAGTGCCCGTATAGAGAAACACGAGAATATATAAAACGTAATATTGCTAATTATCAGAGTTATAATTATTTTTATAAAGAAAATATGAATAGTATAATAAAAAATCTATATAAAAAATAATAAATCTATATAAAAAATAGTAAATAGTAAATATAGTATAGAATATAATTCTAATATTATATAATCTAATATTATAAAATTAAATTAATATAATATATATATAATAATGCTAATAGCAAATAATTTAACAAAAATAGAAGGAAATAAAATTATTATTAATAGTATAATAAAAAATCTATATAAAAAATAGTAAATAGTAAATATAGTATAGAATATAATTTTAATATTATATAATCTAATATTATAAATTAAATTAATATAATATATATATAATAATGCTAATAGCAAATAATTTAACAAAAATAGAAGGAAATAAAATTATTATTAATAGTATAATAAAAAATCTATATAAAAAATAAAAAATCTATATAAAAAATAGTAAATAGTAAATATAGTATAGAATATAGTATAGAATATAATTCTAATATTATATAATCTAATATTATATAATTAAATTAATATAATATATATATAATAATGCTAATAGCAAATAATTTAACAAAAATAGAAGGAAATAAAATTATTATTAATTCTTGTAGCTTTAAAGTTTCAAAAAGAGAAATAGTTGGTATATTTGGTCCAAATGGAGCCGGTAAAACAACGAGTTTTTACATTATAGCTGGATTAATATTCCCAAATAGTGGAACTATTAGATTAGATAATAAAGATATAACAAAATTAGATTTAGCACAAAGAGCAAAGTGTGGTATAGCATATCTTTCTCAAGAAAGTTCTATTTTTGAAGATATTACAGTTTATGATAATATTATGATTCCACTAGAGATCAATAATCATCCTAAAAAAAATCGTGATCAGAAAGTCAATGAAATCATGCAACAAATGAAAATAAATCATTTATCAAATGTAAAAGGTAGATTATTATCAGGTGGTGAACGCCGTAGAGTAGAAATAGCACGTTGTTGGACATTAAACCCTTCTTACATATTGTTAGATGAGCCAACAACTGGACTTGATCCTATTACTGTTGAAGATTTAAGAATTTTTATAAAAAAACTTGCATTAATGGGAACAGGAATAATGATAACTGATCATAATGTTAAAGATATTATACCAATTGTTGATAGAGCTTATGTTATGTATAAAGGAGAAGTTATAGCTCAAGGTAATTCTGATAATATAAAAAATGATGATTTTGTAAAAAAAATATATTTAGGAAATTAGTTTAGGAAATTAAGATTTTAGAAAAATTAATTCTTAAAAAATTAAAATATATTATACTTTATATTAAAATTTATTAATTTAAATAATATCTTTTTAATTCTTTTTAATATCTTTAATTTTAATATCTTTCTTTAAATATATCATTTATAAAAATTAATTCATTGTATATATTTCCTAAATTTTTATTATGAGCTAATAATATATCATTTTGACAATAATCAAAACCTACTAATAAGTTAAAGATCATTTTTTTTCTTAAAATAGATCCTATAATACCACTACCACATCCTATTTCTATAATATTATTATTATGTGGATTCTTAGTATATGGATTTTTATGAAAAATAATTTTTACATTATAGTTAATGCTTTTATTCCCATTATCTGTAATCCTTTTCCTAAAGTTTTTGCCGCAGCAAATAATATTGATATGCGTGCTCTTGTTAATTCTTTATTATCTGTAATAAAACGCATTTCTGAATTATTAACACCTAAATTCCATAATATATGGATTTCTGATGCAAGATTATATAAATAATATGATAATCTATGTGGTTCTAATGTAATAGCTGATTTTTCTATAATTTGTTGAAATTGTGCAATTTTATGGATAAGATCTTTTGCAAAATTATTAATAAGAGTATAATTTATATTTTTTCTAGGATAAAAATAATATTTTTGATATATTTTTTTATTACTTTTTATTTTTTGAATATTACTAGTATCAGTAGTTATATATTCATTATTTATTTTATCTTTATAAGGTTTAATATTCTCTTCAAAACTTTGAATAATAAATTCATCATTATCACAATATCCATCATCAACAGCACGTCTAATGGTTGAAAATATTCTAGTATGAGCATATTGTATATAAAATATTGGATTATCTTTAGACATTTCTTTTGCCTTAGCAAAATCAAGATCAAATTGAGTATCACTTTTCCTCCACAACATGGAAAATCGTAAAATATCTTTTCCTAATTCATCTACAACATCCCTTAAAGTCACAAAAGTTCCAGCTCTTTTTGACATTTTAATTTTCTTTCCATTTTTGAATAAATTTACAAGCTCTGTGATAATAACTTCAAAAATAATTTTATTATCACTTATTGCAGACACAGCCGCTTTTAACCTACTTATATATCCTATATGATCAGCACCCATAACTACCAACATTTTTGAGAAATTTCTTTGATATTTATGATTGTGATATGCTATATCAGATAAAAAATATGTTTGTGTTCCATCACTTTTACAAATAGCACGATCACTAGAATCACCAAACATACTGGATTTAAATAATAATTGTTCTCTTGGTTCCCAATCTTCATCTGATTCACCTTTAGGCTTTTCTAATACTCCTTTATATAAAAGATTTTTTTCCTGCAAAATATCTATAGTTTTTGAAATATTTTCTGAAATATCATCAGTTTCTGAAATAAAAACATCATGATAAACATCAATTTCTGCTAAATCACTCTTGATATCATTTAGCATTTTATTAAGTATAAAATCACGTAATAATTTATTTTTTATATTATTATAATTCTCTTCTTTTTCTGATTTATTTTTAATATTACATAAAATATAATTCTCTATGTCTTTATATTGATCTTTCAAATACTCTGCAGCTTCTATTAGATATTCACCAGGATAACATTTTTCAGGTAATTCAACTTCCTTACCACAAATTTGCTGATAACGTATCCATAAAGACTCAATTAAAATATCTATTTGTTTACCTGCATCATTGATATAAAATTCTCTTACAACTTCATAAGAACATTGTTCTAATATGTTTGCTAGCACATCTCCATATATAGCCCCACGTGCATGTCCTATATGAAGTGGACCAGTTGGATTAGCAGAAACAAATTCTATATTAATTCTTTGATTATCACCAAATTTTGATATACAATAGTCATCATATGAAGTTTCATTGATAATTTTTAAAATATCAGTCCAAAATTCATCAGTAAAAATTATATTGATAAAACCTGGTGTAACATATGTTGCTTGTTTTATTTTTATATAATACTTCTGTAAAGAATTACATATCTTTTTAGCAATAGTTATTGGTGACATTTTTAAATGTTTTCCTAATAACATTGCTAAATTCGATGATATATCACCATATTTTTTATCATTTGGTACTTCAAAATTTAATATAGAAAGTATATTTAATTCATTATGATTAAAATTTGGAAATTCTTCATTAAAAGCATCAAAAAAAGCTTTCTTCAATAAAAAAAGATAATTCATTTTTATATTATAAAAATTTGTTGTTATATTATTATTTTATATAGTTAGATTTTTATTAAACTTTTAATTTATTTTTTTTAAAAAATTCTTAAAAGAATTACAAGATATAAATAATTATGTTATATAATAATAATAATTCTCAATAGAAATATTGAGTCATAAAAATTAAATTAAGTAAAATACAATCAAAATTTATTAAAATAATAAAGATAATAAAAATATGGAAAAAAAAATATTTGAATATGAAAATTCGAATAATATAGATCAAAATCAACAAAATAATAAAGAGTTCTGTTATAATATCGTGAATGATATTTGCACAAAACTTGATATGGAAAAAGCAGAAGAGATTATTTCATACGAATTTAATGATAATACTTCTATAGCATATTATGGAATTGTTGCTTCAGGAATATCACCGAGACATGTCATTGCTTTGAGCAATAAAATAGTAGATGATATTAATACAAAATATTTAATTTCAGCTGAAACTAGTGGTCAATCTAAAGGAAATTGGGTCGTTATATATTTTGGAGAAATCATTGTGCATATATTCGAACCTCGCTATAGAGAAGCATATAATATAGAAAAAATGTGGTATGATTTGAAATTTATAGAGAGAAAAATTGGAGATTATCCAAAATACTTTGAAAAAGATAAGAAAGAATTTATTGATCCTGTTGATTTACTTATAAGAGATGGATGTTTTATATAAAGTATATATAAATATAAAAAAAAATATATAAATATTGTATAAAAATAAAATAAATAAGAATTATTCTAGTTCTTATACTTCATTTCTTTAATAAATTACTAGATTATTTAAATATTTCTTGAATTTATTGATCCTGTTGATTTACTTATAAGAGATGGATGTTTTATTTAAAATAAATATAAAGTATGTAAAAATAAATTAAATTATATAAAGTATATATAAATATAAAAAAAATAAGAATTATTCTAGTTCTTATACTTCATTTCTTTAATAAATTATTAGATTATTTAAATATTTATTGAATTTATTGATCCTGTTGATTTACTTATAAGAGATGGATGTTTTATTTAAAATAAATATAAAGTATATAAAAATAAATTAAATTATATAAAGTATATATAAATATTGTATAAAAATAAATTAAATTATATAAAGTATATATAAATATAAAAAAAATATTTATTGAATTATATTTATATTCATATAACTAATTTTATAGCATCTGCTAATATTGATGTAATATTCAGTGTATAAAATTTAGGATTGTTAAATTTTCTTTGTATAGTATTTGCTAAAAATAATTTTTCTATACAAGAAGATATTAGTTTTTGCTCTGTTTTTCTAGAAAATACAGCATGAGTTGCAATCACTTGTATGCTTTTAGCACCATTATTCATTAATAAATTTGAAGCTTTTATTATAGTTTCACCAGTATCAATAATATCATCAATAATAATACAATTTTTACCCTTTATACTCGAACTAATATCATACATATTACAAGTATTTTTTTCTGTTCTTATTTTATTAAGAAACACAAAATCACAATATAAAGCTTTTGCTAGGCTTTGTGCTCGATTTATACTTCCTTTGTCTGGTGAGACAATTATTTTATTACTAATATTATTAATTTTATTGATAAATAATGGAAATAATAATTCAATGTCGAGGTTTTCAATCCCTATTTCAAAATATTCTTTAGATTCTTTAGAGTGTAAATCTAACGTTATAACATGATCAATTCCTGCAGTTTTTAATATTTTTGCAATAACTTTCATAGAACATGGTTCTAACGGATTGTATTGATTCTGTCTGCTATATCCAAAATATGGAATAACAGATATTACTTTTCTTGCTCCAGATAATTTTATGGAATCTACTAAAAGTAGTAATTTTAGCAAATTATCATTAACAGGATTACATGTTGATTGAATTATAATAACTTGTTCATCATAAAGATATGATTTCAATTTAATGTGGAATTCATTCCCAGAAAATTTATTTATAATGACATTAATATAATCAATATTTAATATACATGCGATATCTTTGGAAAATTTTTTATATTTCCCAGACCCAATGATTTTTACCACTAATTTACAATTAATTATTATTATAAAGTAATTGTATTAATTTATATTTCTGTTTCTATTTTTTCATCAAAAATTATATCTTTTTTTTCCACTAAAGCTATATCTTTTACAAATGCCATGGTATAATAATGTCTTTTATCATTGGCGGAAGATAATACACTACCATTATCTATATTTTGTATTAAATACCATCCATGAGTTTCAAAAATTTCCTGAACTCCTAATGGAGAAAAAGTAAAATCCTCACGATATGCATTAAATTTAAAAATGTCTTCTTTTTGTATTGTACTATCACCTCTAAAACAAATAATTAATATTTCACAATGAGCAAAATTATTTATAATAAATTTAATATCATTAATATAATTTATAATTTCATAGATAATTGCTATGCTATATTTACTTAAGTTATTTGATATATCTTTAAATATATCATTTATAAAAATTAATTCATTGTATATATTTCCTAAATTTTTATTATGAGCTAATAATATATCATTTTGACAATAATCAAAACCTACTAATAAGTTAAAGATCATTTTTTTTCTTAAAATAGATCCTATAATACCACTACCACATCCTATTTCTATAATATTATTATTATGTGGATTCTTAGTATATGGATTAATTTTAGATAATATATTTACAATACTAATTTTAATATCTAATATATTTTCAATAGCTTTACTATTTTTATTAAGGTTGCTATTCTGCTGATATCGTAATTGAATTATTTTTTGTGGAATACTTGTTATCTTTTTGTTAATTTGATCTATTGAATCAGGTTCTCTTTTTGACAAATGATAAGCAATAATATTTGAAAATTCAGCTTCTTGAAAAAATGTTTGATCACCACTTCTGATATAATGATCTAGATATATTTTAGCTCTAGAATATTTTTGATTAATAGTGTATATTCTCCCCATATAATAATCTATCTTCGGATCTTTATTTTTCCATATAATACGAACAATATTAAAACGCATTATAGCATCATTGTTATTACCAGAATTGAAATGATATAATGCTAAGTCATAATTAGTTTTTTCAAGGTTACTGAGTTTTTCTTTAATTTCTAATACATGTTCTTGAATTATACTTTTATATTTTACAATATAGTTTTTAAACCCTGTTTTTTTTAATTCATCAGTATGTTTATAAAATTTTTCTCTCAATTCTTTTATTTTATCAAGCATTAGATATATTTTTATGTATAAATTAATTTATATAATCTGACAGTAAAATTATCAAAATGTTAATACAATTTGTATTAAATAATGAATGTTAATAAGGTTATCAGTCGTCATCTTTAAACACAAGTAAATCATTTAATAGAAATAAAATTATTATAAATGCTTTCCATATATTTAAATATTTATAACAAATGTCAAATAAATAATATTTATCCTTGTAGTAGATATAAAATATATGCCAAATATTATAAATATTATATTTTAATACTTTTACTGATTTTAATTATTATACCAAATCTAGTATTCGCAAGCGAAAGTAATACTAGTTTTAATCTTAATATATCAAATAACGAAACTGGTATTACACATAGTGGCTTTACAGGGCGAGTGATTCAAATGCTTGGTCTAATAACTTTAATAAGTGTTGCTCCATCATTAATAATGATGGTAACATCTTTCACTAGAATATCTGTTGTATTTTCGTTATTACGCAGTGCAATAGGATTACAACAAACTCCTCCTAATGCAGTAGTTACAGGGCTTGCACTTTTCTTAACATTATTTATTATGCAACCTTATATAACTAAATCTTATGATGAGGGAATACGCCCACTTATTGAGCAAAAAATAAAAGAAGAAGAAGCTTGGGATAAAATTGTATATCCTTTTCAACAATTTATGATAAAAAATACACCAAAAAAGGAATTAAAGCTTTTTATTGATATAGCAAAACTGAATTTACATAAAATAGATAAAGCACCATTATATTGTCTTATACCAGCATTTATGATAAGCGAACTGAAAAAAGCGTTTCAAATAGGTTTTTTACTTTTTTTACCATTTTTAGTAATTGATATATTAGTAGCATCAGTTTTAATGGCTATGGGAATGATGATGCTGCCTCCGGCAATGATTAGTTTACCAATTAAAGTTATATTTTTTGTTATGATTGATGGATGGTATTTACTATGTGGAAGTTTAATTAAAGGTTATGGTCTATAAAAAATATTATTTTATAATAACAAAACTAATAACATTATATTCTATATTCGCAATATATGTTTAAAATAAAAAAAATTATAGGAAGACAAGTATTTGATGCTAGGGGAAATCCTACAGTTGAAGCTGATGTATTTATAGAAGATAATATAATGGGAAGGTCGACAGTTCCTTCTGGAACATCAGTAGGTCAATATGAGGCTTTTGAGTTGCGTGATGTGTTTTCTGAAGCATATGGTAAAAAAGGTGTATCAAAAGCTGTATATAATATTAATACTATTATATCAGATGCCCTCGTTGGTTGTAATTTTTCTAATCAGATAGAATTAGATAATACACTACTCAAAATAGATGGATCATATAATAAAGCTAATCTAGGTGCAAATGCAATATTGGCTGTTTCATTAGCTTCAGCAAAAGCATTTGCAAAAAAAGTTAATAAACCATTATTTCAATATATTGCACAAGAATTTAGCAATTATGAGCAAAAAAATAATATAAATAATAAATATATTCAAATTGATTTATCAGATAATAAAAATTTTATGTTAGATAACACCGATCTAGAATCGAGAGTTATTACTACGCCTATGTTTAATATCATTAACGGAGGACAACATGCTGATAATATGCTGGATATACAGGAATTTATGATTGTACCTGTAGGAGGTAAAGACATAACGGAAAAATTAAAAATGGCTAATGAAATTACTAATTCATTAAAACAAATTTTGATAAATAAAGAACTAGGAGTAAATGTTGGAGATGAAGGAGGTTTTGCTCCAAGAATACAAAAAACAAATCAAGCTTTAGATATTTTAAAAGAAGCTATAAAATCTGCAGGTTATAATGATAAAGTTAGAATAGCAATAGATGTTGCAGCTTCAGAATTCTGGAAAAATAAAAAATATTCTTTTGAAGGAGAAGAACTAGATAGTATAGAAATGATAGATTTTTATTGCTTTCTTATTGAAAAATATCCTGAAATAATGTCTATAGAAGATCCATTTGCAGATCAAGATATTATAGGATGGCAACTTGCTACTAAAGCTCTTGGTAATAAAGTATTATTAGTTGGTGATGATTTATTTGTTACAAATGTTAATAAAATTTATGAGGGATTAGAATATAAAATAGGAAATTCTATTTTAATAAAACCTAATCAAATAGGTACTTTAAGTGAAACAATAGCTGCAATTCAAATGGCTTATAATAATAAATATATACCCATTATATCACACAGATCTGGTGAAACAGAAGATACAACTATAGCACATCTAGCAGTAGCAGTTAGTGCTCTTTATATCAAGACTGGAGCACTTTGCCGAGGTGAACGTGTTGCAAAATATAATGAATTATTGCGTATAGATGAATACTTAAGTATTCAAAACAAATAATGTATTCAAAACAAATAATTGTTAATATTTAATTTAAAATTATTAATATTTTGTTATATTTTATTACAAATTGCAAAAGATTTTATAACTTCTTTTGTAATATTGGTGCCATTTTTAGTAGAAGATATAATTTTACCAATGTTTTTTTCATAAAGAATATATATACATATTCCTCTATTATCTATTAAATTTCTTATTATAATATCATCTACTGTTTTTTCTTCATATCCACTCATAATAGGGTTTTGATATACTATAATGCTATATGGTTTCTGTTGTAACTTATTTGAAAAAGAAATTTTTATATTTTTATAAATAGATTCAGATTTTAGATTATTATTTTTTATTATTTCTAAAATTTCAATACCTCTATTGATATCATCAGGTGATTCGGTGATACCTATAGAATTTAACTTGAGATGAGCAAGAACATGAAGAAGGTATCCCTTACTACAGCTCATAATTGCAATATTATTTATATTTTCTAATATTTTTAGATTTTCTTCCGTATATTTTCTAATATAAAAACAAAAAATTGCCGTGTTTTTTATAGAAGGAATATATGGAAAGAAATCACGATCTGAATATGCAATAGGATGTAGATTCTCAGGTAAAAAAATTTCTCTAGGAACAGAAGATATAGCATTGATTATATCGGGATCATATCCTACATCGTTAAATATCTGTTCTTGTATCATCTGATTATAATTTAAGATTATAGATTATAATTTAAGTATTTATTATATTATTATATAATTAGAATATATCTTCATATAAAAGATATATCAACATAATTCTTATCATATTGTTTTTTTTATAAGTTTAAATTGATATTTAAATCAAATTTTATAGCAATTAAAAAAAAATTGTTATAAAATAATATATAATTAATTTAATAATATTAATTTTATATATTAAAATATTTTTTTATGCAAAATCAAGAAGAATCATATGAAAAATCAATATTAGAAGCTTGTTTAAAACTTAATCCTGATTTAAATACAGATGATGATAAACCTGTTAAGGACTTTATTAGTAAAATAAACGATCTTAATGAGAAGAATAAATATAATACAATTAAATCACCACAAGTTGCCGAAGCTTTAAAAGCCGTACAATGGATTTTTTTTGATAGAATTCTAACAGAAAAAGACCAACAAAAAGAAAATGAATTAAGAACTCAACTTAAGACTATATTAACAAATAAAAATTATCAATCTCTTCTAGAGGAAATAAATAAAAAAGATAAAGGGATTATATCAGATGAAGTTCAAGAATTTGCAAAATTAAGTGGAGAATTAACAGGCGCTGATCTAAAGATTGAGAATGGGAATATTATTCCTGTTATTTATGAAAAAGATCAAGATAAAATAAATAATGATGATTTTATAGATAGTAATATTAAAACATTTAAACGACAAAAAGAAAAAATACAAAAATGTGCAGAGATTCTTGTTACAAAAGATAATGAATTCATTTATCTAGGACAAAAAACAGATAATTTAGGAAATCTAGCTAATAGTCCAGATTTTACAAGATTTATCACACCTTTTATGATATTTGCACAAAAAAATCGTCCTAATTTAAATTTAGATATATTAAAAGAAGATAAAATTACTGTATTTGCAGATAAAATATCAATGTTTAATAGAATTAAAATTAATACAGCTAGATTTTTGATACTTACAGCAATGGTAGCAACCCCAATTCTTGTATTTAATATTGTTCCAGCTCTAGCTGCTATTGTAGCACCTATTAATCCTGTTATTGCTATAGGAATTGGTATTCTTATTGCAAGTGCAATTATATCATATAAAAAAAATGCAAATATAAAAATTGAAGGTGGAGATGCACCTAAGATTGAATCTTCCTTAATAACTCAAATCGTTAGAGAATCCATTATTGGAATTCTTGAAGCTATAGGAATTAAATATAATGCCGTAATAAGCAAATCATCAGAGGAATTTATAAAAGAAGCTTTTGTTAAACAAAGACAAAAAAATGGTGAAAAAACTAAGAAAAAATCAATTAAAAATAATACTAAAAATTTTAAAGAAAAAATAGCAAAATTTGAACAAAGCTTAGATAATAAAGGAATTATTGGATTTGGAGGTCAAAATAACGTTAGATTAAAACATAAAAAATCTACTGATAATCAAAAAAAATCTTTCAAAATGATTATAAAAGAAAAAACAAATGAAATAAATCCTGGTATAACTAAATAAAAAATTTTAGAAAAATTACTAAATAAAGCAAAGAATCTTAATCGAAAATATTTTATAGAAAAAGAAAAATTAGAAAAAAAACAATAATTAAAAAAATCTAAAGATAAAAGTAGAGAAAAATAAAATATTTATTTAAGTAGATAATGTTTAAATTTTAGTAAAAAAATTGTGTAATTTTTACATTTTGTAATAATAATTTTATTACAATTCTGAAAATATTTCATATCAAGATGTATATCACCTTGATATGGATAATGAATTTCTGTTAATAAAAAATATGATAATAATTGAGATTTAATAAATAATTCAGCTATTGTTGCTCCACCTATCATATAAATTTTGGATTTTGGTTTATTTAACGTGATTTTTGTTAATATATTAATGCAATCTTCCAGCGATGAACAAATTGTAGCAAATGGTAGTTTTATATTGTTTTGACGAGATAAAACAATAGTAAATCTAGAAGATAAAAATTTCTTTGATAAAAAATAATAAGTTTTACTGCCCATTATGATAATATTATTTAATGTAGTAAAAGAAAAATGCTTAATTTCTTCAGGATAATACCATGGAAGTCCTGTATTACTCGAAGAACATCCAATAACTCCATCTTTTGTCATCGCCATAATACCTATAATATTCATATTATGATTTTTTATGCTTTTAAATATTTTCTGATTTTTTTATTTTATATACTGATTTATAGATTTATAGATATGATTTATAGTAAAAATTTTATATTTATATATTTATATGACTTTTACAGAAAATTTTGATGATATTTGTTCAGTATACATAGTAATTGCTGCAGCATTTGAAACATTAAGGCTTTCTAAAGTATTATTTATATTTATTTTAGCAATAAAATCACAATTTTCTCTTACTAATTTCCTTAAACCATTCTCCTCATTTCCTAAAATAAATACTTTCTTTAACTCACACTTCTTATTATTCAAATCAAATAAAAGAGCTGTAATATCTTCAGATGAAGACCCATCTAATCCTATAATAATATAATTTTGAGACTTTAGTTTTCTGATAAGTTGGACTAAATTTACAATAGAAATATATGGTATTCTTTCTATACTACCTGCTGCACTTTTAGCAATTGTTGCATTTTCTTCCGGTGATCCATCATTAGGAACAATAATAGCATCAAAACTAAAAGCTTCCGCTGATCTTATTATCGCACCAATATTATGAGGATCACTTACTTTATCTAGCATAAGGAATTTTTTTCCTATTGAAATTATTTCATTAATATCAGGTTGAATAAGTTTTTTTATATTTGCAGCTATACCTTGTATAACATTTTCTGATGATAATTTAGTTATTTTAGTAAATAATTCCTTATCTTTAACTATATTAATTAAATTTAATCTATTACTTATTATTTCTCTATTTATCTTAGATAAAGTCTTTATATTCTCTTGTATAAAATCATATCCATTAAGACTTGCTATAATTTGAAGAAATTTACGATTTGGATTAGATAAAGCATGTAAAACAGTGTGCTTACCATACATCCAATAATAGTCTTTATTTGTTTTATTATAATACTTCGAATTTTTATTTGAATTTTTCATTATTGAAATTATAAGATTATATTTATTAATAATCCTCAACTTTTTCAACTGAGTGAATCTCTGGTATATAGTATCTCAACATATTTTCAATTCCATTTTTTAAAGTATAAGATGAACTAGGACAACCCGAACATGCACCATGCATTTTAAGGTATACAATCCCACTATCAAAAGAAACAAATTCGATATCTCCACCATCCATTGCTACTGCAGGTCTAACTTTTTCTTCTATTAAAGCTTTTATATGAGATATTATTCCTTCATTAATGTTATCTTTCTCTGTATTTTTTTCTAAAAAAGAATTATTTTTTAATGAATGATTAATAATATCATGTTCTTCTAAAAAAATTGGATAATTTTGAGATATGTGATCAATAATAGTTGTTACAATTAATGTCTTTGTTGTAATCCAATCTGCTTCCTCTTTTTTAGTCACAGATATAAAATCATTTGCGATCATAATTTTATTTACTGACGGGATAGACATTATAGACAATGCAAGAGGAGATATTGAACAACTATCAACAGTATCAAAATGATAAGTTTTATTTTTTTCTTCCAAAAGATTTATTCCAGGAATAAATTTCAATGTATTTGGATTTGGTGTTTCTACTATCTGAATAAACATGTTTTTTGTAATTTATAATATTATTATAATATTAATATAATATTTTAACTTATATGATATTTTTAATTAGTATTTTTATATTTATTTTTATATTTATAAATTTTTTAATGTAAATTAATTGCATCATTAAGATACACACAAACTAACATTGTAAAAATATAAGCTTGTAATATTGATACAAATATTTCAAAACCTGTTAGTATTATCAGTAATGCAAAAGGAAGAAATCCCATTACACCAGAAGATACAACTAAATAAGCAATGACTTTTAATATGATATGACCAGCCATAACATTTGCCGCCAATCGCAAACTCAAACTTATTGGTTTAGCAAGATAAATACATAATTCTATTACAAACATCATTGGTAAAATGAAGAATGGTGCTCCTTTAGGTATAAATAATGATAGAAAATTAAAACCATGCTTACATATTCCAAATATAGTCATACCGATAAATAACACAATAGCAATAGAAAAAGTAACCGCAATATGACTAGTTACAGCAAAAGTTGCTGGAATCATACCAACAAGATCATTTAGTAAAATAAATAAAAATATTGTAAATATTAATGGCATAAATCTTAATGCTTTTTGTCCAGATGTACTAATCAACATAGTTTCAATCATTTGATATATTAATTCAAAAAGCATATGAAATTTAGTTAATTTACATACAGGATTTTTCATAGCACGATCTTTATAAATTCTTGATATATATGCCATAGATACTACTATCAAAAGAGAAATTAGCATTGATATTGCTGCATTGCTTATAGAGATATCTATCCCCCATGGTAAATATAAAGGAAGTAATCTCGTTACTGCAAATTGATGCATTGGATTAAATGCCATATAATTAAAATAATTGGTCTGTTAATAGTAATTATTTCAGAATAATATCATATAAATAAAAAATTAACAAAGTAAAAATTGAGAATATAATATTAATATTATACTAATTTAATAGTTACTCTAATAATGTTATTTATTTTGATTTATTTAATATTTATTATTTTTTAAAAATTTTATTAAATAAATTTGTATATTATGTTATAATTATAAAGTATTAATAATTAATAGAAAACTATTATCCTCAAATATTAAGTTATGAAAAATAATCTCAAGGAAATTACTAATATTTTAAAAATTGCTTTACAAGATGTTTTTAAACAATCAGAAACATTATATACTAGAAATACTCTTGAAAAATATAACAAAATAGTTAATGATTTCGCAGCTGAATTAGATATCCAAGAACGAAATAAATTTATCAAACACTATAATAAACTTACTCCAAAAGGAAAAAAAATTTTTTCTTCTTTTATAAAAAAAACTAGAAAAAATGGAAAAAATAAAGATAAACAAAAAATTTTAGAAAAATTACTAAATAAAGCAAAGAATCTTAATCAAAAATATTCTATAGAAAAAGAAAAATTAGAAAAAAAACAACAATTAAAAAAATCTAAAGATAAAAGTAGGGAAAAACAAAAATCTAAAGATAAAAGCAAAGAGAGACAAAAAGATAAAGGTAAAAATAAAGAAATTGCAAATAATTTTAGTGCAATTGTTAGAGATGGATTAGATGCACCTGATTATATAAAACAATCACCAGGAGCAAAAAATAAAACTTCTATTTTACATAATGAAGAACTTCAAAAAAAAATAAGTAGCGTTACTGGGATTCTCCAGAAAGCAGTTAATAATAAAGAAATAAATGGATTCACTCAAAAAAATCAAAAATTAGGTAGATCAATCTAAAATTAAAATTATGTAATTCATTATTATAACAAATTATTAAATAATTGCATAAATAATTATATAATAAAAAATTTTTAACTTAAAATTTATATTTTAATATATATATGAATAATAACAAAGAAGAACAACAACAACAACAACAACAGTTAGATCAACAGAATGATGATCAACCACAAAACGAAAATGATCATAATAACCAAGAAGAAAATAATCATAATAATAATAACGAACACTTAGATCAACAAGATATTGTTCAACCACAAGAAGCAGATCAACAAGATATTGTTCAACCACCGATAAATCCACAGGTTCCTGTACAAAAAAATGACTTACAGAATGTAATTTCTGATGAAGATCAAAGAATTAAAAGTGATAGTTTTGGAAATGCAAATGAGGATCAGAATCAGCAAAGCTTCAAACAAAGTATAATTCAACACAAAGACCTTATTGATAAAAAAATACTACTTGAACTCTATAATGGTATGATGAAGAGTGGTTTCAATGAGAACAGTCGTAAGTTCTCATGGCGTCTAGAAATGTTAAATCATACCATTGGAAATACTCCTGATCTTATTAAGGAAAACTATTCAAGAGAACTTGGAGAAAAAAGTCTTAATATAATAGATAATAGTTCAGTTAAAGGTCAACCTGAATATAATAGAACTATCTCCGAATTTAAGATGAATCTTTTTTATAGAATGGAAAAAGCAAATCTATTGTATAATAATCATCTATTGGATAATAATCATCTATTGGATAATAATCATCTATCGAATGATAATAAAATAAAATTCATTAATCTTATCAATGGGTATAAATTTAAAGATGATATAAAACAAAAATTAACTAATGAAGAAACTCAAGGTATTATTAATACTATTAAGAATGATGATGAATTCCAATTTCTTTCTAATATAGAAAAAGAAAAGTTAGATGATTTAGTTAAAGAATTTAAAAAAGTTGATCAATCTGAAATATATAGTGATATGCTATCATTAACAGATATGATGATACAAAAAAGTTCAATAAAAGACAATAATAGAAGTTTTCATCAGAGCAAAGATGAAGACATGCAGGATTTTTTAAGTAATATATTAAAAGATCAAAATAGATCAGACAAATTTAAAGAAGCATTTAATTTTAAAATTAATAATGAAAATTTTAATTTTAAACAAGAATTAGACAATTGTGTAAAATTACAGAAAGATTTTGAAGAGGAATCAAATAAATTGCAAGAAAAAAAAGCTCAGGGAGATAATTCTAATCAAGCAGATCTTAAGACTCTAGAAGATAGTGTCAATAAACTAAAAGCAGATCTTGATATAAATAAGGAAAAATTCTTAAAACAATTAGAAAAATATCAATCTGATAATAAAGGAGAGATTAGTGATATTGTAAAATCAAACGATATAATTCAACGTAAGTTATTAGAAAATAACTTTTCAAATAATTCACAATCAGCAAAAGAAAGAAAAATAAAGGATAATGCTCGCAAATTAGCACATTTAATCCTATCTGATACTCTTCCTCAAAATGGGGAAAATGAACAACAAAGAAATGATGAATTTTATCTTAAACATGCAAATTATTTTTATGCAATTATTTCAAAGACTGATCTTGATAGTTTAAATGACCAAACTATAACTCAATTCGCTAGTAAATTAAAATTACATGCTAGATCAGGTATTACATATGGAGAATCAAGAGCTTATAATCTTGATTTAAAATATAAAAAACCTATTTCGATTGATAAAATAGAAAAATCAATGAAAAAAGATCCGTTTGGTGTAACAAAAAAGGGAACTTTTCAATCATTATCTGATCAAGCAAAGGAATGGATTACTCCTGATCCTAATAAACCAGAACCACCTAAAAATATTTCTAATTATTTTAGCGGCTTTAAGGAATTTGCAGCATGGTCATTAATTTTAGGACCTTTTGCGCTTTTATTTATTAATGAAGACGAAAAAACTTTTATAGGTGGCGTAGTATCTGTGATAAAATTTTTTACTGCTTCTATATCTACAAGTGCTGCTTTTCTAAAAGGTGCATTTAAAGGTATAATAAATGGAAAAAATCCATTTAAAGAAGGGATTAATGCTGCTAAGAAAAAATGGAGAGATCATTACCCATTACCAGAAGAAAAAGCAAAGAAATTAAGAGATATTTGCGTAAATTATGAAAATAATTCTAATCAGAAAACTAAGAAAACAGAATTAGAAAAAGCATCTATACATTTACCACAAATACAGCAGAAAATACAAGAATTACAAACAAAACTAGCAGAAGTACAACAACAACCGCTGAATCCAGGCCAACAAGTACAAATACAAGAACTACAACAAAAACTAAAAGAAATACAACAGCAAGCGCAATGGTTGGACGGTGAGCAGCAGCAGCAAGTAAATAAAACTCTAGAACAAATACAGAAACAAATACAGCAGCAACAGAAAATGCAAGAACTGCAACAAAAATTAGTGGAAATACAGGAGCAGCAGCAGCCGCAGCTGAATCAAGACCAACAAGCTCAAATACAGGGAATGCAACAAAAATTAGTGGAAGTACAGCAACAAATACAACAAAAGCAGCAAATACAACAACAAATAGAAAATCTGCAACAAAGTCTAGAGCAGCCACAACAACCTAAGCAAAAACAGCAAATACAACAGCAAATACAAGACCTGCAACAAAACCTAAATCAGTTACAACAGTTGGATCAACAAAAACAAATACAAGACCTAGAGAAATCACTGCAGAAAATACAACCGCAACAACAGCCGGTGGAAGGACAACAGCCTAATCAAGTAGAAGTAGAACAGAATGTGCAAGAAAAACAGCCGGTGGAAGGACAGCAGCAACAAGAACAGCAACAGGGGAGTCATCTAGATGAACAGCAAGTAGAACAGCCGGTGCAAGTAGAACAGAATGTGCAACAACAGCCGGCGCAACAAGGACTAGGAGGTCAAGTGCAAGTAGAACAGCCTAAAAACAACCTAGAAGGACAGCAGCAGGGGAGTATTAAGATTGATCAGGAGATTCAAGTAGATCTAGATAAAGAGCCTAATCTAGAAGTACAACAGCCTGTGCAAGTAGAACAGAATGTGCAAGAAGAGCCGGTGCAACAGAATGTGCAACAAGGACTGCAGCAGGGGGAAGAACAACAGAATGTGCAAGAACAGCAGGTGGAAGGACAGCAGCAGAAGATTAAGATTGATCAGGGGATTCAAGTAGATCTAGATGAACAGCCTAATCTAGAAGAACAACAGAATGTGCAACAAGAACTGCAGCAGAAGATTAAGAAAAAAAATCAGGAGATTCAAGTAGATCTAGATAAAGAGCCTAATCTAGAAGTACAACAGCCTGTGCAAGTAGAACAGAATGTGCAAGAAGAGCCGGTGCAACAGAATGTGCAACAAGGACTGCAGCAGGGGGAAGAACAACAGAATGTGCAAGAACAGCAGGTGGAAGGACAGCAGCAGGGGAGTATTAAGATTGATCAGGGGAATCAAGTAGATCTAGATAAAGAGCCTAATCTAGAAGTACAACAGAATGTGCAAGAACAGCCGGGGGAAGTACCAAAGCAGGCGCAAAAAGGACTAGGAGGTCAACAACAACAGCAGGTGGAAGGACTACAACATGGGGAAGGACAACAGCCGGCGCAAAATCTAAATGAACAGATTAATGGTATTGCAGTAGTATTAGGAGAAGTAAATAGAAAAAGATCAAAAAGTCTAAATCTAAATAATAATGATCTAAATAATAATGATCTAAATAATAATGATAAAAAAAGAAGAAATAGTACTCAAATTTCTTGAAAATATTAGTAAAAGTGGAATTTATTTAAATATTTTATTATATAGTTCTACTTTTACTGATTATACAAATACAAATATAATCTATTTTGTATTTAAAAATTTTGTATTTAAAATATAGTAAAAAATGATAAATTATAGTAAAAAATGATAAATAATATGTAATTTTATAATTAATTTCAATACTTTATGATTAATATAATTACAATTTTTATCTTTTTCTATAGTATTATCTCCTAATAGAATTATTATTATTTTTAGAAGTAAAAATTTTAGCTATACCTTTACCTATACGATTACATATACTATATGACTTATATATAAAAATACAAAAAATCATAACAGAATATGAATGTAGAATTGCCGGAATATTAGATATTTTTTTGTCTGCGTTTTTTATTGCTGTTCTTAAAACCATAATAGTATTTCTCTTCCTATTTATGTATGCTTTAATAGGACAGAATCTATCGATAAGATTATATTTTAAAGTCTCAAGATGATAGTTTTCTTGGTTGATAATATTGTATTTTTTTGATATAGATAAGAATGTCTTGATATCATTTATTTGTTCTTGTCCTATTTCATTTGCTGTTTTTTTAAGTAGACTTTCACTCGAATTCTTGGCATTCATTTTAATATTTTGTATGATATCTCCATTTAGAAAATATTCTACATGCAAAGAGAGAGAAGTATTCATATCATCTATATTAATATATTTTTGATCATCTATATTAATATTATTACTTTGAATATGTAGAATTTCGTTAAAACTATTTATAATGAAACGGCCAGAAAATATTTGAAGATCTAGAAGGATATTATTAAGTCTTACATTATTGTTATTTTGATTAGGAATAATAGAATACTTTAGATATATTTCATATAATTTTAAAAAATCTTGTTTTTGTTGTTCATCAGGAATTCTTTGATTATTTTGCATAAATTTTTATTTTTTTATGAGTTGTTGTTTTGAATATTCTGAATAATAATATATATTTTCACAAAATACAATAATAAATTTAATTAAATACTTATATTATCTGTTTTTATTGCGTTATTTGTAGAAATTGCAATAATAATAGTAGAATTAGTAGAATAGATTAAAATTTTTTAATAGACATTAAAAACAATACCATTTATTATTTATATTTATGTGTAATTATTTCTTTATACATATATATATTATTTATATTTATTTTTTTAATAAATGAATTGTTAATTGTTAATTTTTTATAGTTATTATTTATTAGTTATTACAAATGTACAACAAAGAAAATGTTTTTGCAAAAATTCTTAGAGGAGAAATTTCTTGTGATAAGATTTATGAGAATAATTTTGCTTTAGTTTTTCATGATTTATATCCTAATGCTCCAGTTCACGCTTTAGCAATTCCTAAAAAAGAATATATTCATTGGAATGATTTTTATACGAAAGCATCAGTAGATGAAATACATGGGCTCACAGATGCAATAAATAAAGCAGTTGAGTTACTTGATCTCAAAAATAGTGGATATCGTATAGCAACTAACATTGGAATACATGGAATGCAGACAATTTATCATTTTCATTATCATATATTAGGTGGTGATTTCCTTGGTGAAATGGTACAAATGAAAAGTTTATAATGAAAAATTCATATCATACGGAAGATCATATTTATTAACATGTTGGCTGTGCGTAGGTTTAGTTTTAAACTGTTGCAAAGATAGCAAATAGCAAAAAATAATAAGGAGAAATAAAAAAATTAGAAAAATTAGAAAGATGTGGTATGAGTATAATAAAAAGATAGAACTTTAAATTAAAAAGTATATAAAAATATATAAAAAGAATATTTTAAAAAAAATATTAGTAAAAAGTTCAATATAAAAGATTAATGGAGAAGAAGTATAAA
>NZ_JARGYU010000002.1:0-336044 GCF_034471385.1 Lyticum sinuosum | reverse complement strand
TTTATACTTCTTCTCCATTAATCTTTTATATTGAACTTTTTACTAATATTTTTTTTAAAATATTCTTTTTATATATTTTTATATACTTTTTAATTTAAATTAGTTTTATTATTAGTTTTTTAATCAATCTTAACTAATTTTATATATATATACTTTATTTATAGAAATTTATAATTTGTATATAATTTTATACCTTTATATACTTTATTTATACTTCTTCTCCATTAATCTTTTTATTGAGACTTATTACTAATATTTTTTTTAAAATATTTTATTTATATATTTTTATATACTTTTTAATTTAAAGTTCTATCTTTTTATTATACTCATACCACATCTTTCTAATTTTTCTAGTTTTTTTATTTCTCCTTATTATTTTTTGCTATTTGCTATCTTTGCAACAGTTTAAAACTAAACCTACGCACAGCCAACATGTTAATAAATATGATCTTCCGTATGATATGAAAGGTAATGGAACACCAACTACTGGTATTAATCCTGATATCATGCCACTATTAATAAATAGTTGAATAAATATCATAAAATTTAATCCTATAATTAATAATTTATTCATATGCTCTTTAACTCGATTACATAGCAATAATCCTATGCAAAACATCATAAAATATATGGATAAAATAATTATAACTCCGATATAACCAAATTCTTCAGCAAATACTGATAAAATAAAGTCTGTATGTCGTTCAGGTAAAAAATTGTGAGTATTTTGAACTCCTTTCCTCCATCCTTGTCCCCAAATTCCTCCATTGCCAATAGCAATTTGTGATTGTAATATATTATAACCTGCTCCTAAAACATCAGAATTTGGATTTAAAAATGTCATAACTCTTTGTTTCTGATATCCTAATAGAACAAAGTTCCACACTATAGGAATTAATAATATCATTAATAATAAAACAAGTAATATCTTTTTTATATCTACTCCTGCATAAAAGAATAGAGAAAAACTACTAGCACATAAAATAATAGTTGTGCCCAAATTAGGTTGTTTTAATATTAAAATTGATGGAATTGCAATTAATATAGATGGTTGTATTAAATATCTCCATTTTTTTATATGTGATATTGGTATATCATCAAAGTATTTTGCTATTATCATTATTGTTGTTATTTTAGCCCATTCAGATGGTTGTATACCAATTGGCCCTATCTGAATCCATCTTTGTGCACCCATTGCGCTATGACCAAAAAGTATGGTTATTATTAAAGCAATAACTAATCCAATATAAGATATTGTAGTTATCTTTTTTATTGTATTATTAGGTATAAATATGAAAATTAAAGATATTATACAAAATATACAACTGGATTGCCAATGTTTTACAGCAATGGCTGGATTTATTGAATATAATGTAATTGATCCTATAATATTTAATATTAATGCAAGAAAAAAATATAAAAATGCAAGTTTGTTTTTATTAGCAAATAAAATCATTATAAATTATTTTTATAAATATTAAAAAATTTATCAATAATATTTAATATATTAAATATTTTTAGATATATATATATAATTTTGATAAAAAAAAGCTTAAGCTAAAATAAAAAATTATTAAATTCTTAATTCATTAAAGATATATATTAAAAATATATATAATATATTAATATAGATTTTTATTTCTCTTATAACTCTTATAAAGAAAGTTCTAAAAATGTTTGTTATTTACTTCATTAAAAAATTCATATATTATTTATAGTAATAAATAATTTTTGAAAACAAATAAATTAAACAAAGATATGTGGAAAAATTGCGAAAAAACTTCTAGTAAGATATTTAATAATATTAAACACGAAAATATATGGAATGCTTGGAAAGATGTAAATAATTGGAATAAATGGGATAATAATATAAATATTTCTGAAATTAAAGATAATTTTCAGAAAGATGCTGAAATTACCTTAACATATAATTCTCAAAAGACTGAAAAATTTATTTTATCTGAAGTAGATGATCGAAAATCTTTTACTATTAAAAAATCTCTTATAGGTGCTGAGGTCTTTAAAACTTATAGCATTGAAGAAGTACAAGATGGTTTAAAAATTACGATGATTTTATCAATAAAAGGCATTTTAGGCTGCATTTGGGAAAAATTTATTGGAGAGAATGTTTTTTCTTCTATGCAAGAAGAAGTTGAACGTGTAGTAAAATTTTGTTCAGAATAAAGTATAATATAAAAAATATAGGTATATAACTTTTAATTATTGCATAAAATTAGTATTTCTTAGTATTTTTTTATTAACTTAGAATAAAAATATTTTTATTTTACGTATATAAACTTATATTAATAAAAAATATATATAATAAAAAAAAACAATTATCTTAAAATTATATAATTAATAATAAAGAATAATAAATTTATGCAAAATAATCAAAAAATTACTCAAAAACAGAGGAAAAAAGATTTTTTAGTATTATATGAATTATATGTAAAATATCAAAAATATAATATAATTTATATAAATAAAGATTTTCAAGATAGAAATTTTATTTCTATTGAAATTTTTTTTGATATTAGTACTCTGACTAATAATATTTCTACAGATGCATATCTTGGCAATCTTTGGAATATATACTTTAAAAATAATAATGGAAGAGAAAATGAATTTTATAAAAGTTGCACTATAGAAATAAATGAAATAGAAAATAAAGAACGAAATCTAAAAGATAATATTTCAGTATTACATGAATTAAATAATGATCTCAATAAATTATCAGAAATATCATTAAGATATAATATATCATTAGATAAATTTTCTAGTGAAAATAATATAAATAGTGTTTTTAATACATATAGTATTCTTCAATTTCGAAAACAACTCACAGACGCATTAAAAAATGATAGCAATGATATAAACAATAAATTTAAACCTATTAAAAGAATACTTCAATATCTTATAAAAGGATTATTTTTTACTTATGAAAAATTAATTAAAATTCCTTATAAATTTTTGAAAAATTTATTTTTAAAAAATTCTCAAAATCCTGAAATTTTACATTAAAAAAGTTGTCAGAAAATAGTATAAAAACTGATAGATTTAAAATTATTTGTGGTATATTTTGGTTGATAGCATCACTTATTATAAGCTCACTTAATGACGTTATAACTAAAAAATATACATTATGCTTTAATTTAGAACAAATAGTTTTTACAAGATTTGTTTTTGGATCATTAAGTATAATTCCAATAATAATATTTAATTCATTTTATAATTACAAATTTTATAGTCAAAATATTGAAAATGATTCAATTTTAAAAAAAATTAAATCATCCTTTAAGACCAATTACATTAAACAGCATTTAATTCGTGGTTTATTATTAAGTATATCAATGTACTTTTGGGTAAATGGTATATCAAAAATACCACTTGCTACAGTTACAGCAATAAGTTTTACTATTCCTATATTTTTAGTGGTATTAGCAATCATTTTTCTCAAAGAAAAAGCTAATATAAAAATTATTATTAATATAATAGTAGGATTTATCGGAATTATTATTGCAATAAATCCATCATCATTTCTTGATACATTAATTATTATCAGATTTATTATATCTGCTATACTTTTTGCTTATTTAGATATAATAAATAAAATACTTATAAATAAAGGTGAAAAAACAATAATTATGCTTTTTTACTCAAATTTTTTTGCAGGACTATTTTTTATAATACCTGCACTTAATAATTGGAAAATTTTCAACTTAAACGACTTACCGTACTTCATAATTTTAGGATTTGGAAGCAATATTATTTTGTATTGTATTTTGAAAGCTTATAGTTTGGCCTCATTAACTATATTAGCCCCACTGCGTTATCTAGAATTAATAATATCAACAATATTTGGTTATTTTTTATTTGATGAAAAAGTAACAATAAATCTTATATTTGGATCTATTATTATTGTAATTTCTACAATTAATACAATAAAAAAGCAGATAATAAGTAATATATAAAATATTATTGAATTTCATTATAATATATATTATACTCTTGTTTATTTATATAAAAAAAATATATATAATAATAAATAATTTATTTGAAATTACAATTAACATTATAAAAAAATAATAATTTTATGCAAAATAATCAAGAACCTATGCAAAATAATCTTACTGAAAAACAAAAACAACATTTTTTAGAGTTATATAAGATGGCTCTAGGATATAAATTTCTAATGGAAAATTATAAAGATCAATCTATTAATACAGATAATGAGATAGATATGTTAAGTGCAACACTATTTGAGTATTATTATGTTATAATTAATATGATATATAAAATAAATTTTAATACTGCTACTATAAACGATATAGAAAGAAATATAGGTATTAGCAAAGATATTTTAATAAGAACTCAAGAGGAAGTAGTTCGTTTGAATCAAAATATAATTACAAAGAATTCAGTAATATTACAAAAACAAGTAAATGATCTTAATGCAGTATTGAAGATAGTAAAAAAATTCAATGATCAAAAACATATGGAAGACGATGTAAAATATGTAATATATCATGCTCTGAAGAAATTACACCCTATTAGAACATTTATAAAAGATAAAATAAAAGATATTACAGGTATTATAATTTCTATTCTACTACGTCCTCTTAAATTAATATATGAACATATTATAAAACCAATTATTAATATTCCATCTCGTATACATAAATATTTCACTTCTGGAAATAATAAGAATTCTTCTATTTCTATTGATAGATAAAAAAGGATATTAAAAAGTTTTTTCTATATTAATAATATAATATTAATGTAAATGTAATATTATCCTATATTATTATCCTATATTAGGGTTTTTAATATAGTAAGGTAAAGGATAATGATATATATTCAACTGATAATTATAAGCATCCTCTTTAAATTCTTTAAATTCTTTCTTATTTAGTTCAATCTCAATATTAGATGATATTGATATAAATATTATTAGTATTATATTTTGATCTATTTTATTAATTATTGTAATTTCTACAATTAATTTAATAAAATTAATAAAAAAGCAGATAATAAATAATATATAAAAATAATAATTTTATGCAAAATAATCAAGAAATCACTATAGAACAAAAACAACAAGCTTTTTTAGAATTATATCCGATATTTTTAAGGTATTCATCATCACAATCACCTAGAGAGAAAGATTTTATATCAAATTTCTTTTTTCGTCTTATAAATTCTTTAGATTCATTTGAAAATATAAGTCAAATCAATATTAGATTAGAAAGTAAGAACATATCAACTGTCGAACAGAATATTAAAATCGTTAAAATGATGGGAGAGTCTCTAGGTATTGATCGAAATACCATCAATAGTATTGATATTCAAAGCATAAGTAATAAAACACATGAAGAAAATATTGATATAGCTTTGAATATGCTTCAAAATCTAAAAAATTTAAGAGATAAAGATAATCTTATAGAAGATTTTGAATCTTTAAAAAAAGATCCTATGGGGGAGGTAGATGTTCAAATTTTACGTCAAAACAGACTTAAAGATCAAGCCCAAGCTCAAGCCCAAGCTCAAGCTCAAGCTCAAGCTATAGCCCAAGCTCAAGCTCAAGCCCAAGATCAAGCCCAAGATCAAGCTCAAGCTATAGCCGAAAACAAAAGACTATTCAAAAGAATATCTTCCTACTTTATACCAGAAGAGTGTAGAGGTTATAGGTTAAGTGAGGACATTTCAGTTTTCTTTGTATATGGGATAAAAAATATTATAGTATTTCCTTTTAAACTGATATATAAACTTTTACCTGAACCGATTAAAGATAAACTTCTTGATCCAGTTATAGATAAATTTTTTAAACCAATTAAAAAATATCTGATTAGACCACTTCTTTATTTAATTACAAGTATTATTTTTCTTCCTTTATTTTTAATAACGGATCCTAAAGATTTCTGTAAATTTATTATTAAAGACATTATAAAACCAATTATTAGAATATCTTCCTACTTTATACCAGAAGAGTGTTATAAACATGGCTCTAAATTCTTAGAGAGGATACCAATTTTCTTTGTATATGGGATAAAAAATATTATAGTATTCCCTTTTAAACTGATATATAACCTTACACCTGAATCAATTCAAGATAAATTTCTTGATCCAGTTATAAATAAATTTTTTGAACCAATTAGAAAAAATCTGATTAAACCACTTCTTTATTTAATTACAAATATTATTTCTGTTCCTTTTTTATTAATACTTTATCCTAAAAAAGTGCGTAAATTGATTATTAAGGAGATTATAAAACCAATTATTAATATTCCATCTCGTATATGTGAATATTTTAGTTCTAAAAGTAATGAGAATTCTTTCATTTCTGAAAGGTGATCAGAATTCTTCTATTTCTATTGATAGATAAAAAAGAATATTAAAAAATATTAAAAGGTTTTTTTGTTATATAATAAATATAATATTAATGTAAATGTAATATTACCCTATATTATTACCCTATATTAGGGTTTTTAATATAGTAAGGTAAAGGATAATGATATATATTCAACTGATAATTATAAGCATCCTCTTTAAATTCTCTAAATTCTTTCTTATTTAGTTCAAGTTCAATATTAGATGATATTGATATAAATAATAATTTATTTAGTATAATATTATAAGTTGGAATATATTTTACTCCTAATATAATATCTTCAGCTTTAATATATGAATTAATATCTAATTCTTTGCAATTTCCAAAAAATATTTCAAATAATATAACATAAAATATAAAGAATCTTTCTTATTACACATTATTTATTATATTTTGATCTATTCTATTAATTATTGTAATTTCTACAATTAATTTAATAAAGAATAAATAATAAGTAATATATAAAAATTATTATTGAATTATTATTGAATTTTATTATAATATATATAATAAAGAATAATTTATTAGAAATTATAATTAATAATACAAAAAAATAATAATTTTATGCAAGAGAATATTACACAAAATAATCAAAAAATATCTAAAGAAGAAAGAAAACAAGATTTTTTAAAATTATACCAAATATATTTTAAATATTCTCATCCTGATACGCAAAGTAATTGTTCTAGTAATAATTCTGAACTTAAATCTATTTATTATAGTTGTAGTTTTAATCCTCTAATAAATAGTTCTTTTAGTAGAATAATTATTGCAATATGTGGTTCAATTGAAGATAATAAAAAAATTACTATAGTTAATGATGATAATTATATTCTTAAAGAAAGAGAAGAAAGATCAAATGCTCTTAAAGAGGTGGAAGAGAAAATAAATCTTATTAAAAAGACAAAAAATACAGACAAAAAAACAATTCTTTTTAAAGATATGAAAGAAAAATTAAATATTCTTGAAAAAATAGGAGAAAAAGAAGATATTCTTAAAGAAATAAATAAAAGATCAGATATTATTCAGAATATAGGAGCAAAAGATCTAAATATTAATGAAGATATCATGAAATGTAAAGCAGTACCTCGAATTACAACTTCAGCAAAAGGAACAATACAACAACAAATAAGTGATATTGATGTATTCTTGAATACATTAAAAAAATCAGGTATACAACTTGATAATAGCATAAAGTACGATATTTCTAATCTTGAAAATACTAAAGCTGATCTTATAAAGATGAAACATAATCTAATAAAAGATTATGTACAAGATACTCTATCTGCAATAGTAGTAACACTTTTTATTGAATTTCCTCTTAAATTAATATCTGTATTCATTATAAAACCAATTATTAATATTTCATCTCATGTATATAAGAGTATAGCTAATATTTTTAATTCTCAAAGTAATAATAATTCTATTCAGAAATAATAGAAGAAGATAATTATAAATTATTTATAATTATATTTATATTAATCGTATTATAAAATTATATTTATATTAATGATAATAGAAGATATTAAAAAATAACATAATATAACATAAAATATAAAGAATCTTTCTTATTACATATTATTTATTATATTTTGATCTATTCTATTAATTATAGTAATTTCTACAATTAATTTAATAAAGAATAAATAATATTTTATGCAAGAGAATATTACACAAAATAATCAAAAAATGACTCAAGAAGAAAGAAAACAAGATTTTTTAAAGTTATATGAAATATATCTAAAATATTATTATCTAAAAGATTATTGTGAGATTACATATAATGATCAAAATGATTTTGATATTATGTATAATGATCAAGATTTTTTTGAGCATATTAAGCATATTAATAATGAAGATATAGATATTATACAACGTCTAATATTAATACATCATTATAAGAATATAATTACTAAAATATATAAAACAATATTTTTATCTCATGAGATTTCATTATATAGGAGTAATTTGCAACAACAAAAAATGTTGGGTGATAATAATAGTATAATTAATATTCATTATATAAATAAAAGTACAATTAAAGAGATAGGAAGACATCTAGGTATTAGTACAGAGATCTTAAAAAAAACTAGCAATAAGGCAGTTGTTTTAAGTAAGAATATGATTAGGAAAACGAAAGCAGAACTAATACAAGAACAAATAAATGATATTAATGTATTCTTGGAAGCAGCAAAAAAAGAAGATATAAGAGATAGCCTTCTTTCTGCACCTATTAAAGGACTAAAAGAGATGAGAGATTATTTTATAAAAATAAAACCCCTTACTAAAACACTAACGAGAAGCATAATACTATTATCTCTTAAATTGATAAAGTTTTCTTTTATATTGATATCTGTGATATTTAAATTCATTATAAAACCACTTATTAATATTCCATCTCGTATATGTAAATATTTCACTTCTAAAAATAATGAGAATTCTTTCATTTCTGAAAGGTGATCAGAATTCTTCTATTTCTATTGATAGATAAAAAAGAATATTAAAAATATTAAAAAGTTTTTTTGTTATATAATAATATAATATTAATGTAATATTATCCTATATTAGGGTTTTTAATATAGTAAGGTAAAGGATAATGATATATATTCAACTGATAATTATAAGTATCCTCTTTAAATTTTTTAAATTCTTTCTCATTTAGTTCAAGTTCAATATTAGATGATATTGATATAAATAATAATTTATTTACTATATTATTATAAGTTGGAATATATTTTACTCCTAATATAATATCTTCAGCTTTAATATATGAATTAATATCTAATTCTTTGCAATTTCCAAAAAATATTTCGTTTTTATATTCAGAAAATGAATAATTGATATTTTTTTCTATATCATTATAAATTTCATTAAGACTTGATATTTTATAATCAATATCACGATATAAATTTATCTTATTATTATAAATAGTATCTTTGTAAAGAGTATTTTTTTTACAGCTATATCTACTATAATAATATAAATTTTCACCATTTTTATCAATTCCTGCTGGTAATAAAGCAACAATATTTTCACTATAATTAATTTTATCTTGAAAATTAGTTTTATCTTGAATTTTATCTAAAGCTTTTGAGGCTATACAATCTAAAGTATTAAATGGAATTATAGGGAATTTCTTAGAATTTTGTTCTTTTTCATTAGGAAATTCTGAAAGACTCATTTTTATTCCATATGCGTAACTTAAACCAATACGATTCCCTGTAAAACTACCTGGTCCAGTTGTAACAGCAATAGCATCTATATAACTAAATATTTTATTATTATCTTTCTTAAGATTATTATTTATATTATCTGATTTATTATCTGATTTATTCAAATTATTCATTATAACTTCAGATATAATCTCTTGTGTTATTGAAGATATAGTTTCAACTTGCATATTAAGATAATCAATAGATTTTGAAATTTCTAATTTAAAATCAATTGAAAAATCATTATTATTGATATTATTACTATAATACTTCTTTTTTTTACTATCTTTATTAATTTCTATTTTATAGAGAGCTACAGAGCAAAATCCACAACAAGTATCTATACAAAGCAAATTCATTTTAAAATTTTAAAAATTTATTTAATGTTTTTTTATTTATTTTTAATATTAATACTTCCATGACTATATATGCTGTGTTAAATAAAATATATTTATAAAATTATTTAATTCATAAAAACTTAATTCATAAAATTCATATACATATGAACATAGAAAATATCTTAATAAAAAATAAAAAAATAACAAAATTAGATACACAAACTAGATTAATTTTAGTACAAATAATGTACATGTATGACATAATGCTCATTGAATATAATTATAAAAAATCTAGTTCTGAAGTTGTTAATAATGTCTTTAAACTTATTAAAAATTGTATTGAAGATGAAAGCTTAGATTCAAAAGACAATAATAATTTCAAAGAAGTAATTCATTTCTTTGAAAAACCAGAAACTTTTAATGATGAAGATAATGAAGAGAATCTATATGGATATAATGGTGTATTATATAAAACACTGAAAAAACATGAATTAAATGCGGATTATATATCTTTTATAATTGAGATAACAAATAAAATATTATACTGCAAAAATCATATAGATGATATAATTCAAGAAAATTTAGAAGGAAAATGGGGGTTAAAAGATATAGCATATGTTATTAGAGCAATTTTAAGATTAGCAATTTTTGAAATAAAACAATTAAATCAATTAAATAAAAGTACAACAGATAAAATTAATGATATTTTTAATTCTAAAGCTGATTCTGAAAATATAAGTTCAGAATCTGATGAACAGAAAAAAAATAACAATAAAATTATAAGAAGTTATATTAAATTAACAAATATTTTAAGTCACTCTAAAGATATAGCATTTATTCATGCTTTCATGAGAAAAACATTTTTATATTAATAAAATTATATTTAATATATTTAATATTATTTTTGATACGTTTAAACTTATGAAAAAAATTAATAAGATATGTAAAAAATATTATTCTGCATTTGCTTCACTATTGTACTTTTCATCAGTATCATTATCGTATCCACCATCATAATCACTATCATCAGTGCTACTATCATCACCAGAATCATTGTTTTGATAAAGTGGTTTTTTATTATTTTTAGTTTCAAGAAAGCCTGCAAGACCTCTACATCTACTTGGTCGCCTCATTTTACGTAATGCTTTTGCTTCTATTTGTCTTATTCTTTCTCTAGTTACATCAAATAAGTGACCTACTTGTTCAAGTGTATGATCACTTCTCAGACCTATTCCAAATCTCATACGCAATACTCTTTCTTCTCTCGGTGTTAATGAAGATAACACAGCTGTTGTTATTTTTCTGAGACTATTACATATAGCAGCATCTAATGGTGTCACAGAATTAGGATCTTGTATAAAATCTGCAAGAACACTAGAATCATCACTACTAACTTTATTTTCTAAGCTAACGGGTTCCTTTGCTATTTTTAGTGTTTTTATAATTTTTTCAACAGATTGACCCATTTTTTCTGCAATTTCTTCTGGAGTTGGCTCTCTTCCCAATTCATGAATTAATTGTTTTATTATACGTAACATTTTATTGATTGTTTCTATCATATGAACAGGAATTCTTATAGTTCGAGCCTGGTCTGCAATAGATCTAGTTATAGCTTGACGTATCCACCATGTTGCATAAGTTGAAAATTTATAACCGCGCTGTGGATCAAATTTATCTACTGCTTTCATCAATCCTATATTACCTTCTTGAACAAGATCTAAAAATTGAAGTCCACGATTTGCATATCTTTTTGCTATTGATATTACAAGCCTTAAATTAGCTTCTATCATTTGTTCTTTTGCTATTTTTATCTTTCTTTCAGCTTGTCTTAATGAATTAATACTTTCTTTAAAAGTTATTAAATCTAATCCTATCTCAACTGCATAATTGGCCATTTTTTTAAGTATATCCTTAATTTTTGCAGACCAAGATGGAAAATCAAAATTTTTTCCTGCAATCTTTTTAACATTTTGTACCCAATCTAAATTATCACTTCCATGATATAGATTTAAAAATTTTATGCGGTTAATATCTGATGATATACAAATTTTAAGAATCTCATTTTCATAACTTAAAATGTTTTTATTTTGTTCTTGTAAAATATCTGCAATATTTTGTGATACATTTTCATTAATATAAAGTTGTCTCATACATTCACTGAGTTCTATAATCTTATTATTATAGTACTCTTCGGAATATTTTATATTATTAATTTCATTGTTAGAAATTTTTTTCTCTTCTATTAAGAAAGTAGAACAATAATTTTTTAATTTAATTTTCTGTAATTCTAAAATTTCTTGTGCAATATTTTTTGCTTTATTTAATAGAATTGTTACGCTTTCAAACAAGACATTTTCCATTTCTGTCATTGAATTTACTTCCTCATCATTTTCTTCTGTTTCATCATCAAAATCATCAAATATAGATTCTTCTCTTGAAATATGTGAATCAAGTTCATCTTGATTAAATTCACGAAAATACATAGTTTCTACATCTATTATTTCTCGTATACTCATATTCCCCATATTAATACTTTCTGCCCATTCAATAATTTTTTTTAAAGAAATAGGAAAAGAAAATAAAATTCTTATTTTTTTATATTTTCCATTTGTTATATCTTCAGCTATTGCTATTTCTGTTTCTCTAGTAAGAAGCTTAATACCACCCATTGCTCTAAGATATAACTTAAAAATATCTCCACTTGACTTATAATCTGATGCAGAGAATTCAGGATTTTTTAGATCATCTGTACTAACAACATCTTCTTTATCACCTTCTAAAGATACAGGCTCTACTATACTTTCATCTTCGAGAAAAAAATCATCTTCATCATTGTCTACTTGTAGTATTATTGAATCTAATTTCTTTTGTTCTTCTGTATCTTCAAACTCTTTATCATTTTTCTTTGTCATTTATTTTATTTATTGTATTATAATTATTATTTATAACTATTTATATTATTTTTTAATTAGATCATTATAAATCATTTATATCAATTATATTATCGATATTATTATTAATAATAATATTTCTTTTTTGTTGATTTTGCTTTAAAGATATAATATTTTTTTCTAATTTCATAAGAAGATTTTCATCTGGAAATTTTTTTTTCACCTCATTAAGAATTATCTGATGAGTTTTTTTTATTTGAATTTCTATCAAGTGATTTTCTTCTATCAAAAGCCATTTATCAAGATTTTGATATAGAAATTCTTTATTATATTTTTCTTTTATTTTAATAATATTATTTATAATAATCTCTTTATTTTCATTAGAAATTGAACAATCTTCCCAATTTTCTCCATTTAATAAAGTATTTTTTATTTTTATTAAATCTTCATTATAAATATCAGGAAGATCACTTAATCTTTCATATATATTAGAATTAGTTGCTTCTGGTTGTAAAATTAAAACTGATATTATATTAATAAAATTCTGACTAATTTTATTTAATTTTACTATATTTATATCATTTTCAAATAAATAATATTTATTTAGATTATTAAAGTTATTATTAATATTTTTATTATTTTGACGAATTTTTTGCCAGTATAATTTATCTAAATATAATTTATATTCAGATGATAATTCCCTATGTTTTACTTTTTTAGCAATATCTTTTAGTATTTGTCTAACACTAGCTTTTTCTTCTGGTTTAGAGTTATGCGTTATATTACAACAGATATCAAATATAAAATTTATTGCTGATTTTCTATTTTCTTGTGCATATTCACTCCATAATATATTTTTTTGCGATATACTACTAGGGTCTTCATCTTTTTTTAAAATGACAATTTCTATATTTTTTTCTGGAGTAAAATCAGAGATAGATTCTTTAATTAAACGAAACATAGCATTTTGACCTGCATTATCACCATCAAAACATATAACAGGATTATAACCTTTATTCCACAAATTATGTATATGATTTTGATTGATAGCTGTACCTAGACTAGCAATTACATTTTGTTTTTGTTTTGCAAGAGAAAGAACATCAAAATATCCTTCTACAATATAAATATCATTTTTATATTTAGTAGAATTATAATTCTGTTTATTATATATATTATGACGTGATATCTGATATAAACCATAAAATATTTCTCTCTTCTTAAAAATATCTGTTTCTCCACTATTAATATATTTAGGTATTTGTTTTATAAATTCATTATTTTGATTTTGATAATTTAAGTTATTTGAATTATAAGTTTTATTTTTATTAAAATCATTTAAAATTCTTCCTCCAAAACCAATAATATTTCCAAATTCGTCATGTATAGGAAATATAATTCGACCAGAAAGTGGATTTACAAATTGCGATATATTATGTTTAAAGACAAGGATTTTACTATTAATGATAATATTATCAGAAAAATTTTTTTTTAATATATTAATTAATTCTTTATTATTATTGGGACAAAATCCTATTTGATATTGTTTTAATATATTCGAATCTATAAGTCCTCTGAGCTCTAAATATTTTAGAGCATTATTATCTTTATTATTGAGTAGATTTTCATGATACCATTCTGCTGATATTTTATTAATAGAATATAATTCTTGATTTATATTATTTTTATAGGATATAGATATAGGTAAATCAACTTTAAATATATCAGCAATATTTTTTTTTGCTTCCATATATTGAATATTATGATATTTCATTGCAAAAGTGATGATATCCCCGTGCTCACCACATCCAAAGCAATGAAAAAATTTCTTGTATTCACTTACTGTAAATGATGGTGTTTTTTCATCATGAAATGGACATATTCCTAAAAATTCTCCATGAGATCTTTGTTTAAGATCTACATACTTACTTATATAATCATAAATATTACAATTTTCTCTAATGATTTGTGAATGCATTTTTTTACAAAATATATCAGAAAATAAATATAAAAATATTTATTTTTAAATAATTCTCGCAATTTGCATTAATTTTAATAAAATTATATTTTATAATTTTGTGACAACATATGTATCACGTAGAAATATTCTTTGAGCTTCTTCCTTATTTTTAGCTACTATAGTAGTGATTAATCTAAATCCATCTATTTGAGCTTTTTTTTCTAATAAAAATGAACTATTATAATATAATAGTAAATTTATTCCCAAAGAAATAAGACTAATATAATATTTATAATCTACTAAATATTCACTTAATAAAATGCATGATGATTTCATGATAAGTATTATTATACCTAAAATCCAAAATTTATGACAAAATAACCAAATCCAAGAAGAAATTAATAATAATAAAGAAGGAGAATCTGAAATAAATCTTGTATTAATTATTGTATCTCTATTGATTAATGCTTGTAGATTATTTCTATAACTACTTTTAATATAGATTGAATAAATTTTCATATCTTTTTATTAAATCAAATTTATATTAATTCTTTTTTATATGGAATTTATATTATCACAAAAATAATTAAAATTTAATACAGAATAATAATTATATTATATTTTTGTTATTATCATAATTGTAGATGTTATAAGAATGGCACAGCTAATAAGTATAGCAATATTTTTACTATGACGTGAGATAATATCATCATCTTTAATATATAAATCATATATATTAATAATTTCTTCGATTTTTTTTACATATTTTGCTGATTTTTGATATTTTTGCATATCTTTATTTAATTTATTGTGATTAAATATTGAAATTAGATCATTTATATTACCAGTTTCATAAACTTTCTCTAAGATCTTAGAAGCAATTTCTATATTAGATTTACCAAGCAAAGAACTAGTAATAGAATATGATAGATTTTTTGCTATTGATTTTATAATATTTTCTATATTTATTCCTTGTTTCGTATTTTTAATATAAAAAGAGTTTATTATTCCAAGTAAAATATAATATTTATGATTTCTTATATATCTAAAAGTTTCAATAGATTTTAAATATGGCCAATCTTTTAATTTCATACTTATTATTAGAAAATCATAAAAATCTGTAGTAATAGTTACATTATTCATATCATTCATATGTGATGATAATGTATTATTAAAGAATTCTATGGCTTCATAAACACTGAAACATATCTTATTATTTACTTCTGGTCCTGAATATTGATTTAGATTGCTAAAATACATCATATACCATATATTCATATTACGTTCATATATTTCGTTAATATCGCTATTACTTAATATATTATAATTATTATTATCACTTTCACTGATTGAAATAGCATCTTTTGTAACTAATTTGTTAATATTTGTTATATCTGAAAAAGACTTATTGATTTTTGAAGCAATACTATTTGCTGTATTAATAATAACAGCAAAAGATTGATGTTTTTTATTATGAGATAAACGACAAATAGATTCTATATAGCCAGATTTTATAATATAAATTAATAAATTTATCAATTTTTTGTCATTTTGATAAATACCATAATTAAGCATATTACCTATTTCTTTTATATTTAAAAAAGTATTTCCAATGCATATATAGTCATTCTTATTTTTATTTAAATTACTAATAAAGAATGCAGATAATAATCTTGTTATTTCATCTTTACTGTTAAAAACATCATCATAATAATAAATTTCATTACGAATATTTAATATTTCTATCATAATAGATCTATAAATAATATCTTCATCTTTTTTTACTTTTTCATCATTGAATGCATTAGAAATTTTTATCTTAAATTGATTATCATCACAGTTAAAAATTATATCTAAACTCATTTCGTATAATGAATTATATTTTTTATTATTTTTATTATTATTTATATCTTTCTCTATATCATATGAATGATTTTTAGCATTATTTTTGATTATATTACATGTATTATCGTTTTTATTTATAATATTTTTATTTATATTTATACAATCATTAATATCTCCATTTAATAATACATTACAAATATCTGATATTTCATCAGGTAAGTCATAATCCTCTATTCGAAATAATTTTTTTAAATAATTGAAACTTTCTTTTCTTGCTGTTGCTATAGCAATATCATGTAAATTAAAATTAAATAATTCAGTTCTTTTAAAAGAATTTAGAATAAGTACTCCAATAGCATAATAATCAGCAATATATTCATCAGATCCTTTTCCACATGGATGCGAACATCCTCTTAATCCATATTCATAAATCTCTGATTGTATACTTCCACATGGAGCATGAAAATAGTTATCTATTTCAATTATATCTTTATCTTCATTATAATAAACTGTAGAATTATTAATATTACCATGCATAATATTCAGATGATGTAGTTTACTTACTATTGAAAGTATTTGCTTAATTCGATGAATCGAAAAATTATCAATAATTTTTCTTTTAGAAAAATTTGTAACAAGAACAATTCTTTCAAATCCATCTATCTCAGTGAGATTAGATGATATTATAGGTAATAATCCAGTTATTGGATTATTTTTTAGTTTTTCTATATCATCTAGACGACATAAAGAAGGACAATAATGAACTATAGCAAATTTACTATTATCTATTTCATTCGAACTATAATTTGAACATATTTTGACTTTATAAGATTTTGTAAAAGGTGTTTTTAAATCTTCTATTGGTTGATTTAAATCTATTTCGAGATAATCATGAAGGCGTAATGGAATAGTATTTTGAATAAAATTAGATCTATTAATAGTTATATAATTTTTTTTTATTGAATCTTGTTGATAGTTTGATGATTTAAACATAATTTAATTAGTTTATTGACAACAGTTTATAAATTATATACTTGGGTAATGAGCTTGTGATATTTTACTATTGTGATACAAGTATTGCAATTTATTGATAAAAAGAGATAGATATTAGTTTTTACGTATATTGTGATATATTATCATATACTTTGCAATTTGTTCATAATAAAAATTTTTTATAGAAAATCTGTAAAGATATGTTATCAAATATTAATACTGTTACTTTTATTGGCATAGAAGCTAACAACATAGATGTTCAAACTCATATTGATAGTGGTGGATTACCAATATTTAATATTGTTGGCTTAGCTGATAAGTCAATTGCTGAATCAAAAGAAAGAGTAAGAGCTGCTTTCTCAAGTATAGGCTTATCATTTCCAGCTAAAAGAATAACTATTAACTTAGCTCCATCAGATCTTTTAAAAGAAGGAAGTCATTTTGATTTAGCTATTGCTATGGGTCTTCTGACAGCAATGAATATTATACCTAAAGATGAAATTCAAAATTTTATAATAATGGGCGAATTATCATTAAGTGGGGAGATTAATAGAGTAAATGGTATACTACCTGCAGCTGTATCTGCTAAAAATGCGAACAAGGGAATAATATGTTCATCAGAAAATGAAATGGAAGCTCTTTATTCAAGTAATAATAATATTTTTGTTTTTGATCATTTATTAGAGATAATTCATCATTTTACAAAAAAAAATCCTAGATATAAATCTGATGTTTCATTAATTGATATATTACAAGAATCTAATCAAAAACATTTAGATCTAAAAGATGTTTTGGGCCAGCCACTTGCAAAAAAAGGTCTCGAAATTGCAGCTGCAGGAAGACATCATATGATTATGATTGGACAACCTGGGTCTGGAAAATCTATGCTTGCTAAACGTCTTCCCAGTATTATGCCACCTCTTTCCACAGAAGAAATACTAGAAATTAATATTATAGCTAGTATTGCTGGAGAAATTGATCATGGCATAGGACTTATTAATTCGAGGCCATATCGTTCTCCACATCCTTCATCTTCCATGGCTTCATTAATTGGTGGAGGTAGAAATATTAGACCTGGTGAAATTACTTTAGCGCATTATGGAATATTATTTCTTGATGAGTTACCAGAATTTCATAGAAATAGTTTAGAATCATTAAGGCAACCTGTAGAAGATGGATATATAATTCTAGATAGAGCAAGTGGTCATGTTAAATATCCTGCTAAATTTTTACTAATTGCTGCAATGAATCCATGTAAATGTGGATATTATGGTAGTAAAATAAATAATATAAGATGTAGAAAAGCTCCACAATGCGCATATGATTATCAAAATAAGATATCTGGACCTATGTTTGATCGTTTCGATCTTCAAGTGCAAACTGATGAAATAAATTCAATATTATATGATTCTCAATTGTATAGTTCGCAAGAGTCTAATGAATCATCAACTAAAATCAGAGAAAGAGTAATATCTGCTTGTGATATTCAAAATAAACGCTATAAAAAATTAGGATGGGAAATAAAATTCAATTCTGAATTGGATGGTGATTGTTTAAATAAATCAGTTATTTTAACTAAAGAGGCAAAGAATCTTCTAGAAAAAGCTATAACAAAGTTTTGTATGTCAATGAGATCTGTTAATCGTGTTCTTAAGGTATCAAGAACAATTGCTGATTTATCGCAAAATGAAGGTGATATAAGATATGAAGACATGCTGAAGTCTATATCCTATAGAATAAATAGAATGATGGAATAAAATAAATAATTATTGAAATTTCATTAAATAGCTGTATTTATGTTCATTGTTTAACACTCTAAATAAATAAAAAAATGTTTTAGCTAAAATGCCTTTAAACCAAAATAATTACTATCTCTCTTGTTCAAATTTATCTATTGAAGATATACTAATAATAGTAGCATATTTGATATTTTGTTTATTAATTGGATTAAGTAAAATTAGTTCAATAAAAACAATACGCTGCTATGCTTTAGGAAGTAAGGATGACTCTATCATTAGTACAGTTTTTCTTGTTACTACATTATTTAGCACATATATTGGTGCTAGAATGACAATAGGAGTTATTGGGAGAACATATGAGTCAGGTCTAGTGTATGGTATAGCACAAATAGTAAGACCAGCTTTTTGGTTAGTTACTGGATTTGTTTTCGCAAAAAATATTAGCAAATTTAAAGGTTGTCTTAGTTTAAGCGATATAATGGAAAAAATGTACGGTATTAGTGGAAAATGGATAATAAATATTTTTTCATTACCTTTAAGCTGTGGAATATTAGCAGCACAAGTATTAGCAATGGGTAAAATGTTTGAATATTTTATAGGAACATCTCAAATTATAGGGGTCCTATGTGGAATGATTGTTCTTATTATTTATTCTGTTTTTGGTGGAGTAAGAGCTGTAATTGTTACTGACTTTGCTCAATTTATTATATTATTTATAGCATTTCCAATTTCAGCATATGTTATTTATTATGCTGCCGGAGGATGGGAGATAATTTTAGCAAATCTTCCAGATACACATAAATCTATCGATTTTAGTAATAAGAATAATATTACAGAACTTGTTTCCTTTATTTCATATTGTTTACTTCCTTGTACTGCTGCGACATATATTCAACGAATGCTTATTTCAGGTAATGAACAACAAATAAAGAAAATAATGAAGATAAATGCAATTTTAACTCTTCCATTAATTATAGTTTTATTAATTATAAGTTTATCAATAAAATCAGTTGCTCCAAATTTAGAAAGAGCAGATATAGCTATGTTTTATGCAATAGATAAATTTCTTCCAGTAGGGGTACGTGGACTAGTAATAGCTGGAATTTTAGCTGTAATAATGTCATCTGCTGATTCTTGGTTAAATACTACTGGAATTATGTTAGCTCATGATGTAGTTAAAAAAATGAAACCATCAATCTCAGATAGAACAGAATTAATCATTGCAAAATATTCGTCAGGCTTAGTAGGATTTATTGCAATCACTATAGCACTTAATGCAAAAAGCTTACTATCTTTATTATGGACTATAGATAATTTTTGGGAACCGATGATTATCGTTCCTTTATGTGCTGGATTTTTAGATATAAAAATAACTACTAAAGAGTTTTTATGTGGAGTTATTTTTTCTATTATAGGTGTAATAACTTCTGCAAATATTTTACGTGGTAACTATGATATAGTTACATTGGTTATAGGACTATTATTTAATATAATAGGAGTTATTACTATGCGTTATTTATTTAAGTTTGTAAAAAATGATTTTTTTAAAAAAAATTATTAGATTCATTAAAATTATCAATTTATGAAATTATATTTTTATTAATGAATGACTAAATTGAATGATTTTATTCCTGAAAGGAAAAAACAAAATTATATTGATAATTTATATTCGTTGTTTGATCAGTATCAAAGTATTAGAAAATCCTCACCTGATCATTTAGAACATATTCAAATATCATATTCTGAGTCTAGAATAATATCAGTGTTAATACAATTGCATAAACCCAATAAAATAATAGAAATAGGAAGTTTTATTGGATATTCAACAGCTCATATTATACAAGCTTTAGAATGTGTTTCTCCATCAGACAATTCTATAAAAACTGATAAATCTATCTTTATTACATTTGAAAAAAATAAAAAATATTATTCTATTCTTAGAAAAAACATGTTAGATTTATCTTTAAAAAAAAATAATCAAAATTTTAATGAAAAAAGCGATAAAAATCAAAAAACAAATATAATTAATGAAAATATAGATATTATTAATTTTTCACACTTGGATCTAATAACAGTTAATGATAATGCTGATATTTGTTTAGATAATATAAAAAATCGATTTTTTGAAAAAGAAAAAATAGATATGATCTTTATTGATGGATCAAAGAATTCTTATCCAGAATATTTAAAATTTGCTAATAAGAATCTCAGAAAAGGAGGATTAATAATATCCGATAATACGTTATTATTTAATTCTATGAATAATTATTCTAATTCTGATGAAATACTTGATAAAAAATTAAAAAAAATGTGGATTAATATTAATTCTTTTAATCAGGAATTAGCTCATTCTGAATTATATTATTCAATAATAATTCCTACTTTTCATGGTATGAGCATAGCAATAAAAGTATGAAATATATATTTTTATATAAGATTTCATGATATTTATAATTTTATGATATTTATTTTTATATACGCATTTTAATTTTTTTTCGCATTTTAAAAATACCACTTAAATTTATTATCATTAAAATACCTCCAGATACACTCATAAGTAACATAACATTATTTTGATCAAAAAATGAAAATAAACTAAATACAGTGATTCCATAAAAAATATATATAATTCTTCCGAATTTTTCATTTATAAATGTTGCACATTTTTGTCCAACAACAAAAAATCCAGCAATTGTTGTAAATCCAGATATAAAAAATAAAATACCTATATATAAATTAACATATCTTGATGGAATTATTGTTTTTATTGCTTCTCCAATGTATTCAGATGGTTTAAAGCCAATCATAGTCCATTTATCAGTAATAATAACTATTAAAACACTCATGGAAGAAATGAATATATTTGATAATAAAGCCATAACAGCAATTGGTGCTTGCTTTTCTGCTTTTGTTATTCTTGTTTCACTATGTATTATTGAATCATATCCTATACCTATATCACCAGAATATACAGCACGTGATGTACCATAATGCATTGCAGTAATCATTGTGCTACCTAAGAATCCACCAATAGCTGAATGCCCATAAAAAGCAGATTTAATAATTAGATATAATGCCGATGGAATTTTCGTATAGTTTAGTGATAATATTATAATACATATAATAGTATAACTGATCATAAAAGGTGGCATCATAATAACACAAATTTTACTAAAATGCTTTATACCTCCTAAAGTTGTCATTAATAACATTAATAATATACAAATAATTACTGTGATTCTATTAAATCCAAAATTTGTAACCATTGTATCTGTAATAATTAAAAACTGAGAAACATCAGCGCCATATATACAAAGAAAAGTAGCACTCATTATTGGTAATACTTTTTTTAAAAATTTATTATCTTTAAAAGCATGTCTAAGATAATACATAGGACCCCCGTTATAACCATTTTGCGAAAAAACCCTATATTCTATACCTAAGTATATTTCTGAGTATTTTATTAACATTCCGATTAAAGCACTTATCCACATCCAAAATAAAGTACCTGGTCCACCTATTAGTAAAGCTGCCACTACACTAACTAAATTCCCGAGTCCTATCATTCCACCTATAGATGCAAAATATATAGAAAATGGATTTATTCCAGGTTGGTCTTTATTTTCATCTTGTATTAATTTTTGAATATGATGTTTCAAGTTCAATATTATTGAAAATTGATATCCTTTTGATACTACAGTTAAGTAAATACCAATAAATATAATTACCAATAGCCCAATATAATTCCATATAATATTATCAATGATATACAAAATACTAAAAAAATCTTCAATAAATAATAAAATAGAAGATTGATATTTATTCATATTAACAGTTTCTTAAATTTATAAAGTTATTTAATATTGAAATTATCTAAAATTTTTTTATCTTATTATTAATATATAAAAATCTTTAATAATATAAAAATTTAAAATAACAACAATAAGTAGTTGATTATGCTTTTCTAATGGGTTATAAAAAACAATCATGCAAAATTATATAATATAAAATATAGTTCAAATTTTTAATAATATACATAAAATAATAAAATATAAAAATGAATAACAATAAACTTAATCCAATATCAAGTTATATCGCCGCAGAAAAAGCATATAATCTCTTATCTGATAAAATTGATCGCAGTGCAAAACAAATTAGAGAATTACCTGATGATTTTATTGATTTTAATAAAGATAATATTAAAGATTCATCAAATGATGTAGATATTATATTTTCTGATAATAATCTTAATAACTATGAATTACCAATACTGAAAGGGGAGAATTTTTATCCTTCAAATAATAATTATAATAATGATGATAATATATCAACAAACAATAGCAGTGAATCTTCAATTAATACATTCAAAGATTTAATTTTAAATGGAATTAATAAAATAAAAAAAGCTGAAGAAAGCGGATCTAAAATAACAGGCAAAGGAAATATTTTACAGTTGGCAAGTGATATATCTGAAGCTGATATATATCTTAAACAAGTTACAAATATTAGAAACTCATTAGTAAAATCATGGAAAGAACTTATATCAGCAGCTTAATCAATAATTATTGATTAATTATTGGTTTTATGATAGGGTATTATCACTATTTTTTCTAAAAAATAAATTTTTGATATTTAATAAATGCCTCAATTAGATCCATCTAATTTTTCTAATCAAATAACTTGGTTATTTATTACATTTGTATCTTGTTATCTTTTAGTTCATTTTATTTTGATTCCAAATATTAAATTTTGTGTTTTTGCGAGAAGAAAACATATAGATGCGCTTCTATATGAAGCACAACAAGCTAATGCAATGGTGGAACAAATTATAGAACAAATGGAATCTTTAAAAGCTTATGCTAATTCACAAGCCGATTTTCTTTTAAAAAAATCTCAAATTGATGCTGTAAAAATAATTACAGAGTGCGTTTCTAAATTAAATGCTGATTTTATTACTTATATTAAAGAAATTGACGAAGAAAAAAAAGAACAATTAAAAAAAGTTGCACTTTTACTTCCAGAAATAGTTGTTGAAATCTCAAGCAATATTGAAAAAATTTGGATTTATAAAACACAATCAAATTTAATAATATAAAGATTATATATATTACTTTTATAAGTATAAAGCAATTTTATTAAAAAATTATTAAAATATTAAATTTTTATTATTTATGACGAACGTTTTTTTAAATGAAGGATTATGGATGTTTTTAGCACTTATCTCTTTGATATTTATTTCTTATAAGCCAGTTAAAAATAAGATTAAGATGTATCTTAATACAAAAATAATAGATTTAGAGAAAGAAATAGCTTCTGCAATAATGATTAAAGAAACTGCATCTTTAAAACTTCATGAGATTCAAGAAAAGCATAGAAAAGCTGTTGATGAGAGTCAAAGAATACAACAAGAAGCAAAAAACAGAGCTGATGAAATAATGCTAGAAACAAATAAAAAAATACAATCAATATCAAATCATAGTAAAGTTATGATAAATTTGTATAAAGAAAAGTCTGATAATGATATCGTAAACATACTAAAGAATGATGTTGTTTTGACAGTAATTAATATGTTAGAAAACAATCACATGAAATATTCACAAAATGATATGAATATTGATTCTCAAGATAATAATGACAATACAAGCAAAAATATTTCTGATAGTGAGCAAAATAATAATATAAATCAAGAAAATTTAGAAATACTAAAAAAGATATGGAATTGAGATTATAGATTATAATTATGAAATATCATTATAAATAGATATTGATTTATTATAAAAAATATGTATAATAAAAGTATGTATTTGACGGGGCATAGCGCAGCCTGGTAGCGCATCTGGTTTGGGACCAGAGGGTCGGGAGTTCGAATCTCTCTGCCCCGACCATTACTCTGATAAATTATCTCTAATATTATTTTATGAATAACTATAGCACAAGTTATGTTTTTTTAAAAAAAAGACTTATTTTGTTGAGCAGCTATTATATATAGTATATAGTTATTGTTAATATTATAAAAATCTATATAATAGTTAATATATAGTAATATAGTACAGTATATGTTTTTAATGTAAAAATATTTGATTTTTTTTGTATAGTGCTAAACAGCAGAGATAATACTCTAATTTATTATATTAGAATACTACAATTTTACTAGAAATATAACACATTCGTTTAGAATGCGTTTAATAAGATAAAATAAAAGCTATTTGTTTTAGACCAAAAAAAATAGCTTTTAAAAAGAAAAAAATAACCTAAAAAGTTAAAATTTTCTATTTGTTTTTTGTATTAAATTAAACATTAAAGAAGAAATTAATCACACATTACTCGGGTGGATTGTTGTTCTAATGGTATTTGAGCAAGAACAGGTTTTTTAGTAAAAGCTTCTATACCTCTAACCACCAATTCACCTATAACTGCAGAAAGTAATAATACAAAAGTACAAATAGCAGCAACAGCTAAACTACCAGAAATAGCACTACCAAATCTTCCAGGAAGCTTTTTATCAATTTTATCTAAACGTGCAAAATTCTTAACACTATTAATAGGATTATAATCAGCTTTTTTACTTGCACCAATTATAGCTCCCACTGTACCACCTATTATTCCACAAACAGCAAGAGAAGCTAATTCTTTCTTACTTTTAGCTATCTCATATATTTTTATAGTCATAGTATTTTTTTTTAAATTATATTATTATTTAATGAACTCATTAACTAAAGACTATAAAATATTTTATATCAGTAGTTAATAAAAAGATATAATACTTTAAATATTAAATTAATTCAAGTATTTTTCCTATTTTCTTATAAAAAATTTATAAGAGATCATATTATAAATAGAAAATTATCATATTTATTATAAAAATAAAGTTTTTTATATATAAAAAACAACTTTTACTGGTATTTTTAAATAAAATTAATAATACTATTAATAATTTAAATAGTAATATTATTCTTGTTACTAACTGTTTCTTTTATTAGAGATATAAGAACTTCAGGATGATAAATAGCAATTTCAGATAAACTTTTTCTATTAATATCTTTATTTGTATTTTTAAGATTATTAATAAACTGAGAGTAATTAAGACCATAACTTCTAACAGCAGCATTTATACGCATAATCCATATTCTACGAAAATTTCTTTTTCTATTTTTTCTATCACGGTATGAGTATTGAAGAGCTTTTTCTACTTTCTGTATTGCTATTCTAAAACAATTTTTAGATCTACCTCTGAAACCTTTGGCTAATTTTAAAATTTTTTTATGTTTTTCTTTTGCATTTACACCTCTTTTTATTCTAGTCATATTTTTTTATTTAAATTTTATTTAAAAATTAACAATTTTTATATTATTTATTATGTATAAAACATATGAAAACAAAATATATCAGCATACGAATTTTATAACAGTAATAATAATATGTCCAACATTATCTGAAGAAATATAGATTTCTATTAATAGAATCAAATAAAATAATAAAAGTAATAATAATACAATTTAATTTTTTTTATATTTTATCAATTAAAATATAGTTAATTAAAAATTATTAAAAATAATACTTTGATTTGTATTAATACTCCTTGGATATAAACTTCTAATACTAGATATTAATAATATCTATCTATAACAAATTATAATTATAATTATGGATAATCTACACCACCATTATTTCCAAAAGGATGACATTTTAAAATTCTAACTAAAATCATTCTTAATCCTAAGAAAATACCATATTTTTCTATTGCTAATAATGCATATTTTGAACAACTGGGGTAATAACGACAATTGTTATTAAAAATTAATGGAGAAATAAAAATACGATAAAAATTAATTATAATTTTTATAGATAATTTTAATATTTTAGTAATTATCAGTTTAACAATTTTAAAAAAAATAATAGTTTTATAAAAATTCATAAAAATTTATAAAATTGATTAAAATTAATTTTCTAATATGATATATGCTTTTCCATTTTTATTTTCTACTTTAATATTTTTTTCTTTTAATAAAGAACTAAGAACAATTGGAGGAACAGTATAATTAATTATAATATTATCAAAGTTTTTATATCCTAAATTCTCTTTAAACTCAATTTTATTAATTTCTTTAATTTCGTTCAAATTTTTTTCTACTAATGGCCAATCTTTTGATTTTATAAATAATATTGAGGAATAATTTTCATTATTGTGAAATTCATCTATTCCTTTCCATAACATATCTATTTTTTCTAATAAATTTTTTATAATTCTTTCTGTAAATATTATTTCATTTTCATTTTCTTTTTTTGTATAAGATATAAATTTATATTTATTACTTGTGTGATTTAAAAATCTTAAATTTATTTCTACACGATTATTATTAATAATATCTTCTATATATATAACAATAATATTTTCTGCACTATGATTTTTAAGAATTGGGATAAATTTATTATATGGTGCACTCATTGCTGTAATATGATCAATATCTATTAAATCTGTTATTTTCCATTGACGAAGTGTGAATTTTAAAAGTCCAATTTTATCTTCGTAATCACTAATTGATGATTGCCATATACTATTAGTCCATAATTTATACTTTTTAGACGAACGAACTATAGGAAAAATAACTATTTTAGGAGTATATTCTGTACCGTACCTTATTCCTTTATTATTAAGGAAGCTTTGCACTGCTTGAGGATTGAAGTGTATATCAAGTTTTGCACGATAGCTATTATGCGTTATTCTTTCCCAGACTATTTCTTTATGTTTAATCATGGGTAAAATTACATCATTATTTATTTTTAGAGATTTATTTTCTGTAATTCTACTTACTAAAATTCTCGTTGCTTCATGCTCAGCTTTAATAAAAGCTTGGCTTTTTGCTTCTTCTGATAAATCTGTAACTACAGAAACATCTATACCACGAACTATAAATGCATCATCTTTATTTATACTTGTTATTTCATCATTTATCTTTTTATCATATATGTTATATTCAGCATTCAAATTTGAAATTATAATAAAATTATTGACAAATAATAAAAAAAATAAAAAAATAAAAAACAATTTATTATTTGGTAATTTTTGTCTTATGATAAAATTTAAATTTATGTTTCTTTCTTTCATATTTTTATTTTAATATAAGATTTTCGGATATAGATTTAATATAAAAAACAACAAAATTATAGTTAGTTGTATTATTAATTATTTATTTGCAACTAATAAAAATGATAATCATAAAATATTACAGGTAATAGGTAATGACTAATGAAACTTATATATTATCAAAAGTAAATAATATTCCAGTTTATAATTCAGAATCTTTTTTTGAAATGAGAAAAGCTGGAGCTTTAGCATCTCATATTTTAAATTATATTACTCCTTATGTTGTTCCTGGTGTTGATACTGAATATTTAGATAAACTTTGTTATAATGAAATTATACGTCATAATGCACTTCCAGCTCCATTAGGCTATAAAGGTTATCCTAAGTCAATATGTACGTCTATTAATCATGTTATATGCCATGGAATCCCAAGCAAGGATATGATTCTAAAAGAAGGTGATATTGTTAATATAGATGTGACTGTTATTCTAAATGGATGGTATGGAGATACAAGTAGAATGTTTTTAGTAGGAGATAAAATTCTTCCTAATGCTAAAATGCTTTGTAAAGTAACATATGAAGCAATGATGTTAGCTATAGAGTCTGTTAAACCAGGTTTAAATTTATCAGAAGTTGGAAGAATTATTAATGATCATGCAAATGAAAACGGATATAGTGTAGTTCGTGATTTTTGTGGCCACGGAATTGGTAGAATTTTTCATGACGAACCACAAGTACTACACTATAAAAATAAAGGTAATATTATATTAGAGGAAGGAATGTTTTTTACTATAGAGCCAATGATAAACGAAGGATCATGGCAATCTAGTATTTTATCTGATGGCTGGACAGCAGTAACAAAAGACAGAAGTTTATCAGCACAATGGGAACATACAATTGGTGTAACAAGTAATGGGTATGAAATTTTCACATCCTATTAATTAATAAATACTTTTGAAATATTAGAAAAAATATGAGTTTTACTCAATATTGTAGATAGCACTTCGAGTAATATTATATCTATAACACACAAAACAACTGTTGTTATGAGAATAATATTCCCTAATAAACGAGATTTTTTATTAGCATCTTCTTTTATATTACTATATGTTAAAAAAAAAAGATTATTTTCCATTATCGAATTAAGCATAAAATAAATTTAATTAATAGTTAAAATAGTTAAGAATTTATTTATACATTATATTAATTTACTTATTAGTGCATTAATAATAATTAAAAATAATATAATATTACAAAAATTATAATATAAATACAATTTTACTTATAAAATAGATTTTATAATTAAAAGTAATTAGACTGTTGACTATAAATATAATTGAAGTATAAAATTTGTTTTGTTTCTAAAATTTAAATCAGAATAAAATTCTATATTATAAATAATTGATATGATTAAAGATTCTAAAATGTCACAGGAGTTTCCATTTATTGCTCATGATATAGATGATATGAATAAAAGGGTTGATGGAGCTAAAAATCAACTTGTTCATAAACTTAATAGCCTCAGAACAGGAAGGGCTTCTCCATCTATGGTAGAAAATATAAAAGTTGAAGTTTATGGAGATTTAAAAAAAATTAAAGAAATTTCAAGTATTACTGCTTCTGATGCTAGATGTATTGTAATAAAACTTTGGGATAAAAGTTTAGTTAAAGCGACAGAAAAAGCTATTAGAGAATCTGGGTTAGGATTTAATCCAATAATTGAAATTGATACATTAAGAGTTCCAGTGCCTGATATGACTGGTGATCAAAGAAATTTAATGGTGCGAAAAGCAAAAGAGTATTCTGAAGAGGCTAAAGTAGCAATAAGAAACATTCGTAGAGATATCATAGATATTATTAAAAAATTAGAAAAAAATAAAGAAGTATCAGAAGATGATTGCAAAAAAGCTAGTAAGAAAATACAGGATCAAATTAATGTATATATTGAAGATATTGATAAATTAGTGAAAGTAAAAATTCAAGAAATTGAAATATGATTGTTTATTTCTGTATATAAATTTTTTAATATAAATTTTATTTATAAATTTAATTTTTTATTATTATATTTAATATATATTATTTTTTTTAATAATATAAAATATATGTATTTATACAAAAAATAAAAAATAATTAACTTAAATTTTTTCATAATATCATTGATACGTTCTGTTTATCCGCTAATATTATCTTTATTTTTAATCTTTGCATTTAAATTGGTAATATTTAATAATTTTAATAATGAATATTCGCTTTTTGATAAAGAGTTTTTTATTTTTTTCAATAATTTATTAAATAAGTCAATTATTATAAAAATAATTGTTGCTGTACTAAATCACCCTTATGAGAAATTTTTAGGAATAGCAATAATGTTATCTTTTAATATATGGGGAATTCTTTCACAACCAAAGGAAAACAGGAAGAAAGCTTTTTTAATATTTATTTATTTTTGGATAAGTTTAGAAATATCTATTATTTTAAATAATAGAATTTTTCATAAAAAACTTCGTATAATGAGAGATTCACCAACTTTAGTACTAGAAGGAGTAAAATTATCAGAGATTTTTCCTAATTATGGTATTAAAGATCGTGCTATTGATTCGTTTCCCAGTGGACATGCATTTGTTATAATATTTTTTGCTCTATTTCAAACAAAAATTTTAGGGAGATGTCATATTGCAACAGTTTTTATAACTGTTTTTTGGTGTTTACCTAGAATAATTGTTGGCGCACATTGGTTTAGTGATGTAGCATTTGGTGGAACTATGGGATGGTTTTTTTATGAAAATTCGATAATATTATTAAATATGATAATTTTTATTAAAGAGTATTTTAGTAAAAAACTAAAAACCAAAAAAACTAGAAAATAATTTCTACCTATTAAATTTTATATTTTATATTTCTGAATTAGATATAAATTTTTTAAGAATCTAAAGCATTCATATAAGTTTCAATAAGTATTTCCATTTCTTTAAGTTCTTCGTCTTTCATACGACGCATTTTAATAACTTGACGCATAGCTTTTGTATCAAATCCCTCTGATTTAGCTTCGTTGTATATTTCTGTTATAGATTTTGATAATTCTTTTTTTTCTTCTTCTAAATATTCAACTTTTTCTATATATGATTTTAGTTTTAAATTAAATTCAGACATTAAATAATTAATTATTTTAAATTAAGTGAAAAATTTGTAAATGAATTTTTATTTTTAACATAATAAGAAAATAATTACTAGTATTAAATTATATTAAAAATTTTAATACATATTTTTTAAGGAAGTTTTTATTGATTAATAAATAAATAAAATATATCAAACTATTATTTATACTTTTTTTGTAAATCGCAAAATCTCTAAATTAAATTCTTTTTTACTTAATTACTAATTAAATTCTATAATATTAGAAGTAGAATTTATTATCAAATCAAGAAAATTAAATTATATTAAAAATTTTAATACATATTTTTTAAAGAAGTTTTTATTGTTATTAGTATTGATAATATATCTTCCTTATTATTTGCATCATCTTTAATATTTACACAAAATTCTTTTTTATAATTGAGATTTTTTTGATTAATATTTTGTATATTATTATATTTATTGAATAAGATATAAGAATCACAATTTGATTTTATAAACTTTAAAAAAAAAGCATGAGTTCCATATTTTTGTAAATCTAATTCTGATATTTTAAACTGATTATAGTCATTTTTATTATCTATAGTATATAAAGTCAGAATTTTTCTATCTGATAAATTATCGGATCTAGTATTTTCAATATCACGAAAAATATTTTTTTTATCTTTCTTTTTTTCAATTTCATATTTTTTTAAAGTTATTTTACCGATTTTTTTATTTGAATGACAAATGTTACAAAAGATGTTATTACATTCTTTCATTTTTAATGATTGTAAGCTTTTTTCTGTAAAATTATTTTTACCTATAAGTTGTATCCATGTTTTACTTGTATATTTTTCAATTTGTTTTGATGATATTAGTAATCCATTAAAATTCTCAATCTTTGATTCACAAATAAGAGAATTATTAATAGCATATATTTTGCCATTACCAGAAATAACTATATCAGGAATTGTATTATGATTAATAAATAAAATATAGAATAAATTTAATAAATATAGAAAAAAAGATATTTTTTTTAAAAATTCTCCTTTTGACATACATATAATATAAAAACTTACGCTAGATATAATAATAAATTCGTCTGAAATTTGTGATATATATATTACAGATCCAGGTAATGAATTCACTATTTCTGAAACTTTAAGAATAAGAAATATACCCCAACTCATTGGAGTTAGGGAAATAGAGTGTAATTTTAATGGCATTAAAATTAAACTAATAATACCTAATGGCATAACTATTATATTAGTTACTGGTACGCATATTAAATTAGCTATGATGCTATATAATGAAATTTGTTGAAAATGATATGCTATGAAAGGTCCAGTTGCTATTGCAGCAACTGCTGAAGAAATAATCAAATCACGGATTTGATAAAATATTTTATATAAGATATTTATATGCATTGATTGATTATTAATACTAAATTTTTTAATATTTTTATTATTTTTTTTTAAAAATCTAAAAGTAATTATTAATGATAAAGAGGCTGAAAAAGACATCTGAAAACCAGGAGAAAATAAATTTTCTGGTGTAATCAGAATAATGATGCAGGCTATTATAGCTATAGCTCGAACAGGATGAAAATTTCTTCCTAAAATAATTGATAAAAATAAAATAGTTGATGTTCCAACTGCTCTCTGAGCTGAAACTGGTGACCCTGCAATTATCATATATAAAAATATTCCTACTATAGAGATTGCAGCTGCAAATCGCTCAACTCCATATTTTAATGCAATATAGCTAAATCTCTTATTTATATTTTTTATAGCTAAAAAAATAATCCCTGCTACTGAAATGACATGTAATCCAGAAATAGCTACTATATGTGCTGTTCCTGCCCCACGTAATATTTTTATAGCATTTAATGGTATTTCTGTGGTCTCACCTATAATCATAGCATTTACAATTGAACTATAGGGTTGATCAATACTTGATTTTACTTTTAATGATATTACTTCTCTAATTTTGTTGATTATATATTCAGATTTTTTTAGAAATTTTTCATAAAAATTTTTATTTTCTGAAATATATAATTTTTTATTCCATTTTTTAGCAATTTCTATAGCATAATCTTTTTTTATTACCCTAATTTTTCCAGTAGTATAACCAATTGCGCAAATCTTATTAAAAAAATAAAATTTTTTAATATCAAATGATCCAGGATATATTGGTGAAGGAGGACTAATTAGTCTAACCCTTGAAATTATAAAATCTCCTATACGAAATTCTTTTCTATCTTCTGATTTAGTATTGATTCTAATCTGATAAATTTCTTCATTAATATCTTTAGAAATTACATGTTTTATATAAAGTCTATAATCTTTCTCTCTTCGTTCTATTTTTTGAACTTCTCCAATAATTGTTGTGGATATTGAGCTAAATTCTACTTTTGGTAAATAAACAACTATATTTCTTATATAAGATGATAAATATCCTATTAATATTAATGAAATAATAATTATTATCTTATTTAATTTATAATTAAAAAAAATAATATTTTTAAAAGAAAAAATTAATTTTTCTGATCTATAAATTAGTATAAAAATTAAACTACATATTAACAATATAGTAGCTTTTATTAAAAAATAAATTTTCTGATTATAATATATATTTTTATATATATTTTTGATATTATCAAATATACTATTATAAGTAGTAATATTCCATTGTTCAAAGAAAATACTTATTCCTAATGCTATGAATAAAGGATACCATAAAACTAAATTAAAATACTCATTTTCAATTTCTTGGCATATTTTATGAAATAATTTAAAAAAATTATTAATAAATTTAGTAATTAATAAAATTAATATAAATTATAATTATTTGATAAATTAAAAGTAAATAATATTTTTATATACCTGAATATAATAATCTCTTGCAATAAATATTTATTTTGCTATAGTCGTCTGATAAGGATGGATGGCCGAGCGGTTTAAGGCACCGGTCTTGAAAACCGACGTATGTGAAAGCGTACCGTGGGTTCGAATCCCACTCCATCCGCCATTTTGCTTTATTAGTTTCATATTTTTCTATTTTTTTATATACAGTTACAAAATATTTTTTTGATACCATATCAATATTATTAGTATTCTTTTATAAAAAAATTGTAAAAAATAACGAATTATAATTTCTAATATATAAGATTAGCAATTATATAATAGCGATTTTTTAAAATCTTACAAAATTATAAAACATTAAAGAAAAGTTTATTGACAGTTTGAACACAATTGTTAATATGAAGTGTGAAATAATGTTATTTAACATTGAATAGATTCGTATAATAATATAAATATTTTTTTCTATGTCTAGAATAGGAAAATTGCCAATAGCAATACCAAAATCAGTAAAAGTAATCAATGATAACTCAAGTCTCTCTGTTACAGGACCATTAGGTATATTGAATATTGTTTTGCCTAAACAAGTGAATTTATCGATAGATGATGAATATATAAAGCTCTGTATTTCTGATAAAAATTGTAAGAAATCTAAATCTCTTTGGGGATTATTCAGAGCCCTCATTAATAATATGGTTGTAGGAGTTCAAAACGGCTTCTGTAAAAATCTAGTCATATATGGTGTTGGATATAAAGCAGATTTATTTGGTAGATATATAAAACTCAGTTTGGGTAAAAGCCATGACATATTTTATGAAATACCAAATGGCATAGAAGTCTCTGTACCAAAGCAAACAGAAATTACTATCACTGGAATTAATAAACAAGTAGTTTCAAATTTCGCTGCTGAAATAAAAAGACTTTGCAGAAAAGATCCTTATAAAGGTAAGGGTATATATAATAAAGATCAAGAAAGAAAACTTAAAAAAGTCAAAAAGTAATTTATTTATATCAAACCATATATTGATTTTAATCAAGATCTTTAATTTTATTTTTAGAAATACTCTTAAATATAATTCTTAAGGATTAATTGTATATTATATCATTAATTTTATTATTGTATTAAAAATAATAAATAATATATATAATTAGATATTAGTTTTATATTATTAACTTAACTATATTAAAAAATAAAAAGTTTTTATGAATAAAAAACAAAAAGCAAAAATTAGACGTGCTGAAAGGGTGCGCTATAAAATTAGAAAAATATGCAGAGAAACAGGAACACATCGTTTATCAGTAAAAAAAACTAATCTTCATATTTATGCACAAATAATTGACGATAGGTGTGGTAAAACTATAGTTTCTTATTCGACTCTAAAAGAAAAAGATCCGACTAAAAACAAAATAAGAGTTAATATGTCTAATAAGCAAAATGCAAAAAAAGTTGGTGAGCAAATTGCTTCTCTTGCTTTAAAAGCTGGAATAGAAAAAGTTGTTTTTGATAGAGGTGAGAGACGTTATCATGGTTGCATTGCGGAATTAGCTCAAGCTGCAAGACAAACTGGTCTTAAAATTTAAATTAAAAAATTATAACAATAGGACTAATTAAATAAAATTAATTTATATTATGTTATAGAAAGGAATTTATATTTTTTTATAAAGTTTTTATAAAGTTGTAATATAACAAATTTATTGATATGTGATACTTAATTAACTGTATTTTAATTTAAATTATAATTTTTTAAGTATGGCAAAATTTCCACATTGGCCTTTGCCTCATCATGGTCGTTTTATATTAGGTTTAGATAAAATGGTGGCAGCAGTTGATAGACTGAGGAGTCCTCATCTAAAAATTCCACCCGTTGTTCATGTTACAGGTACAAATGGCAAAGGTTCTACATGTGCTAATTTATCAAGCATATTTAAAGAGAGTGGATACTCATGGCATCGATATACTTCTCCTCATTTAATGCAATTTAATGAACGAATTGTGATTAACGGTCAAGAAATTGATGATATTCATTTATTTCAATTTTTAGAAGAATGCCGTATGAAATGCGATGATATACCACTATCATTTTTTGAAGGTACAACTGCAGCTGCTTTTTTAGCTTTTTCAAAATATCAAGCTGATGTTTTAGTCATGGAAGTTGGAATGGGTGGAAGATATGATGCTACTAATATTATAGAATCACCTCTGATGACTATTATAACTCCTATATCATTTGATCATACAGAATACCTTGGTGATACAATTGGATTAATTGCTGCAGAGAAAGCTGAAATAATAAAGCCATCATGTTATTGTGTTATATCATGGCAATTAGAAGAAGCAATGGATATATTAGTACAAAAATGTGAAAAATTATCTGTACCTTATCTTGCATGGGGAATAAATTGGATTTTTAAAAAAGTTGAGAACAAAGGATTTATTATTTACATTAAATGTCCATTAGAGTATATATCAGAAGATTTTATTTATGATTATAATATCACTAAAAATAAAGATGATATTGATGAAATAAATAATAGTGATAAAAATAATAGTGATAAAAATATAACTCAAAAAATAATTGATGAAACTTTTTTGCCTAGTGAGAATATTGTATTAAGAAATGATGATAATGAAACATATTTGGAAATTGAATTAATTTTGCCAAGACCTGGATTAATTGGAATACATCAATATATTAATGCAGCTACTAGTGCAGTATCTGCTTGGTGGTTGTCAAAAATGAAAAAATTAAATTCTTCTTACAAATTAAATAATTATTCGAAAATCAATATTAATAATATTGCTAATGGTTTAACTAAAGCAAAATGGATTGGTAGAATGGAAAGAATTACCAATGGATTTTTGGGAAAAATTGTACCTCAACATAGTGAATTATGGTTAGATGGTGCTCATAATCCAGCGGGAGCCGAGATGCTTAGTGCAAGCTTACTAGATATGCAACCTCAATTACCACTTTATGTAATAAATGGTCGTACTATGCAACGTGATATAAAAGGATTCTTACAATTCTTTTTAGGAAAAGCACGTATGGTTTGTGGAGTTCTTGTTGTTTCTGAGCCATCTGGTGAAAAAGCTGAAAATATAAGAGATGTAGCACAAGAAATGGGTTTTATTGCAACTGCAGCAGATAGTTTATTAGATGCTGTTAAAATATGCTTAGCTGATGCTAAAGGGATGCCATGTAGAATTATAATATGTGGATCATTATATTTAGCTGGAGATGTTCTATTAGCTAATAAGGGCATAGGTTAATAAAATAATTATAATAAAATAATTAATATAATAATATATAAATTCATTCAAAAATATTTTAGATAATTGTATTATATTTTAGTATATTTAAATTCACTATTTTGTTTATAAATACTATAAAATATTTTAAATATTTTATTTTAGGGTTTAAAATGATGTTATTTTTTATTTAATATTATATTAATTTGCGTTTTTATTAGTTATGGCAAAAATTATTGTTTTTGGGAATGAAAAAGGTGGTTCTGGGAAAAGTACGATTTGTATTCATGTCATTACAGCATTATGTAAACTTGGTTTTAAAGTTCTTGCTATTGATTTTGATATTTATCAACACTCACTTTTTAATTATATTGAGAATAGAAAAATTACTTCTGAATTATATAATCTTAATCTTGAGATGCCATGTTTAATACCTTCTTTAAATATATCTGAAGAAGATGTTAAAAATTTAATTGATAAAAATTCTGATTATGATTTTATTCTCATTGATACTCCAGGAAATCATAGTTCCCTAAATAGAATTGCACATTCTTATGCTGATTATCTGGTAACTCCGATAAATCCAAGTTATATAGATTTAGAAGTTATTGGGTATGTGGATAAAAAGAATTCAGAAAGGATTATTCCTGGTGTTTATAGTGCAATGCTTTTTGAGCAGAGAATAAAAAGAGCAGCAAGAGATGGAAAAAGGATAGACTGGATTGTTGTATTAAATAATATGCCAGCTACTAAAAATATTCGTAATTCTATACAAATTAAACTTTATTTAAACAACTTTGCTAAAAAAATGGGATTTAGATTAGGAAGTAGTTTATGTGATAGAGTAATTTATAAAGAACTATATTCATTAGGTGTTACACTCTATGACAGGGATAGTATAAAAAAATTAAAATCTCTTAAGATTTCTCCATCTCTTCTTGCTGCAAGGCAAGAAATTAAATCAATGTTAAAGTCTTTACAAATCTCAGAAATAATATCTAAATTAAATATAATTGAAAAATATTAACTTTTAGTGATATAAAATTTTTAATTTTTTATAAAAATATGTTTCTTATAAATTATCTTCTTCCAATTTCAAAAGAAAATCCTAATGATGCTGTAATAAAATCACATCAACTTATGATTAAATCAGGTATGATACATAAAGTTGGAAGTGGTGTATATAGTTGGCTTCCTATTGGACTACGTGTTTTGCATAAAGTTATAGATATTATACGTTTTGAGATGAATAATATAGGTTGTTTAGAAGTTAGCACACCATCCATGCAACCATTTGAACTTTGGAAAAAATCTGGACGTCATAGCGATAATGGAGATCTTTCAGCAGAAACATTAGTAGCAGTTGATCGTCATGGTAATAAGTTGATTTATAGTCCTACTGCTGAAGAAGTTTTTACTGAATTATTTGGAGATTGTATTAAATCATATAAGAATTTGCCAATTGTTTTATATCAAATAAGCACTAAATTTCGTGATGAAATTAGGCCAAGATTCGGGTTAATGCGTGGTAGAGAATTTTTGATGAAAGATGCTTACTCTTTTGATATAGATCAAAAAAATTCTTTGAAGAATTATGAAAATATTTTAAAAGCCTATTTAAAAATCTTTAAACAATGTGAATTGAGCGCAATTCCTGTTTTAGCACCTACTGGATCAATCGGAGGAGATTATTCACATGAGTTTCATATAGTTTCTGATACTGGAGAAAGTACTATTTATTATGATTCTTCAGTTATTAATGACATTGAAAACCAGAATATATCATTGGAAAATCTGAACTCCTACTATATATGTGAAGAAGAAAAACATAAATATAATAATAAAAAACCTATAAATATAAAAGGAGAATTAATAGAAACTAAAAGTATTGAAGTAGGACATATTTTTCATTTGGGAACAAAGTATAGTAAATCTATGAATGTGAAAGTACAAGGATACAATGGAGAATTATTTTATCCATCAATGGGTTGTTATGGTATAGGGGTATCAAGACTTATATGTGCTATAATAGAATGTTATAATGATGAGAGGGGAATAATTTGGCCTAAAAAGTTAGCTCCATTTAAAGTAATTATTATTAATATTAATAATAATTGTGAAAAGTGTGATCAAGTTAGTACAAAAATATATTATGAATTAAATAATATGGGGTTTGAACCTTTATATGATAATACAGATGATTCAATAGGAAAAAAATTTGCTAGAGCTGATTTAATAGGTATACCAGTACAAATAGTTATAAGTACTAAAAATATCAAAGAAGATAAAATAGAATTAAAATTTCGTCAAAAAATAGAAAGTATTTTTTTAGAGCAAGAAAATATAATTAATTATATAAAATTTGTATTAAATTAATGGTATATAATAAAATTACATAAAAAATGAAATATATTGGCGATGCAAAAATTAAAAAATTAATTGCTTATTAACTTTTATTATGTTCTATGTTTTCTTGATTTTGTTTAATATTTGATTCTATTCAAGTTAGAGATAAATATATATAATTTGTAATATTAAAAAAGAAATATTATTATTAGTACTTAATATGTATAAGTTTAATTTACGTAAAAAAAAATACTTTTTAGTTATTTTTTTTGTTTTTTATTATATAAATATCAATATTCCTATTTTATTTGCTAAGAATGATGAGGCTATAAATATTGATGATAAATCTTTAACTAAAATATCTTTTCCTTTAGAAAAAATAGAAGAAATAATTAACTCCTTTAATCTTAAAGAAAATGATAGTAATCATAAAAATGCAAAAACAATTAGTAAACATGTTGAAAAATCATATGATTGGTTAAAAAATAATATAAATGAATTAAAATCTCCAAAAAAAAGAATTCAAGTTAAAAGTAGTTTTTCTAGTTTAAAAACTGCTGATCAAACAATAAAAGAAGCTTTAATTCACAATAAGAACAAAATATATGAATGGATAAATTTTAATAAGTGTATTTTTAATAAGAAGAAAACGAATAAAGCAAAAAGAAAGTGTGATAGTATTCGTCTAATTTATAATGCACAATCTAATGTCGGATATGGAATAATTCAATATATTATTGAAAATGAAAATTTGCCAAAATCACCAATAATAAAGAATTATGAAACTAATACTATTGTAGTAATACTAAAAAAAGATTTACAAAATGTAAGTAATCCTTTTTATGTTTTGAGTGCATACCCTTATCAAACTAAAAAAAATTTGCAAAATAAAGAATTAAATAACGAAAAATAGATAGAATTTAAAATAATATTAGCTCATTATGAATTTACATAGAAAAAGCATACTTCTTCTTGGTGGTACAGGTTCTATTGGATCACAAGTATGTAATATCGTTGCTCAATATCCTGATATATTTCATGTAAAAACTATTATTTGTAAAGGTGATAATCCAAGATATATTGCTGCGCTGGCTAAAAAGTTACGTGTTAATAAAATTGTTACTAATAATCATGATACAAACGATTTGCGTATTCTTCTTTCACAGCAAAATACAAGCTGTTTAGTAAATGGAGGTAATGATGCAGTAATTGATGCTTGTCAAAATAAACATGATATTTGTATATCAGCAATATCTGGTATTGCTGCTCTTCTTCCATTAATTGCAGCAATACCTTATTGTGAGACAATAGGCTTAGCTAATAAAGAAAGTATTATTTGTTTAGGAGATTATATTATCAAGCAAGCAAAAAAACATGATACTAAAATTATACCTTTAGATTCAGAGCATAATGCATTATTTGAACTTTTAGGTTTAGATGATATTGTAAAAAATAATATTGATTTAAATAGTATAAGAAAAATTATTATAACAGCTTCTGGCGGTCCTCTTTGGAAATTTTCTACAAAAGAAATGGATCAATTACCACAGGAAAAAGTACTAAAACATCCTACATGGGGTATGGGTCAAAAAATTAGCATTGATTCAGCAACTATGATTAATAAAGGATTTGAAATAGTTGAAGTTGAAAGATTATTTAATATAAAAGTTGAAGATGTAGAAGTTATAGTCAATAGACAATCTCTAATACATGCTGGAATATCTTACAAAAATGGATCTACTAATATGTATTTTGGACCTACTACTATGGAAATCCCAATAGCAAATTTTCTCTTTAAAAAAAGTGGTCATCAACATAATATTGAAAATATCGATTTTGCATCTCTTGAAGGTATTGAATTCAATCAACCAGATGATAGTAGATTTCCTTTACTTAAATTTGCAGTTGATTGTTATAAGCATAGTAGACAGGCATTAGTTGCACTTAATGCTGCAAATGAGTCTACTGTCAAAGCATATATTGAGAAAAAAATAAAATTTACAGATATTGCAAAAATAAATATGATAGCAGTCGATGAAGCGAATAAAAAAAATCATCCTGTTGAAACACCAGCAGAATTAATTCATTATCATGATATAGTTTCAGCACTTGTTTATAAGCATATCTTTCAACATCATCAATATTGTTAATTATGTTAATTAATGTGATTTTTATTTTTTAATTATTGTTTTTTAAATTACGTTGTTTAGATGTTAGTTTTATATTTATTAAATGATTTTTATACTCTTTAGAAAATATATGTTGTCCATTATTACCAAGTACAAAATACACAAAATTATTCCATTCTGGGTGTAAAACAGCTCTAATTGCATTTTTTCCAGGATTACATATAGGTGTTGGTGGTAATCCTAAATTGATATATGTGTTATATTTTGATTTATGTCTATAATCCGAATATAACATTCTTCTACCTAATGTAGATCTTCCTTCCGTCATTCCATAAATTACTGTAGGGTCTGCTTGTAATAACATTTTTTTTTTAATCTATTTAAATATACTCCAGCAATTATTGCTTGTTCACTTTTTATTTTAGTTTCTTTTTCTACTATAGAAGCTAAAATAAGTGCTTCTTTGTAATTTTTTATTAATGAATCTATTCTTTTATCTCTTAATATCCATTCAGTTTTTTCAAATTTAATTGAAGATTTATACATAATATCAATAATTTGTGAAGCTTTCCAGCTTAAAGTAAAATCATAAGTATCTGGCATGATTTGGCCATTATTTAAAAGATATTTATTAGTATGTAATCCATAGTATAAATCAAATTCTATTTTTGAGTTTAATTTTAGGATTTGTAAAATTTGATAATTTGTTAATCCTTCTGGAATTGTAATTTTATGTCTTTTTACTTTACCATTATTGAGTTTAGTTAATACATCATTTATTCTTTCATTAGCTAAAAATTCATATTCTCCAGCTTTAATGTTCATTTTTTTATTTAATATTTTTTTTATTTTATAATAAATTATAAATGTATATTTATTTCCACCATTTTTATGAAAAATAGATGCTATATTTTCAATAGATGTACCACGATTAATAACTATTGTTTTATTCGATTTTAGTGACCAATTACTAATTTGAATAAATAACCAAAATGCTACTACTGATATAAAAATAATAAATGCACATAGATAATTTGCTATGTAAATTTTTATTTTATGAAAATATCTAGAATTTTTATATTTTACTTTCAACATCTTCTTTTGCATAAAAATACATATTTTGATAAATATTTTTATAAAATAAATTTGTCATAATAAGAATATGCGTAGTATATATTTGATGTGCTATTGTGGGTAATTTATACATTTCTTTTTCTATTTCAGCCATCTGAATAATTAATCTATATAAATAATTTTTATTATTAATCAATAATTTATAAAATTTTAATCTTTTATCTTGATAAAAGGGTAATTTTAGCATATTGATGCATTTATCTATTTTTATAGTATCATTACTATCTCCTATGAGAAATTTTACTATTACAGCTTGTAAAAGATAATTTTTAATAGAACGAAGTAAAGGTATTGGAGAAATTTGATCAATATTATTTATAAATTGAATATTATTACTTTCACAAAAATCTTCTATTGCATGCATATTAAATACACAGTCGTCATTTTTCATAGCAAATATATCATTTTCTGTTAATATACTGCTTTCATTAGAAAATCTTAAATTTTCTTTATTAATAAAAGAATTATTATAAGAATATTGATCAATTCCTAGATATAAGAGTATTTTTTCTAACTCATTATCAATAAATGAATTTTCATTAATCATTAAATCAATAATCATTTGTGGAATATGATTATCAAATTTTATGAAATATTGATTTAAAAAATCACGTATTATATTTATTTTATCTTTCTCATTTTGTTTATAACAATTGATACCTATAATATTTTTAGAAGAATTGTCAAATATAGATCTTGTATGACAATTTTTCTTCATTTTCCCACCAATTAAAAATATATATGGATAATTTTGATTATTGTTATATTTTTTATCTCTATATTCAATAATAATATTTTCAAGTGTTAAATTAATATTTTCTTTTACATTATTAATAATAATAGTTTTGGTTTCAGATGAGAATAAATTTTTTGTATATAACTCTTCTAGTAAGCCTGTAATATCTTTTTCTATATCATTGTAATTAAATTTAATGATTTCATCTACTGATATATTAATTATTTTAATAATTTCTTCTAATATTTTATTTATTTGCCCAATATCATCTCCGAATATCAACCAAATTTTATTTTTTAAAAGATTATTTAGTATTTTTTTTAAAATATTGATATTAAGTATCATTTTTTAATAAAATTTTTTCACTATTTGAACGAAGTTGTCCACAAGCACCCATTATATCTTGACCTCGTGGTTTTCTTATTGAGCAGAAATATCTACCAGATTCCATAATATTAGCAAAAGAATTTATACGTTTTTCATCAGAACAAGAGTACTTAGAATTTGGCCATGGATTGAATGGAATTATATTAATTTTCGCTGGTATATCTTTTAATATGCTTATTAAATGATAAGCATCAGAGTCGCTATCATTTACTCCATCAAGCATTACATATTCAAATGTAATTCTCTCATTATTAGTCTTTTCGGCATAATATTTACATGCATTTAAAAGATCTTTTATTGGGTATTTTTTATTTATTGGAACAATCTCATTGCGAATACTATCATCCGGAGAATGAAGGGAAACTGCCAATTTAACTCTAAGATTATCTGCGCATTGTATTATTCCAGGAATTATACCCGAAGTGGAAACAGTAATTTTTTTACGTGATATATTTAAACCTTTATCATCACAGAGTATTAAAATTGCTTTTTCAACTGAATCATAATTTAAAAATGGTTCCCCCATTCCCATAAATACTATATTAGTTAATTTTGCTCTTTTATTTCTCCAATCGTTAATTGCCGTTTTTGTGAATAGAACTTGAGATATTATTTCATCTGTTCTAATATTTCTGACTAATTTTTGTGTACCTGTATGACAAAAACTGCATGATAATGCGCATCCAATTTGTGATGAGACACAAACAGTTGATCTTGTATAATCTGGTATGTAAACAGTTTCAATATTTTGAGAAGAAATAGAATAACGCTTATTTAAAAAATAAGAATCTTCAAAATTTTGATCAATACTTTTATTACTCAAATCTAAAAGCCATTTACAAGTTCCATCAGAAGACATTAGTTCTTCTTTAAGATTTGGGCTAGTTATAAAAAATATATCTTTTAACTTTTCTTGTAAATTACGTGATAAGTTAGTCATCTCATCAAATCTTTTCACCCCTTTATTATATATCCAATCCCATATTTGATCTGCTATATATTTTTGAGATAAAAGGTTTTTTTGTAGTAATTCTCTTATTTCTTCTTTATTTAGCCCGTATAAAAATTCTTTTTCCACTAGAAATTTTATTATTAAATAATGATTATTAGATTTTTTCTATAATTACATATATTTTTATATTAAAATTCGTATTTTATCTTAATATATTATATTAATCTGTAGAAGTATTGTATCTTTTTCTTTTGCTTTTAGCAACACAAAATCTTTATTTTTACTATAAAGTAAAATATCGATATCATCTCCAGTAATTACTCCTTGATTTTCAAATAAATTAGCAATGATATTAATATCTTTTTTCATTAAAATATCTTGATCATTAAATATTTCTGCTTTTTTAGAATTAATACTGGTATTTTGTAATATTTTATTAGTTGAGTATTTTATTTTTGAATTTTTTGAAAAAGTATTATGTTTGTTCAAACTATATTTTGAATTATTCGTATAATTATTATAATTGTCGAAATTAATAAAAATTTTTACATTATTATTCAAAGAAAAATCTTTATTGTTTAATAAAGGAATATTATCATCATATAATATATCATACATTGAATTATGCAGTAAATCATTTGTATTTTTATTATTTATATATTTGATACATATTGATTTTTCGTTCTGTTTTGAACAGATCTTATCTAATGTTTCTAAAAATTCAAATAAATGTTTTTTATTATAATTTTGAATATATTTTTTAGAATTATTTGATATATTTTCTTTTTTTTTAGAAAAATCCCATTCTGCAGTATTTGATTCTGCTATAAAAAATCTATTACTTAATTTTACATTTGAAATTAAAACAATTTTTTTAGATTTATGATCTATAATACCTTTATCAGCTAATATTGTTATTTTATCAGCAGATTTCATAGCAGATAAAAAACTAGAGATAAAAATAACACAAATAAATATGATATGTTTCATCTGTAAATAAACTCTAAATAAAATATTTTTTTCTTTTTTTTCTTATAAGAAGAATTTGATAATAATTGACAATAAAAATATTGATAATAAAAATATTATTCTTCTTTCATAAGATGATTGAATTTTTTACCTTGAAAAATCACAAATAAATTAGAAATATTACCGTTAAAAGATTTTACTTTAACTCTACTTTCATCTAGCATAGTTTTTGATATTGACATACTTTCCTGCCAATGTGAAGGGCAATTTTCTTTATTACCTGGAAAGTGTTTATGATAAATAACTTTTTTTATTCCAGATTGTATAATCATTCTTGTGCATCCTGCACAAGGGAACCATGGAACATATATCATACAATTATTAGTAGAAACGCCAGATCTTGCTGCATTAATAATAGCATTTTCTTCTGCGTGATTTCCAGCAATATATTTATATTCTTTATTTTTATAATATTTGGCATAATCTACTATTCCTCTTGGTAATCCATTATAGCCAGTTGAAATAATTTCATGATTTACACTGACAATTACTGCTCCAATTTTCGTACTTGGATCTTTACTTTTCATACCAACTACATAAGCAATTGTTATAAAATATTCATCCCAACTCATTGGTCTCGTTATCAATTCATCATTTGATAAATGCATTGTTATATAATATATTTTTTATAATACTATTCAAAGTATATAAATTATATATTATTAATTACCTTCTTCAAGCTTTTTATCTTCTTGTAAAGATTATTTATCTTCTTGTAAAGATTATTATTAATTCTTAATAAAATTAAACTTTTGAAAATATAAATCCTATAAAGCAGCTTATAATATATAAGAATTCCCATAAAATATATAAATAATTTATAAATATAATAATAACTTATTTGTTTGTAATTAATAAAAGATTTTGACAAGATACTATTTTATGTTATGTAGTACATAATGATCTCACTTTAATTTATTTTTTTATTATTATTACTAATTAAAATATGTCAGATATAGAGAACAGACTTATAAACCTTTTAAAAGAAAGTTTTGAAGGGAAAGATAATATTACTTCTGATACTTCATTTGTTGAAGATTTAAGGGCTGATAGCCTTGATTTTGTACAGATGCTTATGGAAATTGAGGAAGAATTTGGAGTTACTATTCCTGATAAAGATGTAGAAGGAATGAAAAAAGTCTCTGATGTTATAAAATATTTAGAAGAAAAACAGGAGTAATTTTTTAAGAAAATCATTAGAATTTAAATTAATATTTAAAATTTCGTGTTAAATACTAATAATTTAAGGTTTTAAAGTGTTATACTTATATTTTTATAGAAAATTTTCTTTTAGTACTAATTGTATTTATTTACATATTCTTTAGTAATTTATATATATTTTTTAGTATTAATAGTTTTTTTTAAATTAAAGTTTTATATATTTTATAATGCTAATCTTTGTTATTAGTATCATTATTGTTATTGTTAGATTGATCATTCATACCCTCTCTAAAGGCTCTAACTCCTTTTCCTAAATCCCTCATTACCTGTGGTAGTTTTCCTGCACCAAAAAGAATTAAAACAACTAGTAATATAACAAGCATCTCACCGACTCTACCATTCATTTTGAAAATTATTAATTAATAATTCTTACAATATATTTTAGTATTTATTATATATTATTTATTTTGTCTAATTATTTTATTATGCTTTATTTGAGTTAATAGCAAATATATAATTTTATATTTTCATATAAAAATCTATATAATTAATAATAATGCAAATTATAGTTTTATTTTGTAAAATAATTTTATATCATAATCTATATCAAATTGTATAATTAATATTTAAACTATAACAAAGTTATTTATTTTATTGTAAATTAAATATTTATTTCTATACATTTCATATAAAATATATAAAAAAATTATGATAATTGGAATAGGAACTGATATAATAAAAGTAAAAAGAGTTAAAATAATATATGCTAGATATGGTCAAAGAATGCTACAAAGAATTTGTACTAATCAGGAAATAGAAGAAATAGATCATCGCTCTTTATCTCATTTTATAGCTAAAAGATTTGCTGCCAAAGAAGCATATGCTAAAGCTTTAGGATATGGGATAGGTAAAATGATAGGTTGGCAAGATATAGAAATTCTTAATAAAAATGGTAAACCATATTTTTCTGAAAATACAAAATTTATTCAGGATAAATATGCACATCTTACTATAGCTGATGAAGATGAATTTGCTCTAGCATTTGTTGTAATTGAAAAGAAAACATGAATAGTTTATTATGTAATAATAATACAATTATAAAAAGCATATATATTTATTAAGATTTATCAAAAAATTAAAAATATATTTTATTTTTAATATATAAGATTAAAAATTTTTATCTTTACTTATTAATATTTTTTTATTAACGTTAAAAGAACGGGGTTATAGCGCTGTGGAGCATTTGAATACTATTCAAAATGTTCATTTCATTTGCTTAGCTCCACAATGCCTCTATGGTGAAATGGTAGACACGACAGACTCAAAATCTGTTATCAATGATGTGCCGGTTCGAATCCGGCTAGAGGCACAAGATTAAATAATCAATCTAATCTTATTAACTTCTGCTAATAAAATCTTCTAAAAAATAATTCATGATTTAATTGTAGATTTCTATTTATAAAATTATAAATTATTATTTTGTATTATATGACGAATAAAATATTTATAACGCTTAAATCCTTATTTAATCAAGCATATTCGCTATTTTTTGCAATGATTTGGCTTTGTTGTGCTGTTTTATTTTCTTATATAGCAGAATATTTACTTAAGCTTTATCCATGTAAATTATGTCTTTATCAGAGATATATTTATGTTACAGGATTAATTATCAATACATTTTTTGTTATATATTTTTCTGATAAATTTCGCTATTTTATGCATTATATCAATAATTATGATAATAATGATGATAATGATAAAAACTTAAAAAAAAATAAAAATATAGATAGTAATTTTGTAAAAAATGTATATTTTATTATTATATTTCTAATAGCATTAATAGAATTACTTTTATCATTTTTTCATTTTGGTGTAGAGCAAAAATGGTGGAAATTTATTTCAACTTGTACAAATAATTTAAATAAAGCAAATTCTATTCAAGAATTTCAATTATTACTAGAATCAGCGGAATATGCAATGTGTGATATACCAAGTAAGATAATTGGGATACCAATGACTATACTAAATATAATATATAGTTTAGTATTTTTAATAATTTGGATTATAATTTTCAGAAAAAATAAATATATATAATAGAATTATTCTATAATTAAAATTATAAATATTATTCAATCATTTTTTTATAAAATAGTTGTATACATTATCGAATAATGATAATAATATCATATGAAAATATAGGTAAAACTAGGTAAAATTGAGTCACAATTTAAGATTATTAGTCAATTTAATAATCATTTAGATTGTTATTCATTAGCGAAAATTATTAACAAAAACGTATTAAATATAATCAATTTCAATATATGTTAAATTAGTGAACTTTATTATAATATCATGATATATATAAAAATTGGCATTATAATATAAGATTGTAAAATTTAATTTTATTAATAAATTAATTTATAATTTTTATAAAAAATTATACTTAAATACTAAATTAATACTGTTATTAATTGCAATGCAATATAATATTATAATATTTTTATATAAGAATTTTCTAAAAACAATTAATTATGAATTATAATGAGCTAAATTTTTATAAACTAAATGAGTTTTATTTTCATAAATACTTACTTATTCTTTACAAGATAATTGATAGAACAGCTATTTAATAGAATAGCTAAATTTTTAGTAATATTTTTTGAATAAAAATTTTTTTTTTAAAAACTCATTTGTTAAAATAGATTCATTAGTTTTATCTCTATGAAAAAAAATTACATCAACTATAAATTTATAATTAAAAAATTAAAATGAAAGATGGTAAAAATTCTGGTAATTCAAAATCTTTAAATTTTTCCTCCGCTAAAAATGATCATATCAAAAAAAAACAAACGTATCACGAAAATAATATACCAATTCTTAATCTAGAACAGCACTATAATGATTTATTATTTATTCCTCTAGGAGGAGCTAATGAAATTGGACTCAATTTTAACTTATACCATTACCAAGGTAAATGGTTGATAGTAGATCTTGGCATAGGATTTTCTGAGCAAGATCTACCTGGAGTTGACGTTATATTACCTAAAATAGATTTTATAGAAGAACATAAAGATAATATTATAGGAATGGTATTAACTCATGCTCATGAAGATCATCTTGGTGGTGTACAATATTTATGGCATTATTTAAGATGTCCAGTATATACAACTAAGTTTACTGCGGAAGTTTTAAGAGCAAAACTTTCAGAATATGAAGATGGAATTGACATAAACATTATAGAAGTTCCTATGAAAGGAAAAATAGAACTAAAGCCATTTTCTATAGAAATGATTAATATTACGCATTCTATTCCAGAAATGAATGGATTAATGATAAGAACACCAAAAGGTAATATTTTTCATACAGGTGATTGGAAATTTGATCCTCAGCCTATAATAGGAGATATAACAGATGAAAATTATATACGTAAATTAGGTGAAGAAGGTATTTTAGCTGTAGTTTGTGATTCAACTAATATTTTTACAGAAGGATCATCAAAATCAGAAGGAGAACTTATTAATAGTATTGGAGATATAGTATCTAAAATAAAAAATGGTATAGTTATTGTAAGTACATTTGCTTCCAATATCGCAAGACTCCATACTATAGGAATAGCTGCTAAAAGAAACAATAGAAAAGTTTTTTTAGCTGGTAGAGCTTTATGGCGTGTCTATAATGCTGCAAGATCATCTGGATATTTATTAGATCTTGATTTATTTTTACCTTCATATGAAATAAAAAACTATAAACGTAATGAAATATTAGTAATATGTACTGGATGTCAGGGAGAAAATCTTGCAGCAGTTAGTAAGATAGCACGTAATCAACACCAAGATATTAATTTAAAAAAAGGCGATGCAATTGTTTTTTCATCTAAAATTATTCCAGGAAATGAAAAAAGAATATCAAATTTATTGAATCATTTTTGTAAAGAAGGTATTGAAACTCTTACAGAAAGAGATCATTTTGTTCATGTATCTGGACATCCGGCACGTGAAGAGGTAAGAAGAATGTACGATCTTTTGCGTCCAAAAATATCAATTCCAGTACATGGTGAACCAACAATGATTCATGAGCATTGTAAATTTGCTATAGAATGTGGAATTGAAAAAGCAATTGAGGTAAGTAATGGAAAAGTTGTAAATCTGAGTATTGAAGATCCTAAAGTTATTGCTTATGTTGATTCAGGATATCTTGCAATTGATGGTAATGATATAATAAATGATAATAGTATAATATTTAAAGAGAGGCAAGAAATTCGAGATAATGGTGCTGTTGTTATTGTTCTTATTATAAACAAATCTCACAGACTTATTAGAAGACCTAAAGTTATATCAATGGGACTATTTGATAGAAATGACGATTCTGATAATAATATCATAGATGAAATTGTTGAGGAAATAAAAAATACAATATCAGAACTCAAAAGAATTGATGTTAAAATTCTTCCTAAAAAAATTAATAGAAATGTACAAAAAATTTGTAGTATGAAAAGAGGAAAATCTCCTAGAGTTTTTGTACATATAGAAAATATATCTTAATTTATCATTTATTTTGCTCAATTAAATAAAAAATAACTATAATATAAATAATATAAATTAAATATATAAAAATATAAAATATATAATTAATAATATAGAAAAATATATAAGAATGATCAATAATAGTAAAAAAATTGAGCAAAAATCACAATTTATATCTTTTGAAGGTGGAGAAGCTAGTGGAAAATCAACACAAGTTCTGATGTTAAAAAATTACCTTCAAAAACAAAAAATTAATGTAATATCGACCAAAGAACCAGGAGGTACTAATTTAGCAAATTCAATTAGAAATCTCATTCTATCACAAGAAATCTCTGATCCTCTAACAGAAAGTTTAATTATTGCTGCAGCGCGTCGTGATCATATAAAAAAAATAAAACAACATCTTAAAAATGAAGATTATGTTATATCTGATAGATATATTGATTCTTTTATAGTATATCAAGGTATTGTCAAAGGACTAGATGAAAAAATAATAAATAAATTAATTGAATGGACAACTGAAGGATTAAAACCAAATATAACGATTTTACTTGATATTGATGTTGATAATATGATGAAACGTATAAAAGGCAGTGAAAATCACAATACGTTTTATGATAATAAAAATTTTGATTTTCATCAAAAAATAAGAAATGGATTTTTAGAAATCGCTAGTAAATCTGCGGAAAGAATAAAAATTGTTGATGGAAATAAAACAAAAGAAGAAGTTCATACTGATATTTTATCAATACTTAACATATAATACAAATTTTAAGTAAAAAATATAAAATATTATATATTGGTTATATATTATATTAATTTGTATCACTGAAAAAAAAGAAAACAGGAAAAATTCAAAAAACTCAGAAAAACTTTTCAATATCTCTTTATTCCCCGATAAAATCAAAATATCAAAGACTTTTTTCTTAATTTGTAATATATTATGAACAAAAATATTATATTCATATTATATTCAGTATAAATATGATAAAATTCTGATAAAATCTATTCTTTGATATAAAATAACTTAAATATTATATTATTTACAATAAATTAAAAGAAAACTAAAAAAATCGTAAACTTATTTAAAATACTTAATAAGATTCAATATATATTAAGAATTTTTCTTCCATTTTGCAATATATCAATATAATGTATTACAAAGCACGAAAATTAATATATATTATATTAGTTATATTATTTACACAAATTAAAAGAAAACTAAAAATTTTTGATATTTTTTTATTTCTATTTTTGGATAAAACCAATATAAAATTATATTAGTTATATTACTTACACAAATTAAAAGAAAACTAAAAACTTTTGATGTTTTTTTATTTCTTTATTTCTATTTTTGGATAAAATCAATATATAAATACATTATTTACACAAATTAAAAGAAAACTAAAAAAATCGTAAACTTATTTAAAATACTTAATAAGATTCAATAAGATTCAATATATATTAAGAATTTTTCTTCCATTTTATGGAGCAACCAATACTAGGATATATATCAAAATTTACGATGTTATTATTAGAAACCATTTTCATAGCTTCGTATAGATCTCTCTTTTTTACTTCCCCATTTTTCCCACCATCATCAAGTCTACCTCTATACATCAACAAACCTTTACTATTAAATCCAAAAAAATCTGGGGTACAAACAGCTTGATACACTTCAGCAATAGATTGTGTACTATCTATAAGGTATGGAAATGAAAAATTATTATCTTTAGCAAAAATTTTCATATTATCAAATGAATCTTCAGGATAAGATTCATAATCATTCGAATTAATAGCAACAAATCCAATATTAATTCGTGCTAATGCTTCTGCTTCAGATGATATTCTTTTTGCTATTGCTTTAACATAAGGGCAATGATTACAAATAAATGCTATAACAAAACCGTTAGATCCTCTAATATCATCAAGAGAAAAATAAGTATTGTTTATACTAAGAAGGCGAAAATCTTCTGCATAAAAGCCAATTTCTGCAGGTAAACTAGAAAGAGGAGGCATATTTGTTTTTTTTATAATTAATAAATATTAAATTATTATATTATAGTATGAGTTTAATTATTATATTTATTAAATTTATAAAAGAATAAACGAATAAATAAATATTTTAACTAAACGTAATACATTTTCATATACCATTATTGAAAATGCATCATATAAACTATGAATAAAAGTATTGCACTAAATGCAAGTATGAGAAAATCTATTATTGATATAAAGTATTAATAAAATAAAAGGGAAAATTGATTGAAAATACTGGTATTTGCTATTTATTATTTTTTAATTCTAATTGTAGTTACAGGAGCATTTTTAACACTAATAGCTGAGAACAACATTATAGCAGAATATATTAGACATGGATCAATAATATAAGAATGAGAAAAATGATGAGCATTAGCGCCAAATGCAACTCCAATTGAAGAAATTATTAATTGAATTATAACAATGTTAAATTTTTTTGCATTTAAACTTTTATTAGCTGTTCTTAAAAAAGAAAAATACATTGCATATTTTGACTTTAGAAAATACAAAGCAACTATTACAAAGAGTGGAAAGACATGAAAAAACTCAATTATATTTTGCATATTTAAAAAATTTTTTTAACTTGTTTTTGCAATTAATAAAATAACTCATTAATATGATGTATCTGATTTTAACAATATTATCAAGAACTTTTTTCAATCTATTAAATTTTTTAGAGTTATTTTTCTTAGTTATTTTTTTTATATAAATTTTAATCTATAATTAAATTATACTATACTATTTTTTAATTTAAGTAAATATAAATTATTTTTATACAAATATCAATCATTCTTTGAGCAAATGCATATTCATTATCATACCATCCTACAACACGACATAAATTTCCATCATCTATTAAACAATTCTGCGTCAGATCTATTATACAGCTTCTGTTATCGCCAATAAAATCACTAGAAACTGTTTGATCTTGATTTATACCCATAATCTCTGGATACTGCTCACTATATTTTATAAATAAATTATTAAGATCATTAATATTTTTTATTTTTTTATCTGGAGTAAAAACAAAATCCACTAAAGATATATTATTTGTTGGAACACGTAATGATGATCCAAATATTTTTCCTTCCATTTCTGGAAAAATATATTTTATTATTTTATTAACACCTGTGGTAGTTGGAATAATAGAACATGCACCAGCTCTTCCTCTACGTTTATCTAAATGTTTTTTATCAACTAGAGATTGATCATTAGTATAGGAATGAATTGTTGTCATAAATCCATTTTTGATACCGTAACTATTTTTAATAACTGAAATTATTGGAAGAAGACAGTTTGTTGTACATGATCCTGCTGATATTACTATCTCAGATTGATTATCTAATTTATTATATAATAAATTTACGGATTTTTTAGAAGAGATAGTATCAAAATTATTATCTGTATTTATATCTGCATTTATATGTTTTTGATATGTATTTATATCTACATTTGTATGTTTTTCATGTGTATTTATATCTACATTTGTATGTTTTTCATGTGTATTTATATCTGCATTTGTATGTTTTTGATATGTATTTATATCTGCATTTATATGTTTTTCATGTGTATTTATATCTGCATTTGTATGTTTTTGATATGTATTTATATCTACATTTATATGTTTTTCATGTGTATTTATATCTACATTTGTATGTTTTTGATATGTATTTATATCTGCATTTGTATGTTTTTTATCTGTATTTATATCTACATTTGTATGTTTTTTATCTGTATTTATATCTACATTTGTATGTTTTTGATATGTATTTATATGTAAATTTTCAATTATATTATCATTTACACCACAAATAATAGTTGCATCTGCTCCATCACATGGAGCTGATACAATAACTCCTATAACGCCGAAATATGGTTTATTATTTATTGTATTGATAACTGGATTTGTGTTTTTTTTATGATTAAAATGCATCTTTGCATATTCAGCCGTATTAAATTTACCAGTGCATTCTAATACAATATCAACATTATTTAATGTCCAATTTATTTTAGATATATCTTCCTCACTTGTTATAAATATTTTATGATCGTCTATAACGAGCAATTCATTGGTATTATCGCTTATATAGTGGATTTTTTCATTAGCTGCAATGCGATGCACAGTATCATATTTGTATGCATATGCAGCATCTTCAGCAGTTATATTTCTACTATTTATTTGAACAACTTGTATAATATTTTTCCATCTAGAATTTGGAGAATAAATTGCACGCATTAAACATTTTCCAATTCTACCAAATCCATTGATACCTACACGAATAGGATAATTGTTGTTCACAGTATTGGTATTCATTTTAATATTGAATTTTTCATCTATAAAATATAGTTATTTTCTATAAATAACTGATAAAATTAATGATAATCAAGGAATTATATATTAATCTTCATCAAAAGGTGGAGTTTCATCATTTAAATCATTAATGTCTTTATCATAAGTTATAGCGGCAAATGCACTTTCACATAATTCTTGAAATGACACATTATGTATTTTAGAAAGATTCTGTAATTTTGATAAGCTTTCTATAACTTCATTTGGAATATTGCCACCTTTTGTATCTTGAATAAATTTATTTTGAAAATATATTGGATTATTCTCTTCTTTAGGGCGCCCAATGTATATATCAATATCACTTTTTTGTCCACCAAAAAAGCATGGAATTTTAAAATTTAATACTCTACGATCATCAGCTGCCATTATTTTAATGAATCTAATAATATTTAAAAATTGAGTAATAACAAATGCTAATACTTGTTATAATTAAATAATATTATAAAATAATTAATTTTATATATCAACCACACTATATAAAACTACTTTAAATAGTGTAATTTATTTTGAAAACTAGAATATGAAAAAAATATTTTATAAAATATAATTGGTATTCAATACCAATAAAATTAAATGTAATAAATTACAAAAACAAAATAAAAAATCAATTAATTTTATTATAATTTTATAATAATTTGAAACTTTTATATTTATATTATTTTTGATAAAGATATATAAAATAAAAGTGGTGCCCAGAGGCGGAATCGAACCGCCGACACAAGGATTTTCAGTCCTTTGCTCTACCGACTGAGCTATCTGGGCATACATGATTTAGCATGATATCAGAAATTTTGTACAAATACAAATAAATCATTATTTTAATAGCTTAAAGCGCCAATAATCATTTATAGTAGTACTATAAAAACTGATATAGTGTAAAAAAAGTAGTAAGTCAGATGAAAAAATAGTGGCTGGGGTAGATGGATTCGAACCACCGAATGCTGGTATCAAAAACCAGTGCCTTGCCACTTGGCTATACCCCAGTAATTAAAATACAAACTTACAATTAAGATCACAAAATAACCTTAAATTTATCATAACAAATCATTATATCATAATCAAGCATAAAAATTATATTCTTAAAATAAAATTATTACTGAATTATTTTTATATAATTATTAGTATAAAATAAAAAAATATTGAAAATTCTTTATATTCATATTTCATATACAATATCTATCATATAAGTCTATCAATATAAGTATTTTAACTGATAAAGCAGTTAGATATAAAAGATATAAAATTTATGAAAATATTTATGAAAATAATTAGATATTATTTTTTTCTTATATAAAATGTCTACTTATATCAATTAGTTGAAATTAATACTGTTTTTGAAAAAGAATTTATATAAAATATATGAATATAAAAAGAAAGAAAAATAAAATAAAAATATATAATAATAATAATTTATCTAAAACTAATACTATAGATAAAAATGAATTTATTAACTTAAGCGAAAAAAATCTTAATAATGACATCCCATCTTGGCAAAAAATGATAGATTTCGTGATTAATCAACAAAATATTCCATCTGGTGGATGTCTTTATGTTGTCGCTACACCTATAGGAAATCTTTATGATATTACATTGCGTGGTCTAGCTATATTAAGTAGTAGTGATATTATTTTAGCTGAAAATACAATTATAACTCATAAAATATTAAATTTTTATAATATAAAATCACAAAAAATTATCTCATTTCATGATTTTGATCATAATATAGATTATGCATTAAACTTATTGAATAGTGGAAAAAAAGTATCATTAGTAAGTGATGCTGGGACTCCAACTATATCAGATCCAGGATCTATATTAATATATAGAGCTAAAATAAGCAATATTCGAGTTATACCAATACCTGGGCCTAGCTCTATATCTGCTGCTATGTCAGTTAGTGGTGTTCTTGGTGATAACTGGTTATTTGTTGGATTTCTTCCAAAAAAAAGCTCTCAAAAGAAAAATAAGTTAGAATACTTAAAGGAATTAGATACTAATGTAATCATTTTAGAAAGCCCATATCGTATATTAGATACTTTGTATAAGATATTAGATATTTTTGGTAGTAAACATATGATTTGTATAGGAAGAGAAATGACGAAAATGCATGAAGAAATTATTTTTGATACTATTGAAAATATTTTTATTCTTTATAATAAAAGAGAAATAATAAAAGGGGAAATAGTTCTTATTATTTCTCAAGATAATAAAACACTTGAAGACAATATTCAATTACATAAAAAAGAAGTAATAGAGTATCATCAAAGCAATATTGAAAACAACAATATAATGCAACATACGCAAAATAAGAAATGTAATCATATTATAAATAATATAAAAACTATAAATAATGATAATAATAATGATAATATGCAGGACTCTATAAAAAATTTTATAAAGAGCAATGTATTATGTAGCGATGTAAAAGAAAATAATATTGAAAGTAATATTATTGAAAATATTGCTAAAATTGAAAATTCTGCTAAAAAAATATTTCAATCTCTTTTTGAATACCAAATTCCTTTAAATACAGCTACTAGAATTGTTGTAAACCTTTTAAATATAAATAGAAATACTGCATACAAAATAGGATTATTAACACAAAAAATAAATTCTGTAAATGGATTTACAATTGATAAAAATAAAAATTAAAAATAAAGCTTTTTAAAGAATAAAATTACTACTTATAATAATAAAACATATTATATATTTAAGGTTTATTTCCTTAAAATTAGATGATTAATTTAAAGAATCTATTTTATATATAATTTTTACGTATTAATTATATAATAATTTTTTAATTATAAAATTTATATAATATTTTCTATAATCATGAATTATATTAATATTAATATTATTGACAGTCAGAAGTATGAATAATATTGTTGAACTTGTTCTAATTTAAGTTAATATAATATATTAAAAAAAATGATTATAAAAAATTTTTTATTAAATTTTATAAAAAAATCTCTAATTTTTTTATTATTAATCGTAATAACTGCATGTTCAAAACAGAATGCATTAACAAATAATAATAATTATAAAGATCATAAATTATATATTATAATGATAGGTGCTCCTAGTTCTGGGAAGGGAACACATGCTTCTATTATATCAAAAAAATATAAAATTCCTCATATATCAGTTGGGGATATTATGAGAGATGAAGTAAAATCTGGAAGTAAATTAGGAAGAGAAATGGGAGATATTATGCAAAAAGGTGGTTTAGTTCCACCTCAAATAACAATGGAATTAATAAATAATAGAATTAGTCAAAAAGACTGTAGGAATGGATATATTCTTGATGGAGCACCTCGTTCTAGATATCAAGCAGAACAAATTAAAAATATTTTGAGTAAAGATCCTAATAATGTGAATATTATTCTAAATTTAGATGTTAGTGATAACGTACTTAAAGCTAGAATGATCAAACGTGCTGAATGTGGTAAATGTAACGCTGGTATGATTAAAGGATCTATCTGTACTAATTGTCATGGTGATGAAGTAATTAGATCTGATGATAATCCACGTACATTTAATAAAAGACTTACAACATATCACAAACATAGTGATGCAGTTATAGATTATTTTAAAAATCATAGCAACTTTATAATAGTTGATATCAAAAGCCATGGTAATGTAGAAGAGGTTTCTAAGAAAATTACAAATAGTATAGATTATTTTATCTCATATATAACAGAAAATAATCAAGTAATGAAATCATCATTAGAAAATATTATTAATTAACTTAACAATATTATTTTTTATTTAAATTTTTATTTAAAGATTAATGAAAAAGTGAAAAAATTTAATAATGTTTAATATATAAAAAAAATAACAAATATAAATGAAAATAAAAAATAAGCGTATTTTAGTACATAAAAATGATCTCCCAGATGATTTATCACTTGACTATACAATTGCAATTGATACAGAAGCAATGGGTTTACAGCCCCATAGAGACAGATTATGCTTAGTTCAAATTACTGATGGATCTGATTGTATTCATCTTATTCAGATGACAGAATTTGCACCTAAATCTCCAAACTTATGTAAAGTTTTATTTGATGATAATTATAAAAAAATTTTTCATTTTGCACGTTTTGATATAGCGATTTTACATCGTAATTTTGCATCTTGTTTCTTAAAAAATAACTATTTTATAGAAAAAAATAATAAAATTAATTCTAAAAATGATAGAATTAATAATGTTTTTTGTACAAAAATTGCTGCTCGTTTAGCTTTAACTTTTTGCCGTAGTCATAGTTTAAGAGACCTATGTTATGATTTATTAGGTGTTAAAATATCAAAAGAACAACAAACATCTGATTGGGGTAAAAATAGTTTATCTGATAAACAATTAGAATATGCAGCTTATGATGTTTTTTATTTACATCATTTAGCAGAAAAACTTTCAGAAATATTGGTTCGAGAAGGTCGTATGGAAATAGCACAAGCTGCTTTTGATTTTGTGCCATATCTTTCTGATTGTGATCTTTTAAATTTATCTGGAGAATATATATTTTCTCATTAATAAAATTTAATATTTTTTATATTTCTTATAATATTTTTTGTGAAATTTTAATTTTAGAATATTTTATTGGAATATTTTATATAATCATCATAATAATGTATAAAATTACCAATATAATGTGTAAATATTTGATTTATATTTAAATTATTAATATAAATAGACTTATATTTAATTTCTTCTTCAATTGATGTAATAATACAATCTTTTATTCCACAAGCATGAGATATTTTTGCAAAATGATGACTTTGTTGATGAATATTCAAGCTTATTCCATGATAAGTAATAGAATTTTTAACTTTTAATCCTAAGAATAATATTTTTTTATAATTCTGAGATATAAAGTCATTTTGATTTTTTTCATTATTATTTTTATTAGAATTAAGTTTATAGTTATCAAAATGCTCAGAATAATTAAAATTATTATAGTTATGAATCCATAATCCTGGATAATTATTTATTTGTTTTGTATCGATATTACAATAATTTTTCAAGAAAAGTGAAAAAAAACTTTGTATAATTATAATAAACTTTTTGATATCTGCACTAAATGGTGAGAAAAATTCAATCAAATTGATAATAAAATATACAACTTTTTGACCTGGAGCATGACAGGTTATCATGCCTCCACGATCAGAAAAGTGAATAATTTCAGGAGAAATTATAGATTGTAGTTTTTGGATTTGATCAGATGGGGTATTACAGCCTATACTATAAATAGTTGGATGTTCTAGAATTAATATATATCCTATAAAATTATCATTATTCTTTTTATTATTATCATATATTTTATTATAATTAATTTGATTATAATTATTAAAATTTAAAAAAGTAGAATAATCTGAATTATTTAAATAATATAAAGGATTTTGATATTTAAATAAACAATAATGTAAACTAGTCATAAGAGAATATGCTTTTTTATATTCAATAAGACTTTTTGCTTCTAGAATTGATATTATTTTAGACATAAATAATAATTCAATCTAATTTTTAATAAAAATATCTAATAAAATTTTTATAAAACTAAATTTTTAAATAAAAAATTAATTAGGATAAAATCCTAAACACATTAAATAATTTGTATCTATTTTATTACTTATTGATAATTTTTTATTAAAAATATTATATTTTATACCAGATATATCAATTATATAATAATTATTATTATATTTATGTTTATTATTTGTATGAGAATTTGTATTATCTTCATTTATTCCATAATTTTTAACTTTTTCAAAAATTTCTAATATTTCATTTGGTTTAATAAAATCTATATAATTGTGTGTTTTTTTAGGAACACATTTAATAATATATTCTGCACAAACTATTGCTTTAAAAAATGAAGTTAAATTCCTATTTATTGTTGATAAAAAAACAATTCCTCCAGGTTTTAGTAAATTTATACAATTTAATAGAAAATCTTCTTTTTCTTTTACATGTTCAATAATTTCCATCATTATTACAATATCAAACTTATTTTTTATAATATCATTTAGTTGTTCTTTTTTTGATGCATCACATACAAAAAATTTTGCATCTGATTCTTTATAATTTTTTTTTCTTTCTATATTTTTTCTGATTTTTATCTCTTCCAGTTTATTTTTGGCTATACTTATAAGATCTTCTTCAATATCTAAACCAACAACACTATGACCAATTCTAGCCAAAGGGATACTAAGTAATCCACCTCCACATCCTATATCAATAATATCTAATTTCTTATCATTACCAAACACTGTATTTACAATATCGTTTATATAATTTAGACGAATAATATTCATATAGTGAAGCATAGACATTGGTCCATCAGATTTCCACCATTCTGAGGAATATTTTGCAAAAAGATTCTCTACTAGATTTGATGAATTATAAATATTTTCATAAATTTCTGTGTTAAAGTTAGTAGAATTTATATTGAAATTATTGCTTTCATCTTTATTACTACTATAATTATTTAAATTATTAAAAAATTTGTGAAATAATTTATTCATAAACTATTTATTAACATATTATCAAATATATATTAAATATAAAATCTATAATTTAAATTCCCAATTATTTATAATTTTTTCAACATGATTCCAATTAACTTCATAAAAAGAATCAACTACAGCATTTATAAAAGAAGTAGGGAATATATTTTTCTGTTTATAATGATTACGACAAATTTCTTCAGCATATGACATACAACAATAAAAATATAAAGATGACATAACTGCAGATTCTATAATACCACTACCAGAACCACAAACAAAAGATGATAGTATTGCATTAAATAATTCAAATAATCCAGGTAAAGACTTAAAATAATTAGGAATTATAGGAATATGCTCTACATTTATTTTAGTGAAAAGGCTAATTTTATTATTAAAAAATTCAATAAAAACTAACTCTTTATTATAAATAAAACCAATTCTTTTTTTTATTAAATTCTCAATACAAAATTGAGATTTAATTTGTTCTTGTTTATAAACAATAATATTAGGATATTTAAATACATTATCCATAAGATGATAAATTTTTTTATCATTACTATTCAATAATTCGTAAAGACAGATACTATCTTTAATTCCAATAATAATTTGATAATTTTTTTCATGATTATTATCAATTATAGCATCCCATAGCCAAGAATTAGGAAAAAGTAATAATTCTTGAAGATCTATGTTTAAAATAACCTTTGATTTATTAAACCTTTTTAAAAACTCATTAAATGAAAAGTTAATATATCTCATATCAATATGATGATCAGAAACACCAAAAGTGCTTAAGCCAGTAGAAATTAGATATGCGAAATGAGAATTTATAAGATTTAATACTAAAGGATTATATATTTCTATATTTGAAATAGCTTTTTGTAATTTTTTTAACATATATTTCTTCTAATATGTTAAATAAGTATTTGACAGATTATATTAAACTAATATTAAATATTAATCAATTATTAAACAATAAGCAACGCATTAGTTTTTGTTATATTAGCAATTAAATAAAATTTAACATTATTTATTAACATAATAATATGATTCTAAATTCAATTGATCATTGAATGAATAAATATACAAATAAATCTTATATCATTAATATAATAAAATGTTAAATATTACTTTTTAATAATAATTGTATAACATATATAAAAATATATAGAATTAGAAATATATAATTAAATCAACTATGAAAATATAAATAAAATTTTAAAATAAAAATCTTATACATTTATACAAAAATAAAATTACTAAACAAAATAAATACTGGAAAAAATTTTTATAAAATAAGAAATGAGGTTGTATTACTTAAAATCTTCAAAAAAATCTATAATAGATATATTATTTATATCTATTTTCTGTAAATCAAGAATGAAAAAGTTTTTACTACCATTCCATACAATTAATATAGGCAAATTGTACGTTTCAAAATATGTTTGTAATTTGCCTTGTATATCAGCATATTTATTTAAATTTCTTATTATATTTAGATTATATATTTCATTGATTTCACGAATACTTTTGACAAATTCTTCCTCAGATTTTGTAACCATTATGGGAAATATATCTATTTCTTTTATGTTATTACGCTTTGCATCAAGTGCTAATTTATCTAATTTTTTAATTGCATCTATTGATTCAATATTCCATGTTACCCATAATAAAATTAATGCTTTTTTTGAATCTAAATCTGATAATGATAAAATATTATTATTTTCTCCAACAAAAAAAACTTCATCAGCATATAGATTTCGATTACTAGAATATTCAAATAATGTAATTTCACCATTTTCTCTTGCATATAAATTGGAATATTTGAAAAAATTCTCAAAAAAGTTTTTTTTGCTATGCAAAAAATTATGTAACAAATGTATAGTACTAATAGTATTAATACTGCTGAAAAATATAATACAAAAAATAAAAAATATTATTCGCAAACAAGAATGATAAAATTTGTTATTAATGTAATAGAAATTAATAATTTGTATTATATAAAAAGATTATAATAAAAACAACTTAATCATATTGAAAAAATCATTTAAAATGATAATATATCGATTGAAGCGAATTTTAAATCTGATATAAGTAAAAAAATATTATAATTATAATCTTCCTTTACAAAAATGTAAAAATAAATAATATTTGCTTTAAATTAATGAATTTTAATAATTAATATAAAAAATTATATGAAAATAAGAAATACTAACATTCAAGAAAAAAACTTTAACTTAATCAATGATCTTGGAACCAAGAGAGAAGAAAAAAATGAGAATAACAAAAATAATTTATCATCCATAAGACTTTATCACAATTTTATAAAAATATTTGAAGCAAGATTGAAAATGCTGCGAAAAGCTGGATTCCTTCAGTCAAATATTAATGTTTATGATAGAATAAAGTCTGCATTAGGAATTCTTGCTTCTAAAACTTATTCAGAAATACAAAAAGAAAATTTATCAAATTATTCTGATATCAATTCTTATATTATAGAACAAGTCATAGCTCTAACTGACCCACAAACAGCAGAATATCTCTTACTAAATTATTCGAAAAAAGAGCAGAATAATATAGCAAGTCGTATGTGGATTCGTGAAGCAACGCATAGAATTATGGAGATAATGCGCTCAATCATAATACAAATTGCTTCTCAAGCTGAATCAAATTTAAAAATATCAATTCCAGGACAAATAAATAATCAAGATATTTTACCTGTGTCTCTTGGATATTATATGATAAGCTATGCTATGTCATTTTATAGATTCTATTATAAATTTTCATTATTTAAACAAGAGCATAATGAAATGCCATCTGGTTCAGGATCAATGGGTGGAACTAGCTTAGTCATGAATAGTAATATCATTGCACGTTATTTGCATTTTAGCAATGTGAAAAGAAATGCTGCTGATGCTTTTGGAGATGATAGTCATATTTCAGATTTTATAAATGCTAGTAACGGCCTAGCTACTAAAATAGGTAAAATTATGCGTCAGATTTCGTTCTGGTCTCAACAATATAATGCTTTTATTTACTTTATAAAATCTCATAGTAGCAATTCATCATTTGGTCAAAGTAATAATGATGCTATGGAATTAATTGATTCTATAATTAGTAAATCAATAGGTATATGTAATATATCAAATAATGTGAATAACATTCTAGTTAATGCTGCATGTCCATTAACTATTAATCATCAAGAATTGAATGCTAATTTATTTAAATGTTTTGACGATCTTGAGTATATGCTTTTAGCAACACAAGATATATTCTTTATTATAAAAGCAAATAAACGTCTTACAAAAGAAGCTGCGCAAAATCCTAAGAGTTTTTATAAAGATATTTTAGAATGGTTCTTGAAAAATACTGAATTAGGATTACATAAAAGTATAGAAGTAACAAATTCAATTATAAATAAAGCTATCGAAAATGATCAGAAAATTGGTTTAATGGATTTACAAGAACTTCAAAAAATTAACCCTAATATTAATGCAGGAATATATGCAGCTGTTAGTCCAATGCGTGCATCAATAGCAAGAAGAAGTATTGATGGAACAAGCCCTGTAAAGGTAAGAAAACTTATTCGTTTCTTGATAAGAAAAATGAATCAAGATACTAATGATAATTTAAATGATAATAATACTAGTGATAGAATAGATACTAAATTAATTAACGAAGCTGGAAACATAAATTAAAATTTGTTTAATTTTAAAGTTTTTAATAATCTAATAGTATTACATTTTAATATTATTAGATAATAATAAGAAATTTTATAATTTTTATAAAAAATATTATTTAGTAATAAAATTGCTAAAAAAGTAATATAAAAATAAATTTATACAATCTCATCAGTGAAAGTTGTACTAGTTTGTGTATAGCTAACCCATTTTCTCGAATTAAGACGTAATAATGATGGATTTATTGATTTATCACGATTATTTATTTGATTTTTTTTAATATGATTTAATATCATAGTGTAAATTTTACTGCTAATATAATATTTTCTTTCTAGAATTTGATCAAATTCCTCTTGCAAATTCTTCATTTCTATCATTAGATCACAAATTATTTTTAATTCATCATTAGTTTCATTATTTTCCAAACAATTGGATTGATTTATTGCATTTATTATATTATCAGATTGAATATTTAAATAATTAAAAATAGCTGTTTTATCACGTTGTAATTTTAATATTACATCAATTTTCTCATTTTTATTAAGAATTTTAATCTCATTTTTAAAAATATCATTTAATCTTTTAAGTGCAAGAATTATAATACGTGAATTAAACTGAAAAATTATATTATTTGTATTACTTTCATTAAGCATATTTAATTCTAATAAATAAATATAAGCAAATGTTTTTATTAATTTTTTAAATTATTAATAAATATTGAAAGTAAATAAAATAATATTTTTATTATTTAATAAATTTATAGCTTTTTATATGTATTAGCTATAAAACAAATTAATCTATGAGGAATTTAAAATCAGTATTTTAAAAAGATATAATACTTAATATAAAACAATATAAAACATTATAGTAATCATAAATTTATAGCTATTTATGTGAGGCAATTCTGTTGACAGGTTTGCCCCGAACCCCGCTTAGCTAATCAAACTTACCACTGGCACTAGGCTACAGCTTGTCTCAAAGAACTATTTAACATTTCTGCAACAGCTTCTTTGAAATTGATTACTTTGCCGCTAATTTTTTGTTTAGCATTTGTTTTTTTAATCCATTACGGTGGTATTATACCGAGCAAACACTTTCCCATTTAATACCTGTCGAATCTATTTCACCCCCATTATAAGAAACCGATATGGTGGAGATGTCGGGTACTGCCCCCGAGTCCAGAGTACTTATCACGAAAAGCTTTTATTGCTATAGTTGATAATATATTATAACCAACAATTACAATATAACATCTAATTTTAAATGTTTCAATAACTAATATATTTAATTAAATTTTCTATAAGAATTTATTATCACTCAATTACTAAAAATAAATATATAATTAATAAATTGATATATTATATATTAAATTGAATATTAAATCAGACTTTATTTTTTTTATTTATTAATAATTATAATAATTCTAAATGTTTCAATAACTAATATATTTAATTAAATTTTCTATAAGAATTTATTATTACTCAATTACTAAAAATAAATATATAATTAATAAATTAAATATTAAATCAGACTTTATTTTTTTTTGATTAAAAAACTTCTGCAAGAATATTTTGTTTAAAAAAAATATAATACAAAATTAATATAAATAATTTTATGTTTAGTAATACTGTTATTTCACATGATGGTAGTGATGCAAATTTATTATTTAGAATAGATCCTAATTCTATTAATTATTCAAATGAGGGAACATGTACAATAAATGATCAATCTGGTGAATATACTTTAGAAGTACAGACTTTATCTGAAAAAAATAGTATTTTATATAATATGATTAAGCATTTATTTTTTTTATTTATAAAAAATTATGATCAAAATTTAGTTTTAGGATTTAATTTCAGGATTTAATATTTCTTTACCATGCCAATATGTAGCAGTATAACATTTTTTATTATCATTCCATATTAAATATGTATATGATATTTCATCTTTTTCAAAAGATACGCTCCACCCACCTACTGATCCTTTATTGAGATTTTTCCAACATAAAAGAATTGTATCGCCAGATTTTAAGTTTGATTCATACTTATTAATATTTGTTATTTTTGAATCTTTTATTGTATATTTAGGAATAATTTTATTTATCACTGCTGTTGCATAATTCATTTTAAGATTAGTATTAATATTATTTTTTAAATCTAAATTATCTTTAATATCATCATTTTTAATATTATTGATAATATCATCTTGTATATTTTTAGATATATTTTCTTTAAAATTATACTCTTTAATAAATTTTTGATATTTTTCATTTATTTGATCTATTTCTATTGCTTGAGTTGTATTCAAAACTGTTATTACAGCTATAAGATTACTATTATTTATTAATTCTTCTGATGTCATGGGTTTTGGTAAAGCTAAAACATCTGATAAAGGTCCTGCAATTATTGAACCAAATAGAAAAGAACTTAATAAATGAGCTTTAACAATAAATTTTGTATAATTTTTTTTTGTGTTATTCATATAATATTAATTATTAGTTGATATATTTTATTTTGCCAACTTAACGATAAATATTAATTCCATTTATATAATATTTTTTGGAAGTAGTGATTATTATAAAAACATATAATTTTTATAATATGTTTTATGCAATGCAAAATTTTAATAAAATAGTATTAATATTAATTTCTATTACTATTTTTTTCCTAGACTAATAAATGTTAAAATCAATTAACAAATATTAAAATACTAAAATATTTAGTAATAAAAAAAATTTTATTTGTTATATTTTATTTTTTTGAAAATTATATAGAATTATTATTATTTTGCATTGCGACAGCTATAGCACATGAAGCTATTCTTGACATAATTTCTTCTTCACTTCTACTTGTTAATATAACTGGTACTTTTGCTCCAACTACAATCCCAGCACCTTCTATATTTGACATATATCTCATTTGCTTGTATAGCATATTTCCTGCTTCAATATTAGGAGCAACTAATATATCTGGATCACCAGATACTTCTGATTCAACTCCCTTACTTATTGCAGCTTCTTTTGATATTGCATTATCAAAAGCTAATGGACCATCAACTATCCCATTAATTATTTGTCCTCTTTGTGTCATTTTACATAATGCAGCAGCATGAATAGTAGATGGAAGACGCTCTGTAACAGTTTCTACTGCTGATATAATTGCAACTTTAGGCTTACGTTTATAAATTGATATAAATAAATCTATTGCATTTTGAATTATACTTACTTTTGTATTTAAATCTGGATCTATATTTATAGCAGCATCTGTCAAGAATAAAGGTTTGTGATAATTAGGTGCTGATACTATAAATACGTGACTTATTCTTTTTTTATCAACTCTTAATCCTGATGTACGACTAACTATTGGAAGCATTAAATCGTCTGTATGAATCTTTCCCTTAATAAGGGCTTTTACTTTATTTTCTTTTGCCATTTGTGTTGCAATAATTGCTGATTGTATACTATCATCACTATCTATTATTTCGTACTGATTAATATCAGTTTTTAATTGCGATGACATTTTTTCCATAATACTTTTAGTTCCAATAAAAATTGGATCTATTATTCCCATTTTTGCGGCTTCTAATGAGCTTTCGAATGAAAACATATCATTTGCATGTACCACAGCAACTTTCATTGGTTTAAAACCCTCAGCTATATGTATAAGATGGGCATAAAGATTTTTGGGATCTTCACTATTAAGGTGAAGTTGATAACTATTTTGATTTGTAGACATATTAAAAAGTTAATTAAATTAATATTTAATTTATTAAAATATTTATAAATATATTAATAAAATCTTAACTTTTTTAAAAAAAAATATCAACTAGTAATTTTTATTCAATTTAATAATATTTATCTTTTATTTATTAAATTTTAATGATATTATTAATTAAAAATTAAAAATATTATATTTTTAAATAATATATTACTAAAATAATATAAAATATATCTTTAAAAGAAGATCTTCAAATTAAATAAAAATTTAACTAAAATATATATATTTATACTTATAATTATGTATAATTATGCACTTCCTGCATAATTTACAAAATATAGTGAATTTTTTACATTAAGTTTTTGATTCATTACTATATCCCAGCTATTTTGTGAATAATTAGATATAATTTTAAGATCTGGTGCAATAATAAGCCAATCATTATTATATATTTCCATCATAAGTTGATCTCCTTCCCAAGCAGCAATACCTTTAGCAAAAACTATTTTTTGTTTTATTTTATTTTTTTCTTTTTTTTGCATTTTAGTAACTATTTCTGTAGCTAATTCTTTTCCATCAAAGTAAAAATCAGCAATTATAGATTTATTATAGTAAAAACTTCTATATGTATAAATATTAGAATCTATTTTTGCATCATAAAATATAGATTTATCATCAAATCCAGCGTTATTTTCAAAAAAAGAAATTTCATTTTTTTGTTCATTAGATGAGTGATTCTCAATTTTTTTAACTTTTCTATTTAAGTTAGAAAAATCTAAACCTACTATTTTATCATTATTACTTGGTCCACCTAAAAGAAGTGGATATTCATCTATTAGATCATTATCATTATGTAAACTAATCTGTTTTCTATTTAAAATATCTAATGGGGATACTGTACCTATGGCATGATTTAAAATAACACCTATAACAATTCCAGATGAATCATAAGCGCAGACATATACAAGTGTTTTTTCAAAAAATGGGTCTTCTAAATGTGGTGAAGCAACTAGAATTTTACCTTCTAATCCTCTTAAATCATATTTTTTCATTTGTTTTAATAAAAATTAATTAATGTATTTTATTACCAATAAATAACATTACTTTTAGTTTAGTTTTTTGTCAAAATATTGGTTTAAAATATTAGTTTATATACAATAATTAATATTTATATAGTATATAATATTATAAGATTATATGGAGATTTATATGTATTTAGTATATAATATACTACTTAATATTATTTTAATAATAAGATATTATTTATATAAATATAATAAAAATAATAAAATAATCAAGATAAAAATTTCTAAAAAATATAATATTTGTATAAATATTACTAATTAAATATTTATTTAATAAATATATTAATATATATTAAATTTTAAATTAATTCAAAATTGCAATTTTTTAATATTTTATATATTTTTTTCTTTATATATATTATTAATTCCGTTAAGCATTTCTAAAGCTTCATTATATGAGCGTTGAAATACATTTCTCCCAATCATTGACCCATTTCCTCCTCCTATTTTTATCGCATTTATTTCTTTATAAAGAATATCTAAATTTTTACTATTTCCACCAGAAAAAAGAACCATTTTTTTTCCAACAAAAGCTGATTGAATTATTTTTTCAATACGATCAGAAATATTATCAAGATTTGGTATAATATTATTTAATCCATTAATATTATCAGGAATTTTAATTTTTATAATATGTGCGCCAAGTAAAGCTGCAATATGTACAGCATAACAAGAAATATCTAAAGCTGTATTCATATTAGGTCTAATTCCCTCACCACGTGGATAAGACCATATAATTACTAATAATCCAAATTTTTTTGCTTGTGCAATTATTTCACGTATTTCCCTAATACTTGAATCGAATTTATTGGATCCAGGATATATTGTCAAACCAATGCCTATACATCCTAGCCTTAATGCATCTTCAACTGATGCTGTGATTGCTTGATGAGGTGAAGTGTCAGAACTTTTTAGCATATTATTGCTATTTATTTTAAGAATAAGAGGAATCATACCAGCGTAATCACGAGCTATATTTTCTATCATTCCAAGAGGTGCAGCATATGCACTAAGTCCAGCTTCTATAGCTAATTTTACATGATACTCTGGGTCATAACCTAATGGATTATTTGAAAAACTTTTTTCTGGTCCATGCTCAAATCCTTGATCTACTGGTAAAATTACAAGATATCCAGTTTTAGATAATTTTCCATGATTTAATAATCTATAAGCATTTGCAGTACAAGCTGGGACATCACTTTGTAAACTTGATAAAAATTTATTGATAAGATTGTTTTTCATTGTTAGCATTAATATTTATTAGAATATTATATTTATTAATATAAGTTGTATAGTTACTTTTTATGTATCAATGTTATGTTATATTAACATTACTTTATTATTAATCCTAATATTATCAAAATCATAATTATAATATTTTTAATTTAAAATGGTTAATATACTAAAATTTAACCTAAATAAAATAATTATTTGCTGTATAATTAGTATTATTGGTATTTTTATTGTTAGTACTAATCTTAGTAGTGAGGTTTTAAGTGTTTACAGAGAATGTTATTTTAATTATGAAGGTATGTTCAGTACTTCTAAAGAAGAAGATGCAAATATAACTACAATAAATATAGGACAAAATATCGACTGTAAAGGAGATTGTGAGTCTAAATGTAAACTAAACTTATTACAAGGAATCAACAGAAACTTAAATAGTGATCAGATCGAAAATCTCAATCCTTTAATAAAAAGTACATTTATTGGATGTATGTCTTCATGCATGAAGGGAGAAAATTATATAGGTCCTGCTATCATGTCTGTAGAAGTAACACCATCTTCTGGTATCAAAGGTCAAAATACAGTTCAACTTCAAAAAAATGGGATCTCAGGTATAAAAAATAAATATTATTATTATGGACCATTAAAACAAATAGAAGGTTGTAAAAGATCAGCGAAAGATATACCAACAATTACAGATTATGGGTCAATAAGAGGAGAAAAAACTATAACGGTTAAAATAGATTTTTCTAAAAAAAATACGGTATATAAATGCGGGAGAAAAAGTCGTATTATGACTCCTACATACCCAAATCTTTCTGGATTTACACCTGAAGTTATGACATCTTACAATGCATCCTATAATATGGAGAAGTATAATAAAGCTAAAAATTCTATAAAACCAGAGAATAATATAAATATTATAGATCCTTATTTTAATTATCCAGAGATGACGTTTGGTATACTAAAAAAAAAGCAACTAAAACGTTATAATTCATCCGGAGAACCTAGAGACGCTGTATATGTACATTCTGATCTAATTGATAAAATTATAGCTAATTCATTTGATGATAAATTAAAACCATCTCTTGAGTGGTGTTTGGATAGAGATTTTAATAATTGTATGAGCAATAGCAGTAAAAATAATAGTCCTAAACTTTCACATCCTTGCTATTCTGTATTATCATCAAATGAATGGAAAACCGTTTCATCAAGAATGCTTACAGAATGCAAAACAAATCCGAAAGGATATCCTATTGGTAATTGTAGATTAAGAGAATTATTAAGTGGAGATAAAGATATTAATAATATTAACAAAAATCCAAATTGTTATCCAGAATGGCATATATATAATGAAAATCCTGTTTATACAGGCATTGATGTCAAAAATGGTGATAAATTATCAATTAGTTGGTATGGAAATATATTTGTTAATATATCTAGTTATATTGATAGCAATGTATTATCTCAATATAAAAATAACATAAATGATACTAATGATGTAAAAACTATTAGAAATAATATAGGATTACCATATTTTGAAAATGATTATGATAAAAGTATTTATCCAATATATGTTGATATAAAATCTAATTTAGTTGCAATGGGAAGAGATTATTTCTCTTCTCTTGATCTTAGAAAGGATTTAATTAATTCTCTTGAAGATCATGCGGGACTTGGTAACTCTTTAAACTTTGCACAACAAATGTTTAGAAGAATACTTCAATTGAGCACTTCAATAGGTGATATAAGTTATGCTCTTGAAAATGAAGGTAATATTTATGTAGAGAGTGATTCTTTAAATATTTATATGTCAATTCATGAAGATGATCCTATATATAGAATATGTAAATCATTAAATTTAAAAACTAAATTAAAGAAATGGAATGGATTAGATGGATATCTTTATCCTTCTGGTTCTTCTCCTATATCTCAGGAGGATGACGAGGATAAAGATAATAATATAGATATCACTACAGATGAAAGTAATCATAAAAATAAACTTGAAAATAACTATTACTGCAATGATATACGTGATCCAGGTTTAGTAAGAGTATCATATTCTGGTATATTATCGGGAATTCCAAATGAAAGAACTCCTTTTAGTATTAAGCCTTCTGTTTTTGATACTGATAATTTTTTAGCTGGTGGATTTGAAGTAGAAATATATTGGGAAAGTTCTTCAGTTAATGTTAGAAGCGTTAATATACAATATGCTATTCTTAAAAAAGGGCAAAATAAAGATCATGTTACTTGGAACAGTCTTAATACTTTTAATATAAATAATTTTATGTTTAGTAATACTGTTATTTCACATGATGGTAGTGATGCAAATTTATTATTTAGAATAGATCCTAATTCTATTAATTATTCAAATGAGGGAACATGTACAATAAATGATCAATCTGGTGAATATACTTTAGAAGTACAGACTTTATCTGAAAAAAATAGTATTTTATATAATATGATTAAGCATGTTCTTCAAACTCTTTATGGTAAAAACGCTTGTGTGGTTGGAGAATCTATGTCAGAAAATGCTGTAGTTCCAAGAGTTTATTCTGCTACTATAGAGCAAATTGCAAAATATGTTAAACCATTACTTGTAATATTTATCATGGTAACGGTAATTTCTTTTGTTATGGGAATTGTTAGTTTTAACCAGAAAGAGTTTCTAATGTTATGTATAAAGTTTTCATTTGTTGTAGCAATGACTACTGTTGCTTCTAGTTGGGAATTATTTGGTGAAAAAATTGCCAATCTTACTGTTTGTGGTAGCATTGATCTTGCAGCAAAATATACACCATCAATATCTGTTACAGAAAATATTGTCACTTTAGAAAAACAAGAAGATCCTTTAAAAATATTTAATGAATTATCAAAAGAATTCTCATTATTACTGAGCAAATTAGTATGGACAAAGATATTTGCACTTGTAGCAAATGGATTATCATGTTTTGCATTAGCAATAGTAATTATATACAGTCTAATAAAGATGCTTATTTTAGCTATTAAAGTTGCATTAATGTATTTAATGTCACTGATCAATATGAGTATATTAGTTATTATAATGCCACTTGTATCAGTATTCATGCTATTCAAAACAACAAGACATATATTTGATGCGACTGTGAAGTATGCAATTATGTTTACAATACTTCCAGCAGCAATATTTTGTGTTTTTAGTATTTTTAATTTAGTTATTCTTCAGTTAATAATAGCAACTTTTAATTATACAGTATGTAAAGTATGTTTAATATCTTTGACAGATATAAGCCCAATATTGAAAGTCTTTGGTTTAGATAGAGAATATTTTTGTCTTTGCCATGGAGCAAAATTCTTATTTGATTTTCACACATCAGAAAATGCAGAATCATTTACTTTATATGTTCCAACTGGTATAGCAAGTGCTGCAATTGCCTTATTATCTATGATGTATGTTGCAAATGCATTTCTTGATAATATATCTAGTATGTTATATAGAATGATTGGTGTTGGAGCAGCTCAAGCTGGTGATGGTGCAAGTGGAGTTCAAGGAGCAGCAGATAGTATAATGAGAACAACTCTTATTAATCCAAAAAATATGAATCCTATTCAAGGAGGCGGGGCTATTTTCCAGAATATTATGGCTAAAACAAAAACAGGAGCTTCTTATATTAACAAAAAACTTTATGAGAGAAAAGTTCGCAGAAAATAAAATGAATGTAAAATTCTTTAATGTAAAATGAATATAAAATATTAATCCTATTCAAGGGGGGCTATTTTCCAGAATATTATGGCTAAAACAAAAACAGGAGCTTCTTATATTAACAAAAAACTTTATGAGAGAAAAGTTCGCAGAAAATAAAATGAATGTAAAATTCTTTAATGTAATATTTTTTAATTATTAATTAATAAAAATACTATTGTAATAGTTACATAATTTTCTTATTGGACATTTTTCACAAAGAGGTTTTCTTGCTTTACATATGTATCTTCCATGTAATACAAGCCAGTGATGTACTTTATTCAGCCATTTTTTAGGTATAATCGATTCAAGTGCTATTTCAGTTGCAATAGGAGTTTTTGTAGAACATAGTCCTATTCTATTACTTGTTCTAAATACATGAGTATCTACTGCAATTACTGATTCTCCAAATATTACGTTTAATATAACTTTAGCTGATTTAGTTCCAATTCCTGGTAGAGAAAGTAAATCTTTAATATTATTTGGTACTTCGCTTTTAAAATTTTCTATTAACATATGAGATGTTACGATAATATTATTAGCCTTATTATTATATAAACCTAAAAATTTTATATAATTTTTTAAATTTTCTTTTCCAAGATCTATCATTTCCTCAGGAGTAGCTATTTTTTCAAATAATTGATCTGTTATTTTATTTACTTGTATATCTGTTGATCTCGCTGAGAGAATAACAGAAACTAGTAATTGATATGGTGTTTTATATTTTAACTCAATTCTAGGATTTATTTCAATTTCGTTGAATATCGAAAATATAGTGTCAATTTCTTTTATAGATTTTTTTGATAAATTATTTTTTTGTTCGATTTTCATAAAATTTTAAAAAATGTTTTCAGTATTATTTTTTTATTATTATAATTTATTAATATATTTTTTTATAATATTTGTTGTTATGTATATCTTCTTAATGATGATTTATAAAAAACTTATTTGAAATAGACAAATTCATAAACATAACTATTATAAATATAAAAATATTTATTTAAGATATAAATATTAAATTAATAATCAAATTAATAATAATTTCAATGATTAGAAAAATAGCACTTGATACAGAAACGACAGGTCTTGATATTAATCAGGGACATAGAATTATTTCAATAGGATGTGTTGAAATTATAAATGGAATGAAAACAGGATCAACAATACATTTAATGTTAAATCCTGGTCGTCCATCAGATCCAGGAGCAATAGCTGTTCATGGTATAAAAGACGAATTTTTGTTAAATAAACCAAAATTCGAAGAAGTAGCTCATGATTTTCTTTCTTTTATTGGAGATGATATATTAATCATTCATAATGCTCAATTTGATTTAAAATTTCTACGTAATGAGTTAAAAATTAGTGGAATAATTGGCCTTGAGAAAAATCATATTATAGATACTCTTTTACTTTCTAGAGAGAGATACCCTGGATCACCAGCTAGTTTAGATGCATTATGTAAAAAATTTAATATTGATAATAGTGAGAGAACACTACATGGAGCTCTGATTGACGCTGAATTATTAGCAAGTGTTTATATTGCTATGGTTGGGACTGTTCAATCAGAAATAGATATAAAAGAAAGTTCTAATAATACAATTGATACGCATTTATATTTAAAAAAAATAATATACGATATAAATAATAGATTTTTTAATATTTCTCAAGAAGATTTAAAAAAACATCAAGAATCTGTAAATAAAATTGAAAATTCTATGTGGAAAAAAATCTTGCCTTTTTTATATTAATAAAAATTTAATATATTTTGTTTTAACAAGTTTTTTTTAAAATTATTTATAATATGGCACATATTCTTATAATAGATGATAAAGTTGATATAACTAATTTAGTTGCAGATATACTAGCTGATGATGGTCATATTACAACTGAAGCTCATACTATAGCACAAGCTGAAGGGAAGTTAAAAATAGGTAATTATGATGTAATTATTGTTGATATTTGGTTAGATGATGGTAATAAAATGGATGGAATAGGATTTTTACGTGTGATTCGAAAAAATTATCCTCAAATTCCAATTATCATGATAAGTGGACATGCCACTGCTGAAACAGCAGCTCTAGCTATGAAAATAGGAGCATATGATTTTATGGAAAAACCATTTAAAAGTGATAAAATTTCATTTATAGTAAGAAAAGCTCTTGGGGTAAGAGAAGCGAATGATAATTACACAAAACATAGTGATAATAATATCAAAAATATAATAGTTGGCAAAAATACTTTAATTAATAATGTAAGAGAACAATGTATAAAAATATCGAAAGGTAACTCTAGAGTTATTATTAATGGTGCATTTGGAACAGGAAAAAGGTTAGTTGCTAAAACAATACATAATCTATCATTAAGACAAAATGGACTAAGTAGATTTGTAGAATATCATCCTTATAATAAAACAGAACAACAAATTCAAAACGATATTCAGGGTAATAATAATAATTTAAATATCTTTGAATTAAGTCAACATGGGACTTTAGTCTTTTATGATATTCATAAATTCTCACTTAAAAATCAGGAAATAATATTAGAAAAATTACAAAATAATATATTTAAGACTAAAAAACAAGAAATTGAAATGGATCTTAGAATAATATGTACAACTTCTTTAAAACAGATAGATTTTGATAATTTATTAAAATTTGGTCAATTTAATGAAGATCTTTTTAATAGAATTTCTATTAATAAAATTTTTCTGCCTGAACTTAAAGATATGTTAGAAGATTTTCAATTATTTATAAATCATTTTTTTAGAATTATATCTAAAAATATGATCACTAGAATACCTATTATAAATCAAGAAACTATATCATTAATGCTTTCATATAACTGGCCTGGAAATATGATAGAACTCTTTAATTTATTAAGAGGATTTATTATTGATAGCATAAATAATAATATAGAGAATATATCTGTTTATTATTTGCCCAGAAAGATTTTAGAATTTCATAAAATATCTTCTAATGAAGAAGAAAATCTTTATTTATTATCTCAAAAAGCTTATCGGGAAGCTAAAAAAGCATTTGAACAACAATATATTGCTACGCAGCTTAAAAAATTTAATGGAAGTATTAGTAAAACAGCAAAATTTATAGGTTTAGAAAGAACAGCATTACATCGTAAAATAAAAGATTTAAAAATTTTAGTAAAAAAATGAGGATATAAATTTTCTTCTGGTAATTTTATTGATAAAAGATAATTTAGTGATATATAAAATATTAAGCTTTAATATCATTGTAATCTCTGTATTTAAAGATATTAAATATTTAAAAATACTAAAAACAGTTTTATATTATATTAATTATTTATTTTTTATATATAAAAAATTTATCAAATGAACATACTTCGTAATACATTTATTAATAAATATATACATGCGATTCGCGAAAAAGCAGGTATATCAATACTACCAGCACTAGTTTTTAGTATATTTTTTTATATTCCAATAATATTATTCTCAATAAAATGTAATAACTGTGATTCAATTATTGATATTTTAAAAATAATAATAGAATTTTGTATTTTATTTTTTAATATATTTTTTTTGTACTTTATTATTGCATGGAATAACTTACTTTATCACGTTATTATATGTGTAACATATGCTTGTGGTGGATTATCTACATATTTCTTAATAAATTATAAAATAATTTTAGATTATGATATAATAGAAAATTGGTATTATAATGGAGTAACAAGTATTTCAAATTTAATTTATACAGGACAGTCAATAATTATATCAATAATGTTTATTATTATAGCTATATTTATAACACGTAAATCTAGAGATCTTTATCATTCTAATAGAGAGATATATTTTTCTTACTATTTTAAAAAATCAAAATCATTTGATTTTATAAATATTGTTGCAAATATATTATGTATTTTTTGGTTTTTACCTATGAATGATAAAATATCAACGCAATATGTTCCATTTAATATTATAAAATATGGTTTTAATAGTATATATGAATCAAATAGAAATTATTTTTTAAGTAAAATAGATATAAGTAAACATTATCAATTTATTTTTCACAAAACTAATCAACAAATTACAATAATACTAGTAATAGGAAATTCTCTAGTATCAAACGCAATGAGTATAAATAATCCAGATATAGTAAATAATACACCTCTTTTAAAAAAACTTGATAATTTAATTTCATTTACAAATAACTATCTTCCTTATAATAACAATAATCTTGCTTTTTCAAGTGTTATGTTTCGTCGTCTTTTTTTTGGAAAAGAACCTGACAAATATCATGAAACTAGTATTATTTCAGTAATGAAAAGTATTGGGTTTAAAACTACGGTTTTAAGTTCTTACCCAAAAGATGTGCATCATAAATTCTCAGATATATTTTTAGAAGCTGATGTACTAATTTATAAAAATGATATCGAAAATAAAATCTCTAAGCAAGATAAATATTGCAATGATCATAATTTAATAGAATTACTGAGAAAAGTAATTAATAAAAATGACAATAATTTTATTATTTTACATACAGTAGGTAATACTTGGCCTTATCATGAAAGATACAGTAAAGATTTAAAAATATTTTCTCCAGATTGTAGTTCCTCTGTTCCAAGTAATTGCTCATTTAGTGAAATAATAAATTCTTATAACAATTCTATATTAAACACTGATAATTTATTATACAATATAATTAATGAGTATAAATCAACCACATCAATATTATTTTTTGTATCAGATCAAGGTCAAGATAATATCTTGAACAATAATAGATATATTTTAAATAATGACAATAATATGCCGTTATTAAAATTTGATGAAAAATATATGTGGATGATTAACAATAATGAAATGATGGTTTGGTTTTCTAAAAAATTTTCTGAAAATTATAAAAATAATACTTACTATATTTTAAACAAAAGACACAAATTAATAACAATCGGTGATATATTTCATAGTATTCTTGGATGTATAGATGTTAAATCAGATATCATAGATCAGAGATTTAATTTGTGTAGTTCTCATGATCATTATTAGTTTTCATAATCATTATATTTACAATAAATAAAAAATTCATAATTTATATAAAAATATAAAATTTTCATTAAATTTCTTAAAAATTTTAGCAATTTGGACAGAAAACTATTTCAATTTCATTCCATAAATCATATTTATCTTGTGGAAGATTTATAAATGGTGCTGCTTTATATACTGCAGATATTGCACTTTGAATAAAAGCTTCATTGTATTTTGGATTTATATTAGAATCATCTGCTAAAACTCTAACATTTAATATATTTGCATTTCTATCTAATTTAATAATAATTCTTGCACTCATCTTTTCATCTCTTGCTCCATTAAAATGTGCTATATTCCATGAATTATTAATCTTATCAGCAATAATTGATATCTCTCTTATTAATTGTTCATTTTGATATTCTCCATCGTTTCCACTTGATTGTGATTTGTTATCATTGTTTATACTACTATCATCAATTTCACGATTATCATCAATATTTTTTAATAATTCACTAATATCTTTTTTATTAGTAACATTTTTTGTTTTATTAAATATAGATTCCGATTTATTATGTTTTTTTACATGATTATCTTTTGTTTTCTCCAATTTTTTATTATTTGATAATTTTTTATCATCTAGTTTTTTGCTAAAAATGCTATTTTCTTTTATTTTATTATCATTTTTAGTTTTATTATTAATAATATTTTCTTTTTTTATATTTTTATTATTATTCTTACTGATATTTTTATTATTTAATAAATTATTTTTATTAATTTGATTTTCTTTATGACTACTATTATTTTCTTTATTTATTAGATCATTTTTTTTAGGTATCTCTTTGATAGAATTATTATCTATATTTTTATCTATATCTATATTTTTTTCTACAATATCTTGATTTTTGTTTTTTATTACAGTCTCTAGTATTTTTTTATCTTCTTTTTCTTTAGTATTAAAATTAATATTATCATTATTATCTTTCAATAACTTTTTTTTACTAATTGTTGTGATTTTTGCAATAGATAAATTATTACCCTTAGATCCTTTATTGCCAATTGTGATTGATTTTTCATTATAAAATCGTGATATTCCCCAAAAAGATAAAATAAAAATTATTAAATGTAAAATAATAGATAAAGTAATAGATAAAAAACGTGATTTTTGCATATTATCTCTAAATAGTAATGTTTTTTATACATTATTTATCATTATTTTCAGTAACAAGAGAAACATTATCTATACCAGCGCCTTTGATTTGACCAAAAATTTTCATAACATATCCATAACTGATATTTTCATCTCCCATAATAAAGATTTTTATTTTATTAATTTCTTTATTACTATTAATATTAGATGAATTGTTATTTGAATTTTTAATTTTTATTAATTCACTTACTAACTTATTTTCCTCAACAATAATATCACGTAAGTAAATTTTATTATCTTTTGTTAAAGAAATAATAATAGGATCATCATTAATATCTTCAAGATTATCCATATTACTTCTTGGTAAATCAACTTCTACTCCAGCAATCATCATTGGAGTTGTTATCATAAATATTACTAGTAATACTAGCATTACATCTATAAAAGGAGTAACATTTATTTCACTATTTAATTTTATATTTCTTCCTTTTTTATTATGATTATTAATTCCAAATCCCATATAAATATAAAAATGAATGAAAAATTTAATAATTAATAGATTTCAATAATAAAATTTGAATTTGTAATAAATATATATTAATCAAGATCTCTTAACATTATATTAATTAATTCTATTTTAAATTCTTCAATTTTCACTTCAATTTCTTGAATATCAGCATTAAACTTGTTGTAAAATATTCCAGCTGGAATAGCAGCAACTAAACCAAACGCTGTTGCTAAAAGTGCTTCTGCCATACCAGGTGCAATATTAGCAATTGTTACATGTTTACTTGATGCAATACTTGGAAATGTTGTCATTATACCCCATACTGTTCCAAATAAGCCTATAAACGGAGAAATAGATCCTATTATTGCAAGAATCGGAAGTCCTTGTTGAAGGGATTGCACAGATCTATTAAAAGAAATGGTCATTGAATTATCTAAGCGTTCTCTGATATTTTTTGCCTGTTTATTTTCATTTTTTATATTAAACTCTTCCATAGCAGCAATTAATATATTAGCAGTAGGAGATCTATTTTTTGAAGAAATACATTTTCTAAAAATAACATCTAAAGATTGTCCAGACCAAAATAATTTTTCAAAAACTTTTATCTTTTTTTTTGTATTTAATAATGAAATAATTTTATCAAAAATAATTGACCAACCATAAATAGATGATAATAAAAGAATTATCATAACACTTTTAACTACAAAATCTGCTTGTAAAAAAAGACTTAAGGCTGATAATTTATTTTTAGAATCGTTTTTATTAAAAGTAGTATTTAAATTATCATTATTTAAATTATCATTATTTAAACTTACAGAATCTGCTGGAGTATCATCAATTATTTTTTTATTCTGATGTGTAGATGCAATATTGCTGTTATTATTATGATTATTTTTATAATCATCGTTATAATATGAATCTATAGCAAAAGTTGTATTGATTTTTAGTGTTATAAAACATATTAAAATAATTAATATATTAATATTTTTAAAGCAAAAAAGTATATTAAAAATTTGATTCATGTAGAATTTTTTAATTTTAAATAGCTTGATATATTAAGTTTTATATAGAATATTAATCTAAATTACTATAATTTTATATACAAATTAGTTATTTTAATAAGTATTAGAATTGTGATTATTATTATTAATAATAATTAAAATTAACAAATCATTTAAAGATTAGTAATCTTTCTAAATTATTTTTTTATTTAATATTTTATATTATATTTTTTATATGTTCTTAAGATTTCAAATTAGTTTTTTCATTATAGTATTTTATTTAATAAGTTTATTAAATAATTTACAACTTTCAGCAGAAGATTTTAATATTTTAAATGATAATTTCATTGTAGCAAAAGTAGATGATGAAATTATAACTAAATTTGATTTTATTTCTCGTCAGAAAATAATAAATACAATGATGCAACATAGTTCAAATACACCTTTAAATATTTTAGATGCATTAATTGATGAAAAAATAGCTGAAATAGAATCTAAGAAATTCGGACTTACTGTATCTAATTCTATGATAGATAATGCTATAATGCAAATTTCTTCAAATATAAATAATGGCAGTGAAATTAATAATGTATTACAAAATAATCATTTATTAAATGAGCTTCGTAAAGTAATCAAGGGACAATTAATGATCAGAAATCTTATTGATTTTTATATAGATAATCAGGTATTCATCACAGATACAGAAAAAAAAGATAAAGATATATTTGTAGAACATATGTTAAATTTATCTTTAGAAAAAAATAATACTATTAATAATTCTGGTTCATTAAAAATTTATGCTATTGAATCAAATCCTCAAAATATTAATTATATATCTGATATATATATAAAATCTTTAGAATTTAATAAAGATTTTGATTTTATTTTATCAGAAATTAAAAAAAATAATATTAAAATTGAAAATTACTATAATATTGGTTGGGTTAATGTTTCTGATATAAATATTAATCAAAAAGATGTTATAGAAAAAGCTATAATAAATAATAGAACTATTTGTGATCCTATAAAAATTAAAGAAGATTTATTTTTAATTATTTTTATTATTGATTCAAAAGATATATCAATGAAAAAAATTACTATTTCTGATAAAGAAAAAAATACATTAAAAAATAATATTTTATTTGAAGAAATATCAAAAAAAGAAATCGAAAAATGGATAGATATTATTAGAAATAATCATTATGTTGAATTATATAATGATTCATTAAATAGTTAAAAATATAAGGTTAAAAAATATAAAAAATCTATTTTATAATAAAATATATCTATTATATTAATAATAGATTTTTAATTATATTATTATGATTTAATATTTATCACTTTAATATCCATATAAATGGATATTTTTTTCTTTATACCAATAAAAATTTTTTAAAATTTTAAAATTATTCTACGATATTCATAAGAAATAATTCGTATAAAGGATTTATTAAACTTATTATATTACAAATATATTAATAATTAAATACTACTTTAAGTAAAAACAATTAAAAGATGTATTTAATTATTAAAAATAACTAATTATATTACATTTTTATAATATTTTTTTTTAATTTTCCCTTCCAGCAAGTATAATCTAATCTTAGATTTGTTTGGGTAATAATATTTTAACAATATTTTAATATTTACTACCCACTTGTATGACAAGACAATTAAAAAAAATTAATTCTATTGATGCATTTAAATTAAAAAAAAATTTATCAATTATATCACCAGTTAATGATAATTTTTTTCATGAACAAAAAGAAAGCATAGTTCTCAATAAGAATCATTTAAATGATCCTAGATTATCTAAAGATAAAAGAAATTCTATTATAGAAAAAAGTAATGTTAGAGCACTATGGCGTAGTGTGATAACACAAGCTCTTATGGATGCTGCAAGCAATTCTCATAAAAAATCAGAAAAAATTAATAAAATTTATGCATTGAAATGGTTAAAAGGAAACAACACAGAATTTATATCTGTTTGTCAGATGGCAGATTTAGATCCTAAATATGTTAAAATCAAAGTAGAATCAGCTTTATCTCGCGGATGTAAATGGAGGAATGATATAAGAAGATCAGGAGAATCTATATCTTTTAGTGATACTAGTATTCATAATCTAGAGCGTCAATCTATAGTTAAAAAAAGAGATAATATAAAAAAAATTAATGATAATTCTTTTTCTAAAGTTACAAAAATTATTAAAAAAACAATAAAACCAAGAGTATTAAATAATACTTATAAGTCTAAAGACTATAAATATAATAATTCTAATTATAATAATATAGATTTTAAAATAAATAAAAAAAAGGCGTTAATATAATTTAATAAATAATTTTATTAGTATATTTATGTTAATATTATAAATTTTCTGAAAAAGTATTATTTTTATATATTATATTATTTTATTGATTATATTTATAATTAAGTTATAGCATATAACCTAATTCTATCTAAATATATAAAAGTAATATTATTAATTAATATGAAAACAATATATTGCGATCATAACGCAACTACTACATTACATAATCATGTGTCTGATGCCATGATTACTTTAATAAAAAAGAATATGCCATATAATTCATCCTCAATACATAAATATGGTCAAGAAGCTAAAAATATTATAGAAGAAGCACGTAAATATATTAAAAAATCTTTTGGTGCAATTAGTTATAATGATAATAAAAATATCTCTGTAATATTTTGTGCTACAGGAACAGAAGCTAATAATTTAGCTTTAAAAGGCAAAAACTGGAAAGAAATAATTATATCTTCTATAGAACATTCATCAGTTGCTAAATGTAGAAAAGATAGCATAATATTAAATGTTGATTCAGACGGCATTGTAAATATTAATCAATTAGAAGAAATTTTATATAATATTTATAATAATATAGAGAAAAATGAGAAATTTTTAGTATCGATAAGCCTGGCAAATGGTGAAATTGGAATAATTCAGAAAATTCAAACTATCGCAAAATTAACCCATAAATATAATGGAGTAATACATACAGATGCAAGTCAAGCTTTTGGAAAAATACCAGTTAATTTTTTTGATTTAGGTGTTGATATGATGACAATTTCTGGTCATAAATTTGGTGGACCAATTGGCTCAGCTGCTTTAGTTTTACAGAATTCTATTAGTTTATATCCCATAATTGATGGTGGTGGACAAGAAATGGGAATGAGATCAGGAACTCTAAATATTATTTCTATTCATGGATTAGGAGTTGCATGCTCAATTATTAATGAAATAAATAATAATTGGAGTAATGTTGAGTTACAAAGAAATAAATTAGAAGATTTATTTAATATTGATAAAAAGAATTTGTTACATAAACCTATTAATTCTGAAATAAAAAGACTACCTAATACTATATCTGTACGTATTCCTGGTATCAAATCAGATGTACAGGTTGCATACTTTGATAGATATAATATATGTGTTAGTTCTGGACCTGCTTGCTCTTCCGGTACTATTAAAAAAACATCAAGTGTTTATTTATCTCTAGGATATGAAAATACTGCTTCTGAAGAGTTCATAAGAATCAGTCTTGGTCCTGGAATTTCTAATGAAGATTTGTATAAAATCAATGATGTTTGGCAGAGTTTAAAAAATAAATATGTAAAATAATAATTTTATATGCTAATTTATTTCTACAAATTCTATAAAAATCTTTAAGTTATATAAGAAATATTAAGTATCAGAAAAAAAATAATATACTAAATAAACTATAAGATATATTATGGATATTTTAGTTATAAATCATAAAAATATAATAATAAAATATAATAATTAATATAAAAACATGCGTAATATATATTTCGATTATTTAGCTTCTACACCTGTAGATTCAAGAGTGCTAGATAAAATGATTCCATTTTTTAGCGAAAAATATGGTAATCCTCACTCTAGAACACATATTTATGGTTGGGAAGCTGAAAAAGCTATAGAGGAAGCTAGAGATAAAATAGCAAATCTTATCAATGCACACTCTTCAGAAATTATATTTACTTCAGGAGCAACAGAATCCAATAATTTAGCAATTAAAGGTAGTGCTTATTTTTACAAAAATTATGGAAAAAAACATATTATAACATTAAAAACAGAACATAAATGTGTTCTAGATTCATGTCGATATCTTAAAGAAGATGGATTTGATATTACTTATTTAGGAGTTGATAAAAATGGAATAGTTGATTTAAATGAACTAGAGAAAACTATCCGCCCTGATACGCTCTTAATTTCAATTATGACAATTAATAATGAAATTGGAGTAATTCAGCCTGTAGCTGAAATTGGAGAAATTTGCAGGAAACATAATGTTTTTTTTCATACAGATGCGGCTCAGGCTTTTGGCAAAATTCCACTTGATGTGAAAAAAATGAAAATTGATATGATGAGTATATCTGGACATAAAATTTATGCACCAAAAGGCATAGGAGTACTTTATGTTAATAAAAATCCAAGAGTAAAATTAAAATCTTTAATTAGTGGTGGTGGGCAAGAAAGAGGTATGAGATCTGGGACCTTACCTACACCTCTTATTGTTGGTTTAGGTGAAGCTGCTGAGATAGCTAAATCAGAAATGAATTTGGATTATCAAAAAATTTCTACTTTTTATCATAAAATAACTAATTTTTTATTAACAATTCCAGATGTATTTATAAATGGTAGCAGAATTGAAAATCAATATTATCCTGGATGTATTAATGCAAGTTTTGCTTATATTGAAGGAGAATCTATGATTGCTAGTCTAAAAGGAATAGCGATATCATCAGGTTCTGCTTGTACATCAGCTTCGCTAGAGCCATCATATGTACTACATGCTCTTGGAATAGATGAAGATTTAGCTCACACATCAATAAGATTCAGTATTGGAAAATTTACAACAGAAGATGATGTGAATTACTTAATTGATTTAATAAACATATCTGTAATACGCTTACGTGATATGAGTCCATTATGGGAAATGGTGCAAAATGGAATAGATATAAAAAGTATAAAATGGGTACATTAATTATGATAATTATAATGTATACATAGATAAAAATTATTTTTATTATACTATTTTGTTGTCAAATCCTAAATTATTAATGAACGATAAAAAAAATATCAGGAAATATATACATTATATACTACTATTAAAACAGTACTAATTTAATATATTTTTTGAAAGTATTAGAAATTATATTTCTATTAAACCTGTTAAACGAAAACTTTATTTTATAAATTAATACTTTTAATACTTATTAAAAATTAAAATAAGCACAGTTTTTACTTTATTATATAAAATTTTCTAACTATAGTTTAAAGTTGAAATAATTTTTTGCAGTGCTTCATCTTTAGTAACTTTTTTTAATATTGAGTATTCTTGAACAAAACGAAGCATTGCAGTATCATATATTTGTTTTTCACTATATGAATGGTCTTCCCCATCTGGTTTATAGAGATCTCTAATAACTTCTGCTAATAATATTAATGATCCAGAATGAATCATTGATTCATATTTCCTAGCGCGTTTACTCCACATTATTCTACCACGTTGATTTTTACTTGATCTGATTTTATTGCTTAATATTTTGAATGCAAATTCAACATCAGATTCACTAGATAAAGAACGTAGTCCTACTTTAGCAGTCCTGTTCTTAGGAATACGCAATGTTACTCTATCATGTGAAAAAGATATAACATAAACAGTCATATCAACTCCTGCAACAGATTGATTCTCTTCAGAGATAATAATTCCAACTCCATGCATAGGATAAACAACATTATCTCCTACTTGGAAGTTTACTTCATTAACATCGGTTGGTTGAGATATTTTTTGAGTAAACATACTAATACTAATTATATATAATTTATTTTTATGTTACTAATAAAGTTAACATATTAAATTGAGTAATAAACTTAATTAAAAATTAATTTTTTATTACCGTAGAAAACAATGCAGTCATCCTAACATAATATTAAATTAATGTAAAGAATTTTAGAGAAAAATTTATCATCATTTTTGATATTATTTTTATATTAATTTAAATAAGTAATTAGTATCTAATAAAATTTTTGCAAAAAATGATATTTTTTGTAAATAATTTAGAATAAAAATATACAAATAAGCAATATTATTATTATCTAAAGATATGGTAATTATTAAAATTTTATTAAAAACTAAGTTTATTAAAAAATTATTATTTTTATTAAAATTTATACTATGTGAATTACACAATGTGTGTAAATTCTATCTCTGTAAATATATTTTCTAAGTTTTTAATATTAATATTCTCATTTTTAATATTTTTTATCTTATATATTTATGTTGCAATAATAAAAAATATGTGCTAGCAGTTCTTAGAACTTAATCATTTATTAAATACAGTAAATGACTATTAAAAAAAATTTAGTTGTTGTAGGCATAGCAGGGGCTTCTGGTTCTGGTAAAAGTTCCCTTGCTAATGCAATTATGAAAGATATACCAGAAGTTGTTATTATACCTCAAGATAATTATTACTTTGATCTTTCATATGTTCCTTTTATGGAAAGAAGGTTAAGGAACTTTGACCATCCTAGAAGTATCGATAATGAACTTCTTGTACAACATATTAAAGATCTCAAAATGGGGAAAACTATATTTATGCCACAATATGATCATAAAACTTGTACGAGACATGCTAGTGGTATTGAAATATCAAAATGTAAAGTTATTGTAATTGAAGGGATTATGGTACTTTCAGACAAGAACCTACGTAAAATGCTTGATATAAAAATATTTGTTGATACACCATTGGACTTATGCCTAAGTCGGAGATTACAAAGAGACGTTGTAGAAAGAGGATTAAAAATTGAAGATGGAATCAAAATGTATAATACTAAAACAAGACCAATGTTCATGAAGTTTGTTAAAACATCTAGAAAATATGCACACTTCCTTATACCAAAAGGTGGAAGAAACAAAGTTGCAATAGATATTGTTCGTAATATGTTGATTAAATTAGTTGATGAAAATAATGTTTTTTAATTTTTAGTTTTAATTAATTTTCTTTAATTTTTATTAAAAAATAATATTAGTGCCAATTTTAATACATCAATTAAAATAATTAAAAATATTGAGTACTAAAATACTATTCTTTATTACTATTCTTACATTTATTTAGTACTCTTACATTTATTTCATACGAATTAATCTCATAATTAAGTTTAAATTTTTTAATTGAAATGCCACAGTATCTACACACAATATTATCGTATATAGTTTTTATATCAATTGCAATTTTGATGAGTACTAATAAAAAAGCAATAAAGAAAACTGATCTAGTTATTGGTATTATATGTCAATTCTTTTTTGCTATAATAGTTATAAAAATACCATCTGTAGTCAATGCACTTACTTGCGTTAATGATACATTAAAATCTATATCTGATTCTGCTATTAAAGGAACATCGGTGGTTTTTGGAGGATTAGCAAAGACAGAAGCTTCTGGTCAGCTTGGTTTTATAATGGCATTACAAAGTCTTCCTGTTCTTATAGTTTTATCAGCTCTTAGTTCTGTTTTAATTTATATCAAGGTTTTACCATTTTTTATAAATATATTATCAAATATATTTCAAAAAACACTTCGTATAGGAGGAACATTAGGAGTTGCAATATCAACTAATATTTTTGCTGGATTAGCTGAAACACCTTTGATTATTACACCATATCTAAAACGTCTTACAAAAAACGAATTATTTACACTGATTACATGTGGAATGGCTGGATTAGCTAGCTCTGTTATGGTTCTTATTGATATTATAATACGACCTATTATTCCTAATGCGATGGTTCATACATTATCTTCTGTTTTAATTGGAATTCCTATGGTTGTCACAATTTCCAAAATTATTATTCCAGAATCATCAAATAATCTTACAGGTGCAAATGATATGGAACTTAAAGAAGGTGATACATTAATTGAATCTGTCTTTACTGGTATTATGAATGGTGCAAAAGTTCTTGTTACTATAGTTGCAATGCTTATAGGTTTTATATCTCTTATTGATATAGCTAATAAAATTTTAGATTATCTTCCATATATAAATAATAAACCTATTTCAATTCAAATGATTTTAGGTTTTTTAATGGCCCCAATAAGCTGGATTATAGGAGTAGAAAGCTCTGATATTATTAATGCTAGTAGTATTATAGGGACTAAAATAGTATTTAATGAGATATTAGCAACACAAGAATTTTTGACATTGGGATCAAGTATTTCACATAAAACACAAATTATAGTTATGTATGTTATATCTGGTTTTGCAAACTTTGGTAGTGTAGGATTAGCTATAGGAGTTTACAGTATGCTAGTTCCAGAAAGACGTGATGAAGTTTTAAAAATAGGTATGAAATCTCTAGTTGCAGGAAATTTAGTAAATTTTATAAATGCATCACTAGTAGCTTTATTTATATAAAATATAATTCCTACAAAATTTATAATACTTAATAATTTAATAATATAATTTATAACTTGATTAACCTTAAATATTTTTACATTATTAATAATTATATTGATATCAATATATTATTTTATTTTGTATTGTAAGTACTAAATAAGTATAAATCATATATTTATAACATGTGTTTTTATGGATGAACTAATGATAATGATATCAATTTTTATAGTAGTTATCTTAATATTATTCTTATTAGTATATATATTATATCTAAAAAAAGAAATAAAAAAAAATAATAAAACAGAACAACAAATAGAAATTATTGAGCAAAAACAACTAGATCTAAAACAAAAAATTGTTTGTATACGTTGTTTAGATGAAATATGCTTTATTTTTTATGGGGATGGACGTCCTCTTCTAATTCATAAAACTTCATTTAATCATTTTTATTCGAAAAATATTGAAGATTTTGAGAGTATTATTAAAAATGATAACCAATATCAAATTAATAATGATAACTCTGAAGACATAAATTATAAAGAATATAAAAATTATCTAAATAATAAATCTTCATTATCTCTGAAATCACATATATCAAATAATGTACAAGATAATTGTGATACAAATAATAAATCATAGTTTTTATGTTATCTTGATTAATCTAAAAACAATAATCATCATAAATGTAGAGTTCTCTCAAACTGTTTTACAAATAATTACTAAAAAATAATTTTATTATTTTATTATAAAAATAACAAATCTAAAATAATGTTGATTTTGCATAGATAATTTCTTATATCTAGATTTATAATATATATAAACTTTCCAACAGATCATACTAATTTATCATGAAATCAAATAATCCTGCTTTTTATAAAGTAATCTTACATATATTAATTTTTTTTAGTTTTGTATTTATAAAATTATTTAATACATCTTTTTTTTTAAAAAAAACTGAACTGTTTGCTTTAGAAACACATGAAAATCAGCAAGATTTGGTTAGTATTTTAACAAAAATGCAAAAGCAGCTCGATATTATCGAGCAAAATACTAAAAAACAAGGGGAAGAAATAGAAAAAATAAAAATTACTCAGAAAAAAAACAATCAATTGACTAATAAAAAAGAAATAAATGAAAAAACAAAAAATATCTCTTCAGTTGATAAAAAAAAGAATACTCAGAGTAATCAAGAAGAAATACTAAATTCTAACAAAAATTTAGAGATACCAAAGAAGCAAAGTAAACAAAATTCATCTGAAAATGAAATAGATATTAGTAAATCTCCACAATATCTTGAAAGTAGATCATCAAGTAGTGATTCTCCTCAATCTATTGATCAATTTAAAAATAAAATAAGTAAACAAGATAAAGCTGATGGTTTTGAAGAATATCAACAGGCATATGATATGCTTCGTTATGCAAATAGTACCAATAAAGATTTCTCTTTATCTTTTGATGCTATGGAAAAATTTGTAAATAAATATCCGAATCATCCTATGGCTGGTAATGCTTATTATTGGATAGGTGAAATATATTTTTATAATAAACAATATGAAAAAGCAGCAGTTCAATACCTTAAAGGTTATAGCTCACCAAGAGGAGAAAGATCAATTTTTAATTTATTAGGATTAGCAAGATCATACTTAAAAATTGGGAAAAAGGAAGATGTCTGTTCAACAATAATGCATATGCAAAAAGAATATCCTAATGCTGATAATGTTATAAAAAAAGAAGCTAGAGATCTTATAAATGAAGCTGGTTGCTAATTGTATATCATTTCTTTTATCATTTCTTTATTATTTGTAAATAAATTACTAGATTAAGTAAATATATATGTTAAATGCTAAAATTATTATTCCAATTGCAACTGCTATTATTTTTATAATGATAAGTATTGCTGGATATAATTCTTCACAAAAAGTAGGTAATAATGATAATAGTTGGTTGGTTAAAATTGGAAATAAAGAATATACATTATTAGATTATCAAGAATTTTATAATGATTTAAAAAATAACTCTTCTTTACCAAATAATTTAGACTTAAAGTCTTACGCTTTTGATAAATTAGTTGATGCAGCATTAATTGAAAAAGAAGCTGAAGAAATAGGTTTAGTTATAAGTGATAATATTATAAAAGAAGAATTACAAAAAATTTCTTCATTTCATGATGAAAATGGAAAATTTGATAAAAAAAAATTTAAAGGAACTTTAAAAAGAAATGGTATTAGTGAAAACAAATTTATAGAAAAAATGGAGCGTTTTTATTTGCGTAAACAACTTATGCAAATTTTTACTCTTAATCGTGGAGTTATATATCCAAGTATAATTCGTATTCTTAATTCAATAATATATGATCAAAGAAAAGCAAAATTAATTACAATAGATGAATTAGACATTCAAGATAATATTATTGCTTCTCAAGAAGAAATAAATAAATATTTTTCTGAAAATGAACAAATTTTTACTATTCCTGAAACAAGAGAGATAGAATATGTATTATTAACAACTGATTCTTTAGAAGATTCTGTAAAAATTCAAGATATTAACGATGATGAAGTTGTAATGGAGTATAAAAAACAAGAAAAATATCTTGAAATACCAGAAAGAAGAGATATAGAACAACTAATATGTACAGATAAAAAAGTTGTTGATATGGCGTATAATGCTATTTTATCTGGAAAAAAATTCGATGATGTTAGAAATAAATATGAAACACCATACGAATATACACGTAGTCTAAAAAAAATATCTCCAAACGATTATTTTAATAAAATTTTAACTGAAATTTTATTTTCTCTTAAAGAAGGTGATATATCGCGCCCATATCAAACTTCTCTAGGATGGCATATATTTTATATCAATAAAATATATCCTACCCAAAAAAGAGAATTTTTTGAAGTAAAAGATTATCTTATTAATGAAATTGTATTTAATAAAAATCAAGAAAAATTAAAAATTCTAACAGAAAAAATTGATTCTGATATCAAAAAAAAGATTTCTTTTGAAGAAATATGTAATAAATTTAAAATAAAATCACACAATGTACATGTGCAAATGAGATATAATAAAGATTATACTATTAATAATAATGAAGATGAAAATAAAAAATTTGATAATGTACCAAAAGTTATACAGAATTTAGCATTTAATACAAAATTATTAGATATATCAGAATTAGAAGTAATTAATGATAAAGAAATAAAATCTATAAGGGTTTTGTCTAATGATATATCAAAAACTAAAAAAGATGATAATAATTCAGATCTTCAAAAAGAATCTATTGGATATGTTTTACTAAAAGTTAATAAAATTATTCCTAAAAGATTAGTAAGACCTTCAGATAAAAAATTAGAAAAACTACTGTTAGATCAAAAGAAATATAATCTCTTAACAAATCTTGCAAATTCAATACATTCGACAGCTGATATTAATGATCAATCAGATTCTAATATTAGAAAAGATTTTTTTAACTCATTAAAAAAGTTAGTTAATAAACCAACTGATATTAATATATCTCGGATTCAACCTATGCCAAAGAATATAGATTTAGAATTATTAGGAGAGATATTTGATTTAGAGCCAGGAAAATCAACAAAACTTTATTTTAATAATGAAAGAAAACAATATCATTTTGCAATTCTAGAAGATATTAATTATCCAAATAATAATGAAGTAATTAATTCAGATTATGAAAAACAACTCACAGAATTCTATTTTGATATTATAAATGATGAATATTTACAATATTTACATAAAAAATATAAACCTAAATTAAATAAAAGCCTCATTTATAATAACTAATAAATATTCTAATAAATGATTTTAACAAAATGTTAAATTGAGTTGTTATTGGAGTTATTATTGTTTTTTATTCTATTTTATGCAATAATTAAACTGATTGATAAGTTCAAATTAATTAGTATTTTTAAATTAAATTAAAATTAATTTTTCATAACAAAATCAATTATTTAATAAGTTAATAAATATTCAATATTAATTATGGAAACAGCTCATTTAATAAATATTACTGATTCTTCATTTGAAAATGAAGTTTTAAAATATAAAGGATTTGTTTTAGTTGATTTTTGGGCAGAATGGTGTGGACCATGCAAGCAACTTATGCCAATACTAGAATCATTTGCAGAAAAAAATAATGATAAAATTAAAATTTGTAAATTAAATGTTGATGATAATCAAAAGATTCCTGGAGAAATGGGAATTAGAGGAATACCAACTTTAATTCTATTTAAAAATGGTGAAAAAATATCAATAAAAGTTGGAGCACTTAGTCTTAAAGATCTAGAAAGCTGGATAGAAGAAAATATGTCTAATAATTAAGAATTAAAGAATTATAATCAATAAATCTCTATACTAGATCTATAAATTAAATATAATAACATATTTTTGTAATTTTATTACAAATATATAGTTTTAATAATGAAATAATTTTATCAAAAATAATTGACCAACCATAAATAGATGATAATAAAAGAATTATCATAACACTTTTAACTACAAAATCTGCTTGTAAAAAAAGACTTAAGGCTGATAATTTATTTTTAGAATCGTTTTTATTAAAAGTAGTATTTAAATTATCATTATTTAAATTATCATTATTTAAACTTACAGAATCTGCTGGCTTATTAAGCTTATATCATAGGCTGAATTAATGATTATTATTATAATAACTTTTTTGTTTTTTTTATTTTAAACTCTTTTTATAAGATTAAAGTTTTATTTTATATCTTATATTTTGTATATTCACAACAAATTGCTAAGCTTAAAAATACAATACTATGTTTAGTATTGAGAACAGCAAATAGACTGAAGAATATAATGGCGGGAATGACGGGATTTGAACCCGCGACCTCTGGCTTGACAGGCCAGCGCTCTAACCAACTGAGCTACATCCCCTGATGTAAAGTGGTGGGCGATGACAGACTCGAACTGCCGACCCCCTCGGTGTAAACGAGATGCTCTACCAACTGAGCTAATCGCCCCCTTACAAGTTTTTATTATAAATATAAAAAATTAATGTGCAAGAAAAATTTTTATCATTTTTAAAAATATATTATAAAATTATTAATTCTCTCCTTAAAAAATATCATCAATAGTATTATAAATATGATACATTTATTAAAATAATAAAGATATAATTCTATTTAATGAAAATATATTTAATAATATTAATATTATATATAAAAAAATCTTATAGAATTTTTTTTAATTGTTTACTACAAAATACTTCCTCAAAAATAATTTTTATTATTACCATTGTAGGTAAAGCAAGAAACATACCTATTAATCCCATAAATTTTGCACTGAATAATAAACTAAAAATTGTTAAAAGAGGATGAAGTCCTATTTTTTTTCCAACAAAATGATTACTTAAAAAACATATATCTATTATATGTCCTACAGTATATGTAGAAATAACTAACCATATCTCAATTGTTATACCACCAAACTGTACTAAAGTTATAATTAATGTTATAATTAATGTTAATATTGCTCCAATATATGGAATAAAACTCATTATAAATGATATTAAACCAATAGTAAATGCGAAATTTATTCCTAATATAGAATATATAAGTGCATAGTAAATCCACCAAAAAAAAGCAATAATAGTTTGTCCAATAAGAAATTGACGAATTATTACATCTATTTTTTTTTGCCAATATTTTATTTTTATTATTTGATTTATAGTAAAAAATTTACTTCCATATTTTTTTATTTCATCATAATCACAAATAAATTGATATGTTATAAAAGGTATTAAAATAATTAATAATATTGATGAAAATATTGTTCCAGTTGAATAAATAACATAATCTATATTTTTACTGATGAAATATACACTTTGATTCAATAATTCTACAAATTTTATTTTGAGAAACTGAGCATTACTACTAGGTATATAAATTTCAAGAGAATTAGTAATTATTTCAACTGTTTTATTCCAATCATGATAAACAAATAGTTTATACATATTAATTACTTGATAATAACAATAAGGTAAAAAATAACTCATAATCATTATTATTGATGCAAATAACATTAATAAACTAGATAATGCTAAATATTCTTTTTTACATTTTAAGTTTTTCTGTAATTTTATGATTATCGGATATAAAATATATGCTAAAAGTCCACCAATTAAAAATGGAATAATGATATCCATAGCAATAATCATTAATATTATTAATATAATTGCTATAATATAAGGAAAAAAAGAATTTAAATTAAAATTCTTAAATATATTTAAATTTTTATTTAGCATTTATTGCTAATATCATTATTAATAAAATTTTATTCTATATAATTATTATTGTACTATAACTTTTTTCAAAGTGCTAAGTCTCTTTTACAAGAATATTTTTATTTTATAAATAAAACTATCAGTAATAAAATTATCAGTAACAAAATTTAATACAAAAATTTATTCTAACTTCTAAATACAAAAATATATTATTACTTAAATAATTTAATAATTAGTTAAAGTTAATAATAATTAATAATTTTTATTTAAGATTTGATCTATTTTGGATTTTATCCATTCCCTTCATATACTTCTTGAGAATATCAGGAATCGCAATACTACCATCTTCTTGTTGATAATTTTCAAGAACAGCAATTAATGTTCTTCCAACTGCTAATCCAGATCCATTAAGAGTATGAATATAATTCTTTTTTTTATCTTGATCAATATAATAAGATTTCATTCTTACTGCTTGAAATTCACCACAATTAGAGCAACTTGATATCTCTCTATATTTATCACACCCAGGAAGCCAAACTTCTATATCATATGTTTTTCTAGATGCAAATCCCATATCTTTTGAAGCTAAAACTATGATCCTATAAGGTAAATCTAAGCCACGTAAGACATTTTCAGCAGTATTTAGCATATATTCATGTTCAATATTAGATTGATTTTTAGATGTTATACTTACTAACTCTACTTTATTAAACTGATGCATTCTAATCATTCCTTTAGTATCTTTTCCAGCACTTCCAGCTTCAGAGCGAAAACATGGAGTATATGCTGTAAATCTTAATGGTAAATCTGATATATCTAATGTTTTATTAGCAACTATATTTGTTAATACAGCTTCTGAAGTAGGTATAAGTCTATATTTTTTGTCAACAACAAAAGAATCTTCAGAGAATTTAGGAAGCTGACCAACGTTATACATAACCTTATCTAATACCATAAGAGGAGTAGAAATTTCTATATATCCAGAAGCTTCTGCATTATCTAGCATATATTGAGCAAGAGCACGTTCGAGTTGTGCTAATTCAGCATATAATAAAACAAATCTAGTTCCAGATATTTCTATCGCAGTTTTAAAATCCATTAGACTAATAGAAAATTTATTATTTTCTATTTTTTTGTTAAATTTAACAGTTAAATCTTCTCCTAGATCAAAATGTTGCTTTGGTATAAAATTAAATACTTTTTTTTCTCCATATTCTTTAAATAATATAGAATCGTCTTCTCCACCTATTGGAACGCATTCATCGGGAATATTCGGTAATATTGATAATATATTATCTAAATGCTCTTGTTTTGAAGTTAGATCGTATTTTATTGTTGAAATTTGTTTATTAATACACTCGCTTTCTATCATCAATTCTTGAATTAAATTATTATTGCCTTGAATTTTTGCTATACTTATTTCTTTAGCAATTGAATTGCGTCGAGTTTGAAAATTTTGTAGTTCATTTTTTAAAATACATACTTCATTATCAATTAATATAATATCAGATGCTGTAGTAGATATACCACGAGCTCTCATACCTCTATCAAAAGATTCTTGATCACTACGTATTAGAGATACTTTATACATATTTTAATAATAAATATAAGAAATATAAGATTTTTATTCAATTAATGTAAATAATATGCTTTATAAAAATTTTTTTAATATTATTATTCAATAATATTCGCACCAACTAATTTTAGATATGAATATATTATATCTTTACTAATTTTCCCACATGAAAACATTTTTCCACTAATTTCCTGCACAGGAAAGACTTCAACAGCAGATCCTGTTACAAATATTTCATCAGCAGATTCAATGTCTTCTTTAGTAATTACAGTCTCTTTACATTCTAAACCAATATTTTCTGATGCAATTTTTAAAACTGTTTGACGTGTTATTCCATTAAGAAAACAGTCAGCTATAGGAGTATAAAGAACTTTATTTTTAATCATAAATATATTAGCACCAGGGCATTCAGCAACATATCCACGATAATCCATCATAACAGCATCATCATATCCTTCTTTAAATACATCTTCTCTACAAAGACTACTAATTATATATTGACCTGCTGCTTTTGCTTCATGTGGAAAACTATTAGGAGGTGGTCTAACCCATTTGGTCCATCCAAGACGTAATGGATTCCTTTTTTGATGACGATATGTCGGCCAACGCATTGCAATAAAAGATAGATGTATAGGTAAAGAGGGTGCTGATATTCCTAAAGAAATCCCTCCTTTCCAAGCAATTAATCTTAAATAAACATCATCATAGTCTGTAAGATCATTAACATAAATAATATCTTTAGCAGCTTTATTTAATTCTTCAATTGTATAAGGTATATGGTAACCTAAGATTTCTGCTGATCTAAGGAGTCTTTTATGATGATCTTCCATAGCAAAAACATTACCATAATAAGATCTTTCACCTTCAAAAACTGCATTTCCATAATGCAGGCTATGATTCATAACATGAAAATTTGCTTGCTCCAATGAAATTATTTTACCATCAACCCATATATACCTACTTGAGTTTTGGTATGTAAACATAATTAGTTATATTCTCATCTTTCTATTATTTAATCGCGTGTTCTACCAAATAAACGAACCATATACACAAACATATTAATAAAATCCATATATAATGATAAAGCGCAAAATACTGCTGCTTTAGATCTTGATATTTGATCTCCAGACATATAATAGTATACATCTTTTGCTTTTTGAGTATCATAAGCTGTAATTCCAGCAAATATTACCACTCCAGCAGCAGAAATCATAAATTCAATAGCGCTACTTTTTGTAAAAATGTTAATTAAACTTGCTATAAGTATACCAATTAAAGCCATAAAAAATATATGTCTGTATTGAGATAAATCTGATTTAGTTGTATATCCATATAAACAAGTTGCTCCAAACATACCACCAGTACTTACAAATGCTTTAAATGTTGTCATTGGTCCAAAAATTGCCAAAATATATGACAAAGAAGCTCCCATTAGAGCTGCGTAAGAAAACAGCAAACCTCTTGCTTTTGAAAGACTCATTTGGTTTATTTTTAAAGTAAAATAAACAGGAATTATAATAGTTGCTATCATCAATAATATACCTAGAGGGCCATGAACTATTGTCCATAAAGATGGACTATAAGAAACAAATCCTGCAACCAAAGATGTAATTAATAAAGCAAAAAACATCTGTTGATATATTAGAAGCATATGATTACGAAGACCTACATCATAACTGTAAGTAGAATTTGTATATGTTGATGTCTGAGATTTATTAAAATTAGATGTGTCTTTTGTATAATCCATAGAGAATCATTTGTTTAATTAGTTATTATAAAAGTAATATGAAATCATATCATATTTTGAGTTTATAAAACAAGTACTTTATCAAATTTGATTCATAAAATAGATGTATTGTAAGATATCAAAATCTCAAAAATACCAGTATAATAACAACTCCATATTTTTATTAAACATTTTCTAAAATTAGAATGAATAAATAGCGATATTTTATAATATGCTATTTATTTTAATATTTTATTCTCCTTTGATTTTTTTAATAACAGATGGAACTGCTTTAAATGAAATTTTAATTCCGGCTGGAACTTCAATAACTCTTTCCAATCCTGGCAAGCGCATAGTTTTAGGTGATGTTTTTACTTTCTTAAACATTCCTAAACTTCTAAAAGAAACTTTATTAGTCTCAGAAAGAGCTTGAATAAGAGAAGATATAAATAATTCTATATCATCTCTAGCTTGTTTTAAATTAATTTTCTTTTTTTTTGAAAGAATTTCTGCAACTCTCTTTATGCTCATATAAAGATTAAAAAATTTTGATTTATTATTATATAATGTACTTAAACACGCAGTTTATATAGTGCTATATTAAATAAATATTTCAATAATAAAAAACGTGTCTTTAAAAATTTTCTTATAAAAAGTAATAATTTGCAAATCAAATTATTATAAAATAGTTAATAAAATTATAATATAAAGAAGATAACCATATATTTTTATATGTTAATAATTAATATTTTATACTAAAAAATATTAATATTAATAGAAAATTGCATAATAATCGAATTTTTTAATAAAAATATATTAATTAATTTTTTCTTTGTAAAATTTCAATTAACAGGTCTTTTAATATGTTAATGTTAAAATTTAAATGATGATTAAGAGGATATTTTCTTTTAATTCTATCAAGAGCAGAAATAGCTACCCCTGCATATGTCTGGGCATAAGAAAGTGTTAAATTTATTATATTATATTTATTAAACATATCTGATATAATTGTAATAATTGTCTGATCATAGTAATTTTCTTTATGAATATTGTTAAAAATACTGATTATAGTGATTCGATCAGCATAATCAGCATTATTCCATAAAATAATAATTGGAATAGTTATTTTTCCTTCTTTGATATCTAACATAGCATCTTTTCCTAATATTTCTTTATTAACGGTATAATCAATTAAATCATCTATTATTTGAAAGGTTAATCCAAAATTTAATCCGAATTCTCTCCATATGGAAGCATCTTTTTTATTTTTGGATAAAACTGCAGCTGTTTCACATGATGAAGCAAAAAGTTCTGCAGTTTTTCCTTTAATAATTTCAATATATGTTTCAATAGAGAATTTATCTATTTTTTCATAAATTATTTCTTTATTATTATCTTCAGGTTTTATGATATTATTTATTTGTTTAATTTCTGCTGTTGCAATATAAGCACTTGCTTGAGCTATAGATTCAAGAACAAAGATTGATCCAGTTTTTACTAAAAATTTAAATGATTGACTAAACAAAAAGTCTCCAACTAATATTGCTTGCTTATTTCCCCATATTTTATGTGCGGTAATCTTATGTCTTCGGTAATTGCTATTATCTATAACATCATCATGAAGTAAAGTTGCTATATGTAATATTTCGATTGATGCTGCAAGATAATATATATGATAATATTTATTTAAATGATTATTATTTTGATTAACAAAATCAATATTATCGCAATCGTATGGTATAAATTTAGGATTATAGCTTCTAAAAATAAATAAAGTCATAGTTAATCTCATATTTTTCCCTCCAGATATAGATATATGTTTAGCAATATCTTTTAAATATGAGGAATCAGACGATTTTATACTTTCTGATATAAGAAAATGTACTACTTTTAATTCTTTTTTTAAAAAATCTTTAATTTTTTTGAGAGATTGCATTTTTAATATGATTAAATTTATAATTTTAGGTAATTTTTATTATAAGTTATATTTATATAATAAATGAGATATTTTTATACTTGAATATGATTTCTTTCTGATTTGTAGTTTATTAATATTTATATTTTTTTTTATAAAAACTTTCTTTAATACTAGTAAATTAACCAAAATATTACAAATCACAAATTTGTGATATATGCTTTTATAGTGTAGGTTTATAGTTAAATTTTTATAATTTGATTTTTATAATAGAAAAATTTAACTTAACTTTAATAAAAAATATGAAAATTACAGATAGTGATTACAAAAATCATATAAATAACAATAATTTATATTTAAAAGAATATAACTATCTTTATAAAACTATTCTATGGAATTCTTTTAATATAGAAGAGGCAACAGGATATAAAATTGAAACTATTTGTTTTTCTCACAATGTAATAATAGATAGCAGATTAGTATTTAAGTATGATTTGAATAAATTACTTAATTATTATACAGATGATATAAAATCTTTAAATAAAAACATTAAAACAATTAATAATTCTTGCTATGGCCCTATATTTGTGGGTCTTCCAGGTCCTAATTTCAACGGTGGGGATTTTGCAGAACAAGCTTTAGAATTAGGTGCTTCATTATGTTTCATTAATTCTGATGCAAAAAGATTTAAATCAGAAAGAATAATTATAGTAGATAATCCATATAAGATTATTGAAAATTTAGCAATTTATAATAGAAAAAGATTTAAAGGAAAAATAGTTTCTGTAACTGGTAGTTGTGGTAAAACTACATTAAAAGACATGATATCTTCATGTATTTCTAAAATAGAAAGCATAAATAATACATCAATTCATAGTGATAAATTTAATAACAATATAAAAGATTTTAGATCTGATAATATAGATTATAATAATAAAATAAATTTTTATAAGAATTATTTTACAAATTCTGAAAAAGATTCATCTTTTAAATCATTATTTAAAGTTTTCTCTTCTTATAGAAATTTTAATAATACTATAGGTCTTCCACTGATGCTTAGTAATATGCATCCAGAAAATGACTATGCTGTTCTAGAAATGGGTATGAATAGAAAAGGAGAGATAGCTAATATGACAGAAATTGCTCAACCAGATGTTACTACTATAACTAATATTTACCCTGCTCATATTGGTTGTTTTTCAAGTATTCAAGATATAATAGAAGCAAAATCTGAAATATTTTTAGGGCTAAATAATGGTATAGCTATAATTCCATATGATACTACTGGAAGTTTATCTCTTATTAACACTGCAGAAAAAAATGCAAAAATTATTATTATTTATGGAATTAATGTAATTCTTAATCAAGAATTAAAAGATTATTTGATTACTAAATTTAATAACAAAAATAGACCTACTTATATTTTTTGTAACGCAAAAATACAAAATAACAATGATAACATATATTATTCTATTAAATTAGAATTTTTTTATATAAATAAAAATTTTATATCTCAAAATAATATTGAAAAAATAAAATCAAAACATAAATTCTTTTATAAAATAAAAATTCCAACTGAACAAACAATTATAAATTCTATAGCTTGTTTATGCTCATTATACGCAGTATTATTAATAAATTATGATGATAACCAATTAATTAATATAATTCAGCAATCTTCAGATTACATTAAAGATTTTATACCATCTTTAGGTAGAGGTGGAATAGTTAATGGTAAAATAGAGAATACATTCATAATTGATGATACTTATAATGCCAATCCAGGATCAGTTGAAAAAGCAATAAATTCAATGATTTTATATAAAAATATAATATCATATGAGATGCGTCTCATAGTTATTCTTGGAGATATGTTAGAATTAGGATCTTACTCTCATCAAATGCATATTGATATTATAAATATATGTTGCGATTCTGGAATAAATATAATTTGTACTTTTGGAAAAGAATATCTAAATTCTGCTACATATTTATTTGGAGATGATATAGAAAATGGAAAATATATTCATAATAAAAATAATAAAAAAATTTTTATTCAATCTTTTAGTAAAATAAATGAATTATTTGATTTCTTAAAAAAAGAAGTTAAAGAAAATGATTTAATTTTAGTTAAAGGATCTAGGAGTATGAATATGCAAAGAATAGTTGATTATTTAGCGGAAAAAATTACTTAGATTTATATTTACTTAAATTTATATATCAAAATAGTATTATTTAGCAAATAAATTAAATTTTAAAATTTAATAGATACTTTATATTATTTCAATATAATATATGATGAATTTAATTTTTAATTTAAAAAAAACTCAGAAATTTATGTTTAATAAGAAAAATTTAATAGAAAAAATTCAATCTCTACGTCAAGAAATTATAAAACACAATCGTTATTATTATTCAAAAAATAAACCAATAATAACAGATCTTGAATATGATAGTATGAGGCGTGAACTAGAGATGTTAGCAAAGCAATTTGGTGATATGAAATTAGCTGATATTGACATAGGATATCCACCTAGTAATAGATTTAATCGTATTCGTCATACTTCTCCTATGCTATCTTTAGCAAATGCTTTTAATGAAGATGAAGTAAAAAGATTTGTTAAAAGAATTGAAAAATATACTGAAAAAAGTAATTTATCTTGTAATTATATTTGTGAGCCGAAAATTGATGGTGTTTCTTTTGCAGCCATATATTATAAAGGTAATTTAATTGCAGGATTAACCAGAGGTGATGGAAAACACGGGGAAGATATAACACAATCTCTATATTATGTAAATAATTTACCACGTAATATTAATTGTTCTGATTTAATTGAAGTAAGAGGTGAAATTTATATAGATAAAAAAGATTTTATTTCTCTAAATGAAAATAGAAAATCATCAAATGAGCAGCAATTTGTAAGTCCACGGAATGCAGCTTCTGGATCCTTAAGACATCTTAATACATCTCAAATTGCTGAAAGAAGGTTGAAATATATGATATGGGATTTATTTATTTTAGAGGAAGATCAGGTCAATATTGTAAACTTTAACAATAAAAAACAAGATAATGTTTTGTATGATATTAATATTGATACGATAGAAAATAGTTTAAAAGATAAATTAGTAAATCATTCTGATTCTTTATTATTTGCCAATAACCTTGGATTTACCACGGTGCCTTATTATATTGCAAAAGACTTTTCAGATATGATGAAATATCATCAAAAAATAGAAGAAGAAAGACCATTCTTAGATTATGATATAGATGGAGTAGTTTATAAGATAAATGAAATAAAAGTAGGAAAATTTCTTGGATCAACAAATCATTCTCCAAGATGGGCAATAGCTCATAAATTTACTGCAGAAACTGCTTTAACTGAGCTTATTAATATAGTATTTCAAGTTAGTAGAAATGGTATTTTAACACCAGTTGCTGAACTAAAGCCTATTTTAATTAATGGCGTAACTGTTAGTAGAGTTAGCCTTCATAATATTGATGAAATCAATAGATTAAAATTATATCTAAATTGCAAAGTAGAAATTAAAAGAGCAGGGGATGTTATTCCCAAAATAACTAGGGTTATATTTGATAATCAAGTAACTAATAATAATCCAATATTAGAATTAACAGATATAAAATGTCCAGAATGTCACAATAAAGCCATATTTAAATCTCCATATTTATATTGTGATAACTATGCATGTCCAGCTCAAATTATTGAAAAAATGATACATTTTTCAGGGCGTTCATGTTTTAATATTATTGGACTAGGAAAAAAGCAGATTAAACAACTATATCAGCTAAATATAATAGAAAATTGTGCAGATATAATGGAAATACCAGATAAATTAGATTTAATTAATAAAATTAAAAATCAAGATGGTTGGGGAGATAAATCTGTTAATGATTTAATAGACTCAATAAAAAAAGCTAGAATCGTATCATTTGCTAATTTTATATATGCAATGGGGATTCCAAATATAGGATATGGTATTGCATCAATATTATCTGATAAGTTTCATAATATAAAATCTCTTGTAGAGATTCAAAATAAAGAAGAATTACAAATAAAATCAAAATTAGGGGAAAAAACATCAGAATATTTATGGAATTTTATATCTAATATTTTAAAACCAGCTTTAATGATAGAATCTTCTCAAAATAAAATAGAATATGAAGAAAAATCCAATAATATCAAAATAACATTAGAAATAGAAACATTGACTAGATTAATAAAGGTAATCACTATTCAATAAATAATTTGATAATTATTAACTATATAACTTTTTAATATATTAAATATGCTACTTTTTCCAATTTTTATGAAATTCCTTATTTTCTTTCTCATCTTTTTCATAAAAAGAATTATATATACAATTTTTTATTGCTTTTAAAGCTAACATACAAAGTAAACCTACTGAACATACTATTGTACTTCCTACTATAGATATTATAAGACTACTAATTATTCTATAGCTTCCGATTGATTTTACTATTAAAGATATATTTATTATTAGAATTTTAATTACAAAATATTAATTTTTGATACACATTTTTTAGATATTAACTTATAAAATATTGTATATTTTATATTTATTCGCTATATATTCATTATGTACAAGATTTGTTATTGTGTCTAGCTATATTTGATTTGACGATAAAAAATATTGCTAATTTCAAATTTAGATTAATTTTATTAATTTAAAATAATAAATTAATTTATACAATAAAAAATAAAATTACCATTAATATCAATAATTTTTATAAAAAAATAATAAATAATTGATAATCATCAATAAATATGATTTTATAAATGCTAAAATATTTTAGTAGTTAAGAATTTTTTTGTTCTTCAAATAAAAATTCTCATATCAATTTATCAGTATTTACATATAGAGATCTGAATCCTTGCATGCTTTTTTATATTTAGTTAAAGTTTTATTTGTAATATAAAAATTTACAAAACTAAGTAAAAAATAAAGTTTATGAGTAAAATTATTATAAATATAAATGGAAACAATTATGAATTTGATAATGATCTAACAATTATTCAAGCATGCGATCAAATTGGTATTGAGATTCCACGTTTTTGTTATCATAAAAATCTTAAAATTGCTGGAAATTGTCGTATGTGTCTTGTAGAAGTAGACGGAATATCAAAGCCTGTGCCTAGTTGTTTACATAAAATTAGCAATAATACTAAGATTTCCACAAACTCTGATTTAGTAAAAAAAGCACGTGAAGGAGTAATGGAATTTTTACTCATTAATCATCCTCTTGATTGCCCTATTTGTGATCAAGCTGGGGAGTGTGATTTACAAAATCAAGCTTTTCTTTATGGAAAAGGAAAATCTTACTATAAAGATAAGCGTCGTATTGTGAATGATAAAAATATGGGACCATTTATATCTACTCATATGACTCGTTGCATTCATTGTTTACGTTGTGTTCGTTTTATGGATGATATAGCAGGATCCCCAGAAATCGGAGTTTTTTATCGTGGTGAACAAGTTGAAATATCAACTATTCTAAAAAAATCAGTTCATTCTGAACTTTCAGGAAATATTATTGATCTTTGTCCAGTTGGTGCTCTTAATGATGCTCCATCAGCATATACATATCGTCCATGGGAATTAAAAAAAATAAAAACCATTGATATATGTGATTCTTTAGGTAGTGCAATTTACATTTATAGTAAAAACAATAAAATAGTTAAAATAAAACCATCTGAAGATAATGATTGTAATCAAGGATGGATTTCTAATAAAAGTCGATTCTCATATGATGCTTTATCTTATCAAAGAATTACTAAACCTATGATACGTAATTCCGATAATCATCTAGTACCATGTTCTTGGGAAGATGCATTAAATTTGATAGTAAATTTAATTAACAATTGCAAAATAAAATCAGAAAAATTTTCACAAAATGTATTGCAAAAACATATAAACATAGCAGCTATTTCAGGAGATTATACAGATCTTGAAACAATTTATAGCTTTAAGACATTATTAGATAATTTAAATTGTAACTTTAATTATGAATGTAGACAGAGAGGTGAATTAATTAATCCTCAAAATAATAGTAATTATTTTTTTTCTAATGGTATTAATAGTATCGATGAAGCTGATTATTTTTTAATTATAGGTGGAAATATGCGTTATGATGCTCCTCTATTAAATTCAAGGATTTTTCAGAATTTTCAAGAAAATAAAATAAATATTAGTTATTTTGGTGAAAATATTAATTCTACTTATAATATGAATTATTTAGGTGATGATATTAATGTATTAAGAAAAATTGCAGATGGGAATCACAAAGAATGTGATATCATTAGAAAATCTAAAAAACCAATTATTATATTATCAACATCAGCAATGCAAAGTATTAATTATAATACTATATATATAATTGTTGAGTTAATTGCTTATCGCTTTGGTTTATCTAATAATGAGTGGAATAGTATTAATATTTTACCTAATACATTAGGCTTGATAAATGGACTTTTTTTAGGTTTTTATCAATGTTCTAAAAACATAAATATTGATAATAATCAAATTAATGATGATAAAGTTTCTCCCATAAAAACATTACTTAAAAAACTTTGCAGTAATAATAACATAATAATAAAAAATCACGAGAGATTTATTAAAAATAAAGAAGATAAAGATATAGATAAAGATATATTTAATGAATCTACATTAGAAGGTAATTCCACTATTTTATTTCTATTAGGATCTGATGAGATTGATTTATTATCTATACCATCAAATGTTAAAGTTATTTATATAGGTCATCATTGCGATAATTCTGCAAATAGAGCAGATATTATTTTACCCAGCCCTGCGTATACAGAGAGAAATAGCTTTTATTTAAATTTAGAAGGAAAATTAAGAAAAACATCATTAGCAATAAATCCTCCAGAAGAATCTAAAGAAGAGTGGGAAATTGCACTTATGATAGCAAAAAAGCTCGCAATTGATATTAAGTGGAATAATAGAAAAGAGTTAATATTTTATTTAATCAATGATAATATCTTAATAAAGCCACAAATGTATAAATATTATATAAATTTAATTGATAAAAATAATTTCAGTGATGATAATACAGATATAACAGATATAAAACAGGATATACTTATAAAAAAAACTAAAGATCATCTAGATAAATACTTCTATAATGATACTATTGATAAAAAAGATGAAAATTGTGAAGATAAAGAAAAGAAATATCCTTCCATGATGCCAAAATCATCTGATATACGCAGTTTTTATTGTGGTGATATCTTAGGTAGAAATTCTAAAAATATGATTATTGCTTATGAATATCATAAAGATTTAAATAAATAAATTTTATACATAAATATACATATTAAGACTATATTAATAGTAAAATACTTAGTATCAATACCATATTGATAAATATATAATATATATAATAAAAATAGTAATTAATTCAATAAAGCAAAGTTTTGATTATTTGATTTTATATTGTTAATTGTTTATATAGTGAGATTGTATATCTAAGTAAAAATTATTCTATTAAAAGGAATGAAAAAAATAATCTTAAGAAAAAAATTAAAAACTATTATTATAGTATTGCTTTTAATATTAAGTATTATATTTGGATTAAATTACCTTTTTAATAATTTTAACGAAAAAAACATTAAAATATCAACAAAAAATATAAAAAAAATGAATTATAATAGCTACATACCTAGAAATATAATTTTTGATAATCCTGAATTTTCAGGACTATCAATTAGTCCTAATGGAGACTATTTATCATATTCTGCACCATATAACAAAGTTATGAATATTTATGTAATAAGTGTAGATAAATTTTCTGATCTGGAAAAAACATATAATTCTCTTGAAAGTAAAGAGAATCGCAAAAGTTGGATGAGTGATTTGATAAAAAATAGTAAAATCATAACAAAAAGTACAGATCGTCCAATTATCAACTATTTTTGGACTGAAGATAGTAAATATATAGTTTATTTATTAGATAAAGACGGAGATGAAAACCATGGAATGTATTTTTTTGACCCTCATTCTGGAGAAGAAGTATTTCGTATTGTAGAACCAGGCGTAAAATTTAATCCATTATTAAATAGTAAAAAATATCCAAATATTCTATTATTTGCAAGCAATGGTAGAAGAAAAGATCTTTTTGATATTTATAAATTAGATACAAAAAAATGGGAAAAAGAATTATTAATTACTAATGATAAATATAGTAATTTTATATTTGATGATGATCTTAACCTTAGATTTGGGGATTTTAGTTTATCTAATGGAGGTATACAAGTTGATATATTCAAATTCTCTTCTTTAAAAGATCATCAACAACTAAAAGAATCAGATACTTTTGTTGCTGATGGAATTATAGTAAATAATAAAAATCATTTTAATAAAATAAAAAATGATAATATAGAAAATTCAAGTAATTCATTATTAAATAATGATAATCTATATGTATATATAGAAAAATTTATGACAATTTTACCAGAAAATGTATATACAACTAATTTAATAGGTTTTAATAAAGATAATACAAAAGTTTATATTCTTGATTCTTTTGGTCAAAATACACCATCAATTTATATTGAAGATATAAATACAAGAAAACGCGAAACTTTATTTTATGATAAGAAAAGCGATGATATTAGCATAAGTATAGACGAAAATACAAAAGAATTGAGATGGATTGATGTTAATTATGCAAGAAATAAAAGATATATATTTGATACAAAAATTAAAGATGATTTTTTAAAATTAGAACAATCATTTCCTAATACTGAAATAAGTATAATCTCATCTACAATCGATGATAGAAATTGGATTATATCTGTATGGAGTGATACTATTCCATCTGAATTTTATTTATATGATAGAAATCAAGAATCAATAAAATTTATAGCAACTACTAGGCCTAAATTATGGGATTATAAATTAATGCCAATGTATCCAGTCCTGATTGAGTCAAGAGATAACTTAAATATGATAAGCTATTTGACTCTTCCAGAAGAATCAAATTTTTCAGAAAAAATTATTTATAATGATGATAAGATAGCAATCAATATACATCCTAAAAATCCCGTTCCTTTGATATTATATGTTCATGGTGGTCCTACAGCCAGAGATGATTGGGGATTAAATCCTGTTACTCAATGGCTTGCTAATCGTGGTTATGCAGTACTAAATGTTAATTATCGTGGATCAACTGGATTTGGCAAAGAATTTATTAATGCTGGAAATGCAGAATGGGGAGCAAAAATGCATGATGATTTAATAGATGCTGTTGAATGGGCAATAAATAATAATATAACCACTAGAGATAAAGTAGGTATATTTGGAGGTAGTTATGGAGGATATGCTGCACTTGTAGGTTTAACATTTACACCAGAAGTTTTTGCATGTGGAGTTGATATTGTCGGTCCATCAAATCTTTTAACGCTGATGGATTCTATTCCTCCATATTGGAAACCTTTTTTTGAACAACTTAAAATAAAAATAGGAGGAGATCCATCTACTGAAGAAGGTAAAAAGTTTTTAGCTCAACGTTCACCAATTACGTTTGCTTCTAATATTAAGCGTCCGTTGCTAATAGGACATGGAGCAAATGACCCTAGAGTTAAAGAACATGAATCAGAGCAAATGATTTCTGAGTTACAAAGAAAAAATATACCTGCAACATATGTTCTTTATCCTGATGAAGGTCATGGTTTTGCTAAACCAGAAAATAAAATGTCTTTTTTTGCTATAACTGAAAAATTTTTAGCAAATTGCTTTGGAAATAGAAATAATTTTGAAGAAATAAAAGATGAAGAATTGAACTTAAGTTCTGCAAAATTTATTGCTGGGAAAGAACAAATACTAAAAAAATAATTAATAAAAAATGTTTTAATTTAACTCATGTTAATATATTATTAAATAACGCAATTTTATTTTCTGATAACTAAATAGTATTATAAAAACAATATGATACTATGTATAATTATATGTTTTGACAACAGTAATATATAAAAACTTTCAAAAATATTGTTGCTCAAAGAGATTCTTGATAATTTAAAACAATATAATTGTTTTTTTTATATAATTTCATATAAATTTAATTTTTTAATTAATTATTTTGATTTTTTTAAATGGCTATAAGTAATAAAGCTTGGGATAGTGTTGAAATTTTACAGGTAATAGAAAGTTTTTCAAGAGAGAATGGAATGTCAAAAGAGGCAGTTTTTTGTTCTCTTGAGGAAACAATAGCAATTTTTGCTAAAAAACAATACGGAAACAATGGAATAATTATAAAAATAGATAGAAATAATGGAGATCTAAAAATTTTCAATGAATTGATTGTAATTAGTGATGAAGATATGGAAAATATCATTATAGGTAAAAATAAAAACTTTAATAAAGATGATAGCTTCATTAATCATGAAATAAATAATCAATTAAATGAAAAAGAGTATAATATTGATGATGTTTTATCTAATCGAGATCATAATCATGATCCAAATTATATACATTCTGGAAATTCTATTTCTCTTAGTGAAGCACTTATTTTATATCCTAATGCTAAAGTAAATGATCGTATTAAAGAGGTTTTACAAAATATAGAGTTTAATAATGCAACTATACAATCTGCTAAAAAAATTCTTAGCGCAAAAATTAATGATATTAGAAAAAAAATAGAAAGAGATAGTTGTCAACATAGAATAGGAGAAATATTTAGTGGAATGGTAACTCATATTAATAATATAGGACTTTATCTTCAGACAAATCATGGTAATGCAATTATAAAAAGAAATAATCTTTTAAAAACAGATCATCATAAAATAGGAGATCGCATAAAAGCATGTTTAATAGAAATAGATTCTGAAAATCATGGACCACAATTAATTCTTTCAAGAACATCTGATGAATTTTTAATTCAACTCATGAAAAATGAGATTCCAGAAATATACAATAAAATTATTAGAATAATGGGTGTTTCTCGATATCCTGGTATTCGTTCGAAGGTTGCAGTTTTTTCTTCAGATAGTAATACAGATGCTGTTGGTTCATGTATTGGAATTAAGGGATTAAGAATTAAATCTATTATGAAGGAATTAGGAGATGAGAAAATAGATATTGTACATTGGTCTGATAATCCAGCACAATACCTTATAAATTGTATACAACCTATTCAACCAAAAAAAATAGTTATTTATGAAGACAAACATTCTGTTGATGTTATACTTGATAATTCTCATTTAAGTTCTGTTATTGGTAGAAGAGGACAAAATATTAATTTGATATCTAAATTATTAGGTTGGAGTATTAATATTACAGATGAAGAAAATTATTCAAATCGTCGTCTTAATGACTTTAATAGAATGACAACATCATTAATGAGCAGACTTGATATAGAAGAAATATTAGCACAATTATTAGTTGTTGAAGGATATGATTCAGTTAATAAAATTGCTGAATCAAAACCAGAAGTATTATCTCAAATAGAAGGGTTAGATCAAGAAGTAGCTGAAGAGCTAATTTTAAGATCCAAAGAGTATCTATCAACAGATGTAAATTCAGAGTTGAACGTTGAAAATACATCTATGTCAGATACAGAATTATCAAATAAAAAAGAGCAAAAAATTAATAAAAAAACATTACTTAATGTTATGAAAATGTTATCATTTAGTGGAATAAAATCAATATATGATCTAGCTAGCCTATCTAGTGATGAATTAATACAGATTTTAGATAAATATAACTATGATATATCAGAAGAATCAGCTCGAGAAATAATAAGTAATGCTCGTAATAAGGCTTATTTTTCTTTTGCTAAATAAATATCTATTCTTAACGTAAATTAACTTAAATAAGAAAATTTTCATAAAAATTTATATATTTATATTTTTATTTTTTTTCTTGTTAAAAAATCATACAACCATAGCAGTGAAATACCAGTAATTGATATAATTAAACATATCACAATTACCATACATCCATTGATTAATGATTGTTCTGTAAATCCACCATTACTCATATTAATATCATTACTATTAGAAATAACTTTACTAATAGAAATGTGGAAAAATGATCCAAATGACATCATTATCATATTTGAAATAGCAGAACTAAGAGAAAAAAGACGAGGTGAAACATAATTAGTAGCTTCACTTATAATAGAAATTTGATATCCACAAAGTATTCCTAATAAGAATAATACCAAATGTGCTAAATTTACTGTATTATCAAATATATTTACAGAATAATCACATATTTTAAATATAAGCATTATAAATAATATTAACATACCTAATGCACATGTCATGATTAAAATATAATTAGATATCTTATTTTTTGATATCTCTGCCATCATTCCTATAAAAGGAAATCCTATACATAAACCTATGAATATACAACTAGAACCTAAAGCAACTTGATTAGAATCCATGTTATAAACTATTTTCAAAAAAGGCATTGCCCATGCGTCAGCAAATCCTTCTAAAACTCCAAGCATTAATCCTCCGATGATAGATATAGTAATTATTTTCCAATTAAATATTACAGAAATTACATCTTTTGCAACTCCAGATTTCTCAGATTTAGATTTTTTATTTATTGATGGAGAAATACTATCTTCATTTTCTGAAATTTTAAATATTTTTTTAATTTTATTACTTCCAGGTATAAAAAATATAAGAATAGTCATAAAGATACTAATTATCATAAATCCTAGTATTAACCAATCAAATCCATAATTTTCTATGATTATCATAGCTGGTTTATTGAATAAACTTACAAGCAATAAAGCAAACGTCACCATGAATCCTAGCATTTTTTCATATCCATCGTTAAAAGATAGCCGAATAATTTTCATTGCAGATAAAAGAATTCCTGCTGATCCAAATCCAACAATAAATCTTCCTATAATATTGATTATCCAATATTTAGATGTAAGATTTGGTAATGTTCCAATTAAAATACAAGCTATCGCAATAAAAAAATTGTTTTTGCTAGAATATCTGGTGAGTAATATACTGAATGGTATATGTCCTATAGAATATCCTATATAATAAATTCCTGCAAATTGTCCAAAATCAGCATTTGTTATTCCAAACTTGATTTTAATTTCATTAATTGCTATAGCGGGAAAAACTCTTAATAAATACTGAAATCCATAGAGCATACTTACTATAAACCATATTATATATGATGTTCGATATTCTTTTGATCTATTTTTAGACATTTTATTAAACTTTTATTGTTTTATTTATTAAATAATTTATAAAATATTAATTAAAGTTTTTGATTATATATATTTTCACTTGTAAAAATCTAGAACAAAAACCTACAATATTTTAAATCTTTTAGGATATAAAAAATCTTAGTATAAGTTTTTATATATCAATTATATACTTTGATTATTTTATTTACAAATATACTTCCATATTAATAAGAAATACTTCCATACTAATAAAAATTAATTTGTAGATAATTAAGGTTGATGTGATAATATATCATATGCTTTATTTTGTAGATGATATATCTTACTAATTAAAGCTGTTTCATTTTCTACTTTTTTTTGTAAATCAACCATATGTGTCATTTCATTAATTGAATTAATATTGGATTCCTCAACTGCTCCTTGAACTATTTTATAATTTTCAGCAGGTATTGTTTGTTCTTCTGATATAAAGAGTAGATCTCTATTTTTACGAAGAAGATGTCTATTAGGAAAATCTACAATAGCAATTTGAGATCTTAATTCCTGTATAATTATAGAATTAGCTTCTGTATATCGACCATATACCTCTCCTATCTCATTTACAACTATACTCATATCATTTTCGTCAATAGCTATTGGATTTCCATCAGTAGATAATAGAGGATATCCATGAGTCGTTACAATTAAATTTTCATTATTTCTATAAAAATGACCTTGTCGTGTATACATGACTCCTTCGGGAGTTTGAACAGAAAAAAAACCACTACCATCTATCATAAAATCAAGAGGATGTTTGGTGTGATTTGGGGCCCCTTGTTTAAAATTTATTATTGTTTTTTCATCATATGGAAATGATACATTATCATTAACATCTTTTGTGATATAATTTCGAAAAATCATATCATCTGTTTTGAATCCATCAGTTTGTGCATTGGCAATATTATTACTACTTTTTCTAGCTCTATTTTGTTCACCAATACTACCAGATAACATAGAATATATAGCATTATCCATTTTATAAAATTTTAATTAAATTAAAGTAAGTTTTTTTATTTAAACTACTAATTTTTTATTTTAATTAATATTAATATTTAAATATATAACTTATAATCCTGTAGAACCAAAACCATTTTCACAACGTATACTAGTATTCAATTCTTCTGATTTTGCTAAACAAACACGTTCATAACGATTTATTACTAATTGTGCTATTCTCATACCATGAGTTATAGTGAAAATATGATTACCAAAATTTGCTAAAATAATTTTTATCTCTCCACGATAATCTGAATCTATTGTTCCTGGAGAATTAAGTACTATAATTCCATTTTTTAGAGATAACCCTGATCTTGATCTGATTTGACCTTCGTAACCATCAGGTATAGCAATACAAATCCCAGTTTCTATAAGAGAACGTTCTCCAGGATAAATAATAATTTCTTTATTCGGAATAGCTGACATAATATCTAGTCCAGCACTACCGGCTGTTGCATACTGAGGAATTGGTAAATCAACAGCATGTGGAAGAAATTTAATTTTTATATCTAATAGTGGTACTTTTACATTATTCATTTTAGTAATGATAAAATATTTATAATAAAAAATATTTGATTTATTAATATTAATTATATTGATTTTAATGTCATGCAATAAACTATAGTCCTATACTATATTAAATGCAATAAATGTTATTTATTTTATGATATTTCAAAGGAGTATTAATAATAATATAAAATATTAAATAATATATATATAAATATATATAATATAAAAATATATAATGTAAAATAAAATTTTTCTAACAGTTTATAACTAGATACAATACTTTAAAGTATATTATTATTTTTCTGATTAAATAATAAATATGAATATGTAAATTTATTTAATATAAAATCAGATATGATATATTAATATATTATCAAAGATATCAATTACATAATATATAATGAAATTAAATAATTTACAAAAAAGAATTTTATCATCTTTTGTTATTTTACCACCAGCTCTTTATATTGTTTATTATGGATCTTGGTTATATGTATTATGGGTTATAATAATTGGTTTATTAATATGCTATGAATGGCAAACTATTATAACAAATAATGCAAAAAAAATTTTAGGAACAAATTTATTTATTGCAAAATTTGAGTGGAGAATACTAGGGATAATTTATTCGTGTATTTTTATTTGGTCAATGTTAGTAATTAGATCCCATAATTTTGGTTATATTTTAACAATGTTTCTTATAACAGTTGTATGTTTTACTGATATAGGTGGTTATATTTTTGGAAAATCTATTGGAGGTCCCAAAATCGCACCGAATATAAGTCCAAATAAGACCTGGAGTGGATTAATAGGAGGTACAAGTCTTGCAACTATTGGTGGATATTTTTTTTATTTATTATGTGGAGATTTTATTTTTCCATATTTTATATCATCTCCTATATTTGCAATTTTATCACAAATTGGAGATCTAATAGAATCTGCTTTTAAAAGAAAATTTGGACAAAAAGATAGTGGAAGTATAATCCCAGGACATGGTGGCATAATGGATAGAATGGATGGTTTTGTAATATCTGCTCCATGTTTTGTATTTTATATAGATATAGTAAATTTATTAATAAAAAATACAGTATTTTTTCTATAATTTTACAATTTCTTATTATATTTAAATAAATTATTATTTAGTAAATTATTAAAAAAATATTTTTTAGGCATTAAAACAGCAGTAGATATATAAACTGAAGAATAAGTGCCAAATGCAATACCAAAAAAAATTGCACTGCCAAATCCATGTAATACATTTCCTCCATAAACAATTAATGAAAGACAAACAGCTAATGTTGTACCAACTGTCATTATTGTTCTAGATAATGTTTCATTTAAACTGGTATTGATTATTATCTCTTGTGATTTATTAATAAGTTTATTTTTATTTTCACGAATACGATCATAAATTACTACACTATCATTTACAGAATACCCAATAATCGTCAAAATTGCAGCAATTGAAGTTAAATCAAAATCATACCCAGTTACAGAATAAAATCCTAACGTTATAAAGATATCATGAAGTAAAGACACAACAACTCCAACAGAAAATCTCCATTCAAAACGGAACCATATATAAATAAGAATTACTAAAATAGCGATTAATAATGATTTTAAAGCATTAATAAAAAAATCACTTTCAGCTTTTGGTCCTACATAATCAAAACGATTGATTTCAGCTTGTTTTCTTAATATATAATCTTTATTATTTAATTCTTTATCTGAAGATTCAAGTAATACACTTGTTTTTGAAATATTATATATACCAGATAATAATTTTATAATTTGTGATATATCATCTTCTTTACTAGATTTAGAATGTATTCTTAAAGTTATATTATATTGTTGTAATTTTTTATCTAAAAAATCAGAATTTAATCTTTTAGTATCATTGTTTATTTGAGAATATTGAATTATAGAGTTTGGATAAATATTATTTAATTTATGTCTTATAAAATCAATATCATTTTTAATGTTATCACTATAAGCGGATACCTCAATAAGAGATCCTCCTGAAAAATCTATCCCTAAATTTAAACCTTTGTTTATTAAACAAAATATTGAATATATTGTAATAATACAACTAAAAATACAAAAAAATGGAATATATTTTGTAAAATTAATATAATAATGTTTATTAGAAATATGATTATTATTCATTTTTATTTTAAATTATGATTTTTTATAGCTGCTTATATGTTAAGCAGATTTATTTGTTTATTGATAGTATCTTTCTTATTTGATAGAGGATCTTTTTATTATAATTTATTAATTAATATATCAATTTTATGAATATTCTTTATAAATAAAAATTTATAATAAATTTTATATAATAAATATATATAATTATATAAAACTATGTTATTTAATATAATTATAATGTTTTTACTGTTTTATAATTAATACTTAAGAATTATTTATGTTATACAAAAATAAGAATTTTAATAATATTTTATTTAAAATAAAAAAATTTTTTATTGAAAATTATCAATTTCATAATCTAATAATTTATGATAAAATTACATTTTTAAATAAAAGTGGTAATGAAGAAAATATTAATTGTACAATAGCAATTGATATTAATAATTATAATAACACTCAAATTTGTATTAATAATTATTATTATAATAATAATGTTTTTAAATTAAAAGATTTATTTATCTCTCATGAGATTTTTAATCAAGATTTAACAAAAAATAAATTAATATTACCTTTTATTAAAAAAGGAATAAGTAATATAGTATTAAAAGGAAAATACTATGAGTTATATAAAGAATATAGGGAAAAATTTCATGAAGAAAAATCATTCTGTATTAGGACTCAAATAATTCATGATTTTTGTGATCATTTACTAATGGATCTCAATAATAGTTTTAAAGAAAAAATAAGTCTCAAAATAATATTTTTTGATATTTTTTTAAAAATATTAAATTATACATATTCTTTTACAAAATCTATACTCTCAAATATATTTTCTACTATAAAATTAGGAATAGTTAATATGAATAATATTTTGATACATCATTTTTATTCATTAAAGAAAAGTATCAATTCTTTTTCTTATAAAAAAAATGTAGAACTAGCTTTTGATTCCGAATTCTATTTTATAAATGAAAATGATATACATTCTTTTGCAAATAATACCACTTTTACAGATTATACTAATAAAATTTTAAATGTTGAAATTAATAATAATAGAATTAAAATAGATGGAGTTGATATTACAGAAGAGAAATGGGTTGTTGTGAGAAAAATTCAACAAGATAAAAACGAATATGTAATGACGAATAAAAAATTTAATGATAAATATCATTTGGTCTTTAAAAACCCAGATTGTCAAAAAAAATCAAATTCAAAAATAACTACTAAATCTGTTATAGATTTTTTTGTAAAAAAATATAGATGTCAAAAGTCTATATCAAAAAACAAATATTTTGATAAATTTTAAACAATTTAAACAAATATTAAAAATAATTATATAGTATAAATATTTTATATTTTATTAAAAAAAATATATATTTTAGATAGTTGAAATAAAAATGTATAAATTATTTATTATATTATAATATTTATAATAAAATAATTTTATGATTATATTTTTAATATATTTTAATATTTTTAGATTATATTTTATAATTATCTTGATTTTATTTATTAAAAAAAATATTATATATAATATATACTAATATTATATAATTAATGTTAAATTTATATAATAAACAGAATAAATTGTTTAACATTATAAAATTAATTTATAAAATCATGTCAAATTTTAAAATAAACAGTTCAAATATAGTATGTGATAATATCAACATACCTATAATTGATCCATATCATCCAGATTGGATTAATCAATTTAAAAATTGTGAATATGCAAATTTATTAATAAATAAATTAAAGTGTTTGCAAAAGAAAGAAAAAAATAAGAATTTAAATCATTATCTTATATTAAAAGCTATTTTTTATGCAAAATTCTATCACAAAGATCAAAAAAGAAAATCCGGAGAATTATATTATGTACATGCACTTAAAGTAACAGAAATGGTTGCTCATTATATCTTACGCACTGATCTTATTATAACATCAATACTACATGATACAGTTGAAGATACTCAATTAACCATTGAAATGATTAGTAATGCATTTGGGTATGATATATCTAATCAAATTCTTTATTTAACAAGAGTATATAATCAAGATAAAATAACAGCAGCGCAAATTGTTGAATACCTATTAGAAGATAAATATCATGATGTTTTAATTATTAAATTATTAGATAGAATACATAATATTATGACTCTTAATACAAAAGGTATTTCTAATACAGCAAAGACTATTCAAGAAACATTACATGCATTTTTGATATTATCATCTTATTTAGGTATAAAAAATGCAGAAGAAAAAATTACATTAATGTGTTTAGAATATAAAAATATATATAATAACAAAAAGAGCTCATAAAATTATACTTATAATTGCAATTGTAAAGATACTTATATTGATACTTATATACTAAAAAATTAATTTATACTGTCTCATTATCATTAGTTGTAGGAACAGATCGTTTTTTTACTTTACGACTATTTTCTTTTATTTTTTTTATTGATTTAGTATCAATACTAATATCATTGTTTCTAATTGGTTTTTTTCTTTCTTGCATACCAATAATTTCCATTATTTGGTCTTGATTTAACGTTTCATTTTCAAGAAGAGCTTTTGCAAGACTATGAAGCTGATCTATATTTTCCTGTATAATTCTTTTAGCTGTATTATATCCTTCTTCTACTAAAGATTTTACTTCACTATCTATAAGTTGACATGTTTTTTCAGAAAGATGACTACTTGCATTTACATTACCTTGTCCTAAGTAAATATCTTCTCTTTCTTCTCCCATAAGAACTGGACCAACTGCATCACTTAAACCCCATTGTGTAACCATACGCTTAGCTATTTGTGTTGCTGATTTTATATCGCCACTTGCTCCAGTTGTAACATTCTCTTTTCCAAATATTAATTCTTCTGCAGCTCTTCCTCCCATTGCAACAGCTAGATCAGAATGTAATTTTTCTCTTGTAATAGAATATCTATCATCTTCAGGAAGTCTTATTACCATTCCTAATGCTCTTCCTCTAGGAATAATAGTCGCTTTATGAATTGGGTCAGAATGTGGCATATGTAAGGCCACAATAGCATGTCCGCCTTCGTGATAAGCAGTAAGTTTTTGTTCTTCGACACTCATTATAATAGACCTTCTTTCTGGACCCATCATAACTTTATCTTTTGCAGCTTCAAATGTTGCCATATCTACAGTTTTATTATTGAGTCTTGCAGCAAGTAGAGATGCTTCATTGACTAGATTTGCTAAATCAGCACCAGTAAAACCAGGAGTACCACGTGCTATAAGATTAATATTAACATCTTTTGCTAGTGGAACTTTTTTCATATGTACATGTAGTATTTGCTCACGTCCATTAATATCTGGCAGTGGAACAATAATCTGGCGATCAAATCTACCAGGACGAAGTAATGCAGGATCTAGAACATCTGGTCTATTAGTTGCAGCAATTATTATAATACCATCATTAGCATCAAAACCATCCATTTCTACTAGAAGTTGATTTAATGTCTGCTCGCGCTCATCGTTTCCTCCACCCATCCCAATTCCACGGTGACGACCTACAGCATCAATTTCATCAATAAATATTATACAAGGACAATTTTTTTTTGCTTGTTCAAACATATCCCTAACTCTACTTGCCCCAACTCCTACAAACATTTCAACAAAATCAGAACCAGAAATGCTAAAAAACTTAACATCAGCTTCTCCAGCTATAGCCTTCGCTAATAATGTTTTTCCTGTTCCTGGTGTTCCTATAAGTAGGCATCCTCTAGGTATCTTACCCCCCAGACGTTGAAATTTAATAGGTTCTTTAAGAAAAGCAACTAATTCTTCTAATTCATCTCTTGCTTCATCTATTCCTGCAACATCATTAAATGTTACTTTACCACCATCCATAACTAAACGAGCCTTAGATTTTCCAAAACTCATTGCTTTTCCACCACCTTGAATATTTTTTATAAAATATATCCAGACTCCAATAAAAAGTAAAACTGGAAACCAAGATGCAATCATTCCTAGTACACTTTGAATTGGATTTTCAATAGGAAGGATTTCTACTTTTACAGAATGCTCAAGTAATTTATCTATCACCTTTGGATAAAAATATGGAGCACTTGTTATAAAAGTATTCAGATTTTGATCCTTAGCCTCAATACTATTACCTTGAATTGAAACCTCTCTTATATTTCCATTTTCAAGCCTTGTCATAAATTCAGAAAAGCTTATTTTATTTGTTCTCAATCCCATTTCTGAAACAGACATATATATTGTTATTACTGCTACTATAATTGATACCCATAATATAGTGCTATTTTTAAAACGAAAATTAAACATGAATTTTATTACTATTTTAAGCTATTATTTAAGTATATTTAATAGTTTTTAATTTATTAATTTTACTTCTTATATTTTAGTGTAATTAAGTTATATAAATTTAGATAAAAATCTATGCATTATTCTAAATTATATTTTGTATTTAATATTTTACATAACTATATAATACATAAATAAATTATATATGTAATTAATATGATATAAAATGTAAAACAGACATAGTCAAATTATTATTCTCTTGTTGTATAAATAAATAAAAATATTATTATATATATTATATATAATTTAAATTATTAAAATTTATTAATTTTTCTAACTATATTAATTATTTCAGCTGATATTTCCTCTATTGCTTTTCTTGTAATATCCACAATAGGAATATTATGAAATCTAAAAAACTGAATGGCTTTAACTATTTCCTCACGTGATTGTGTTATTGAAATATATTTTTTATAAATATCATTTTTACAAACATTTTCTGAATTTGAAAGATATTCTGATCTTTTTTCTCTAATATTTGTTAGTACTGATGGCGAGATAATTAATCCAATTTTAATAACTTCATCTAAATCTGAAATATCTGGTTCAATATCCGGGAAATATGGAATATTTGCTACTTTATATCCATGTCTTGACAAATATAAAGAAGTAGGAGATTTAGATGATCTAGAAGTACCTATTATAACAATATCAGCTTTATTATAATTTTGTCTATTTTGTCCATCATCATGATGAATAGCAAAATTAATATTATCTATTATTTTATAATAATCTTGATTAATATGATATTTACTTGGATAGTTAATATTTGGAGTTATACGTAATAATTCACTGATTTTCTGCGTAATTGGATCAATAGGACATATATAAGAAATATTATTTATTTTGCATTGTTTTATTAAATGATCAAGGCTAGGACTATCTGTCATAGTATAAAGTATAAGTCTTTGATCAAAACTATTAACTTCTTTTTTTATTTCAAAGATAATTTCATCAATTTGTGTGATTGTTCTTGTTAAAGGTCTTATTCTTTTTTCTATTTCTATTCCACTAAATTGTGACAGTGAGGCCTCAGATACTGTATTAACTGTTTCACCAGATGCATCTGAAACTAAATACATTAATAGTTTTTTTTTATTTGTATTAGTATTATTATATAATTTATTTATTTCCGAATTTTTAATTTCGTAATTTAGTATACTATTTTCCACAAATATATATATTTATATTATTTATTTAATTTTAAGAAAAGAATAAATAAAATTTTCCTGATTTTATTGATTTTTTATTTGTTTCTAACAAAAACATTTTTTTTATGAGAAAAAAGTCTATTTTTTTTTCTACCAAATAATTGAAGTTTATGATGAATAACATTATAACCTAATTTATCTCCTATTTTTTTATATATTTCTTCTATTTCATCTTTTTTTAATGAAAATTCTATTATTTCTCCAGTATCACTATCTATTAAATGTTCATGCATACTATAAATATCTGCTATCTCATATCTTGATTTATTTTGATAATCTATTTCTAACTTATATATTACACCGTATTTTTCAAGTAATGCAACATTTCTATAAACAGTAGCTATCCCTATTTCTGGATTTATTTTTTGAATTCTATAGTAAATATCTTCTACTGTTGGATGATCCTCAGAAGCTATTAGTATATTTATAATTGCTCTTCTTTGAGGAGTCATTCTAATTTTTAAATTTTTTGCGAGTTTTTCTAGATCGATGGACTCTAAATTCTTCATCTGGAATTTTTTAAGTAAAATATAAATCTTTATTGCTAATATATATCATATATCAGAACATATAGTATATTTTAATATATGTAATATCTATAAATATTGTATAATGTAAAGTAATTACATTAAAATTTTGGTTATTGAAAATGAAATATATAAAGTTAAAAAAAATAAAATGGTTAAATAATCTAGTACCAAGTACTATTATAATTGGCCTTATAACAACACTTAAATATATGTTGCAACGCAAGGTCACAATTAACTATCCATTTGATAAAGGCAAAGTTAGTAATAAATATAGAGGAGAGCATGCATTAATGTTTTATGATAATGGAGAGGAGAGATGTATTGGGTGTAAACTATGTGAAGCAATATGTCCATCTCAAGCAATAACAATTGATACAAAGCCTAGAGATAGTGATGGTTCACGTAGAACAACAAAATACGATATAGATATGTCAAAATGTATATATTGTGGATTATGTCAAGAAGCATGTCCTGTAGATGCAATAATTGAAACAAATAAATATGAATTTGTTATGGAGAAACGAGATGAGCTACATTATAATAAAGAAAAATTGTTAAAAAATGGAGAAATTCTGCTTAAAAACAATAAAAAATCTTTTATTAGGAAATAATAATTTAATTTTTATAAAAATATTGTTATTATTATATAATTAATATACAAAATTCAAATTAAAGTTTTTTATGAAAAATAATCAAGATACACAAAGTAAAAAAAATCCTTTTTTTAATAAATTAAGTAAAAATTTAAATGAATTTAGTCAAGCTCTAGACAAAAAATTAGAAAAAATAAAAGATCCATTAAAAAATACCAATAAAAATCTATTTGAAACAATTTTCGACGAAAAAGTAGTACAATTCGTGAATTTAGGAAAAAATGTTAATGGTTTAATCAAAGAAGCTGGAGAAAAATTCGATAATTTAGAAAAAACAGTTGGTAATGTAATAGAAGAAGGCAAAAAGGAATTCAATAATTTAGGAACAAATGTTAATGAGATAAAAGATGATATAAAGGAAACAGTAGAAGAGAAAGTCAATCAAGTACAAAATTTAGCTACTGTGATAAAAGAAAAAACAGATCAATTTTCTGATGATTTTAATAAAAAAATTGAAAAAATAGATCAAAAAGTTGGAGAATTATCATCAGTTGTCAATCAAAAACTTGATGAAGGTTTTCAAAAAATAGATGAAGGTATGGAAATTGCTGAGGTTGTAGTTCCAATATGTGGAAAGATATTAGAAAAAGATGCAAAAACATTTGGAGATTATGCAGCTAAAGAAGCGGTAGAAGTAGTTGAAAAAACTCAAAAGGTTATTAATGAAACAAAAGACCAATTAATTCAAGGAACTCAAAATGTTATTACTGAAGCAAGAGATAAAATTGATCAAGTTGCTATAAATATAAATAATATGAAAAAGGAAATGACTGGTACTTTAATTAATTTTCATAAAAAAATAAGTGAAATAAATAAACAATTGAATAATTTATTTTCAAATATTAAAAATTGCTCTGTAAAATTTAAACAAAATGTTGTAAATGGATTTAATTGTGTAACTAGAAGTATAAAAAATTATATACAAAATCAAATACGAAGATTAAAAAAGATCTGTAAATATAGCTTTTATGCTATTGTTACATTATGTGTTATTAAAACAATCAAAGGAATTATTAGATAGTGAGATTTAATTAATATATTTAGATTTTTTATATAAATATCAAAAATAAATAAAAAAAATATCAATTAATATAAAAATATCAAATAGAAAAATCTAACTTTAATTATAGAAAAGTTTTTTAAATCAAATAGAAGAATTCTATCTATGATAGTAAAAACACATCTTTACAGCAATACCTGATTTATTATAATTTATTATTTTATTTATTATATTTAAATTGAGTATATTCCATCCATAATGGAGATCTACTAAGTGAATTTTTAATTTCTTTTTCTAAATTATTTATAGATACTTCTATATTATTAATTTTTTCATTTTGAACTACATATGGATCATTAATATTATAAAAATCAGTGTTAGTATTAGTGTCAATAACAATACTGGTTAATGATTTATTTTCAGTATTTTTTATATCTTCTAATTCTTCTAATTTTGTATCCTTATTTATATTTTTTATTATATTACCATTTGAATAATGATTTGTATTATGATCATTATTTATTATTCCTCTAATCTCACCATGAACTAAATCTTCATCTTTTAATTTAAGATCTTCAGAATCATCAATTGATATACTGTCTTGTTGTGCAAATTTTGATTTTGGTGTTTCAAGAATTAATTTAATACTAATACTACTTTGTATTTGATGTGAATTTTTATTAATTATTTTTTCATTTATATCAGCTTTTTCAATAATAATTTTTAATTTTCCTATAGCTCCATATGATACAAACTTATTACTTATCCAATTTTTTATATTATTTTTGATTAAATTTTCATCTTCCGTAGTATTATCTTCCGTAGTATCATATACCTCTATATCATTTACGTTAAAACAAAATTTGTATATAGATATATCATTAGATTTTTCAGTATTAGGATGTTTATCAATTGTATTATTTGAAGAACAAGATGAAAAGATTATCGTAGATATAATTCCTATTATTATATTACGATAAACAAAAATCATATTCATATAATATAAAAAAATATTAAATATTATAGTTAGTATTATTATGATTTATTCGTATCTATTGTACGTTTTTCTTCGATCATATCATAAGCTTCTATCCTATCTCCTTCTAAAATATTATCATCTTCTATCATTATACCACATTCAAAGCCATATTTAGATTCTTTTACATCATCTTTTCCTTGACGTAAAGATTTTATTTTACTGGAAGAAATGATTATATTATTACGTAGTAATCTTATATTAGAGCTACGAGTAATTAATCCTTCTGTAATATAACATCCAGCAATTTTACCTATATTACTAATATTAAATATTCTTCTTACTTCCGCATATCCTGTAATATTTTCTTTAATAATAGGTTTTAACATACCGCCCATTATGGCTTTTACATCATTTATTAAATCATATATAATAGAATAATATCTTATATCAACACCTATTTTTTCAGCATATGCTTTTGCTAATGATGATGCTCTTACATTAAAGCCAAAAATAATTGAATTAGATGTAGATGCTAATGAAACATCAGATTCTGTAATTCCTCCAACATTCTGTAATATAATTTTAAGAGATATTTCTTCATTATTTAATTTATGTAGACTTTGTACTATTGCTTCAAGAGAACCTTTAACATCTGCTTTAATTATAATAATTAGTTCTTTTATAAGCCCATTATTTTGTTTAATGAGTTTTTCTATAGAACTAGTTTTAGTAACATTAGATAATTCTTGAATTTGCTTTTCACGAAAACTAGCAACAATCTTAGCTGTTTTCTCATCAGTTGTAACAACAAAGTCATCACCAGCTGTGGGAACAGAACTTAATCCAAATATCTCAACAGGAATTGATGGACAAGCTGATTTTATATGACGTCCTTTATCGTCAATCATACTCTTTATTCTTCCAAATGAAGATCCAGCAACAATATAATCACCTACTTTTAGAGTTCCTTTTTCTACTAAAAAAGTAGTACAAATACCTTTTTGTTTATCAATTCTTGCTTCTATAACATGGCCACGAGCTTTTTTATTAATATCAGTTTTTAATTCAAGAAATTCTGATAATAGAATGATTGCCTCTTCAAGTTTATCAAGACCATATTTTGTATGAGCAGATACTCCTATTACAATAGTATCTCCTCCCATATCATCGGGAATTAATTCATAATTCAAAAGAGAATTTTTAACTTTATCAAGATTAGCTTCAGGGTGATCGATTTTATTTATAGCAACTATTATTGGTACATTAGCAGCTTTAGCATGACTTATTGCTTCTATAGTTTGAGCTTTAATACCATCATTTGCAGCAATAACAATAACGACTATATCAGTTACTTTTGCACCTCTCATTCTCATTGCAGTAAATGCTTCATGACCAGGAGTATCAAGAAATGTTATAGATTCACCACTTTTAAGTTTAATATTATATGCTCCAATATGTTGTGTAATTCCACCAAATTCCTTACTTACTATATCAGTTGAACGTAAAGCATCCAAAAGAGATGTTTTTCCATGATCTACATGCCCCATAATTGTAACTACAGGAGCTCTTTTTACTGTAGTTTCAGGATTATTAGGAATTTCCTCTATTAACATCATAATTGAATCTTTTTCATTATTCGTTCTTTTTGGTTTATGACCATATTCTAAAACTAGAAGTTCTGCAGTATCTGAATCTATATTCTGATTTATAGAAGCAATTACACCAAGTTTTATAAGAGATTTTATTAGTTCTGTTGCTCTAACTGTCATGCGATTTGCTAATTCCTGTACACTAATTATTGGTGGAATTTCGACTTCTCGAATTACTTTTTCTGGAGTATAATCTTGCCTGTTAAAATTAGATTTATTTTTCTTTGATTTACCATATCTAGTTCTTGTTTTAAATCTGTTATATAATCCATCTTCAAAATCACTGCTATCATTAACATCAACAGTTGAAATTTGAGATGCTGATAACTTTTTTATATATGTTCTAGCAGATGTTTTCTTTGAAGATATTGATATTTTATTTCTTATTGATAAATTTTCATCAATTTTATTTGAACTTTTAGTTGATATTGGTTTAGATAAGTTATCATCTATTTTTGTATTATCATTCGTTTTACTATCTGTAGTTGATTTTTGTTTTGTTGATACATTTGTGTTTTCAACAATTTTGTTATTTTCATTAATAGAATTCTTTTTAGAAATTGTATTTTTTTTAGTAGAAAGACTAGTGTCGTTATTGGTATCTGAAGCATTAGATAAAGATGAAGTACGAGCCAAATAATTTAAATTAGTAACACCTCGTTTTTTTGTAGAGAATCTTAGAGTATTAATATTGCTATCCGTATTTGTATTATCTTTTATATTTATAAAATGAGATTCATTATTAGATTCTATAGGATAATCTATAAAATCGTTATTTAATTGACTATTATTACTAATATTATTTAATTGAGTATTATTACTACTAATACTAGTAGATATATTTTTAACTAGAATATCATGATCATTAGCATTAGATATAGCATTACTTTTTTCTTCGTTATCTATATTGCTTATATTAATACTATCAGTTGTATTATCATTTTTAGATACATCAGAAGATACATCAGAATTTATTCTATAGTTAGTATTTAATTCATAAATATTATTAATATAATCATTATTATCAATAATTTCAGAATTTTTAGAATTAGACATGTTTTTATTACTATAATTAATTATAAATTCTTTATTATCATCTAGTATAGTACTTTCATCAAATTTAGAAACATTAATATTTAATTCTTTATTATCTAATATCGATATATTTTCCTCAAATATATATTCATTCTGTTGGTTATCTTGTGTATTTTGTATATTATTCACATTTTTCAAATCTATAGAATCTGTTGAATTTTTACTTAAATACTCATTTTTATATATTGTATTTTGTTCATATTCTACTTCTGATTGTATGATATTTTTCTCTTGTTTTCCAATATTTAATAAATCTTTAGAATTTCTTTCATCTTTATCATAATTTTGATTATCTGTTAAATTGTCATCATTTATTGAATCATTTATAAGGAATTCATTATTTTCATTATTTTCAAGATTTTCATTGAAAAAAGTAGAATTACCTTCTTCCTTATCTAAAGAAATAGATTCAATTAAATTTCTTCTTGTATGAATTTCAGATTGTGTTAATTTATTATGTTCTATTTCTTTTTCTTTATTTTCAAATTCCGCATTATTTGGTGTCTTTTTACCACCTGATTTCATTACAACTATAACTTGATTAACTCTAGTAGTTTTATGATGATCAGAATTTAAATCCAAACTTGGTAAATTTATATTAGGATTAGGTACGTCTTTCTTGATACTAAGAACTCGACGTTTATTTGAATCTTTTACCTGATTAGTATTTTTATTATTATTCATTAATTAATTGATTTTGACCAAACTTTGTTAATAGTTATAACAACTATTTTACAGGACTTTATATAACTTTAATAACCATTTGTTAAATTTAAAAATTAAAGTTAGGATTATACTTAAGTCTCAGTAAAAAACAAGTAAACTATTATGAGTTAAATTAAAAAGATAAACTTATTTTTTAGATTTTAATAATAATACTACATTAAAAACAAATATTGTAATACTACTATTTTGGATCATGATGAATATTATTATATATGGTGAATGTTCTCTCTAACATATATATAGCCTGAAACAACCGTAAGAATAGCTGCAAACCATAATGCAAAAGATCCAACTGTTTTCAAATATGTCAACCCATCAACACTACTACCACATAATAGTATTATAATTGATGTCATCTGTAAAATTGTTTTTACTTTACCAATAACACTAACATTAATAATAACTTTAATTTCAGCCAAATACTCTCTAATTCCAGAAACAAATATCTCTCTACATAAAATAACTACAGTTGGTAGAACTGGTGCAATACCTTTACTAACCATCATTAACAATGTTGATGATACTATCATTTTATCCGCTATAGGATCTAACATACGTCCCAGATTACTATGTGCTTTCCATTTACGTGCTAATGCACCATCTATATAATCAGTTATACTTGCAAAAGTAAATATACTAACAGATAAATAGCGGGCTGTTTTAGTATCAAAATAAAAAGATATAACTAAAATAGGTATCAGAATAATCCTTATAATAGTTAAAATATTAGGTATTATTTTCTTTATTGCAGACAATTTTTTGATCAAATAACCAATTTAAATACTAGAAGACAATCAGCTTTTGAATATAGCATCTTGCTATAATTTTGTAAAGTTCATATATTTATTAGTATTGATTATTTTAATCGCTGTAAGATTTATAATTTTTATATGTATATTCTTGGATAAAAATAATATAGAAATTTTTACATCTAAAAATTTAATAGTTACATTTTTTTAAGTTAAATTTGTTGAAGTGAAAATTTTTACACTTAAAATTTTTTAATCTCATATTTTTAAGTTTAATATTTGATCAAAGATTTTCTTTACAATTGGTATAGAATTTCTACCCCAGCTTCCATTTTCTATAATTAATGCGATTGCATAACTATTCTGTATGTCTTCGTCTATAGTATTTATATTTGAATTATTATTATTTAAATAACTTAAATATGAAATTCCTTCAGAAGTATTATTATAATCATAAGACATATATCCTATAAAAATAGAATGTTCTTCTTTTCCTGATTCTGCTTTCAGTTTAGAGATTATTTGAGCAGTTCCTGTTTTACCAGCAAATGTAAATACATTTTTCTTTGCTTTTGGTACATTTATTTTATGTTGATCTACAACTTTTACCATTGCCTTTCTTATAATTTCTAAATTTTCGTTACGAAATGGTAGATCTATAGTTTTTTCGTTATTATTTGTAATCTTTAAACGTGGTTTAACCATTTTTCCACTACTTACACGCGCAATCATAGTTGCTAATTGAATCATCGTAACAAGAGTATATCCTTGTCCTATTGATGAATTTGTAGTATCTCCCATAGACCATTTTTTTCCAAATCTCTGGTATTTCCATGTTTCATCTGGGATAATTCCATTTGATTCAAATGGAATATCTATTCCTGTTTTCTGACCAAGACCTAATATATAAGCTATTTTTTTTATCTTAGATTGTCCAATTTTTCCTCCTATAGTATAAAAATACACGTTACATGAGTGTGCAATTGCTTGTGAGATATCAACAAAACCATGTCCAAATTTTCTCCAACAATGATAAAAACGTGAACCTACCATAATTCCTCCATTACAATATACTTTTCTATGTGGATCAATCCCATTTTCTAATGCAGCAATTGCAACAGCGATTTTAAAAACAGATCCGGGAGGATAGTTAGCACTTATACATTTATTTAAAAGTGGTGAATTTGAAGAATTTATAATATTTTGCCACTGTTTATAAGACATGTTATCAAAAATTTTAGGATCATAAGAATTTGTTGAGTACATTGCATTTATATAACCATTTTCTGGATTCATTATTACAATACTTCCTGTTTTTTCCTTAAGATTAAGTGCAACAATTTCTTGGATTTTTGTATTGATTGATATTTGTATTTTAGATCCTGATTTTGCTTTTAATGTGATTTCTTTTTTTATAATATTGCCTAAAGAATCAACTTCTAAATTTTGATTTCCTGTTATTCCTGATAATTCATTATCATAAAATTTTTCAATACCATTTTGTCCTTTTAAAGTATTATTTTCATAATATAATTGTCCATTAGATATTTTTCTTTCCATAATTACATATCCAATAACATGAGATAACAAATTCGCAAATGGATATATTCTCTGCTGAAATGCATTTATAATACAATGATCTAAGATATTATATTCTTCCTGTGCTATAACAATTTGCTCCCATAAAAGATTATCAATACTAGCTGTAACTTTTTTTGATTTTACAATTGATTTTATTTTAATATTAAATAATACCTCAAGATTATCTATAATTTTAATAGCTGTATTATATTCAACTTTGTGTAATCTTATTGAATATTTAACTATGTTTGTCGCTAATTTTTGATAATCTCTACTTATTATCTCTCCACGTGGACTATCTAAATGAATATTACGGAGTGAATTTTTTCTTGATAAAATACTATATTTTTCAGGATTTAAAATTTGCAGAAAAAAAAATCTATAAGCTATTATATTTAATCCTAAAAATTTTATTACTAAACCAATAAAACTTCTTCTAGAAAACGTTATATCTTTGTTTTTTCTATCAATCATTATATAAATTCATCTTTAAGTAATTTTAAATAAATATACAATTATCTCATTAAAATTATCAAATTATTCTTTTATTTTTTGTTACTTTTTTTATTATTATATATAGTATAGCAAATAATCTTTGCTATATCTTCGATAAACATGTTAGAATTTATATATATTAATTTACAGTTGCAAGAACTGATTGCTAAAAAACTTTTACTAAAAATAAAAATTAAAAATATAATATTATTATTTATTTGTATTAGTTTTTTTTCATTATAATGATTAAATTTTATAATAATATATACAAAAATGTACGATAAAATATTTTGTGATACTGTATTAAGATTAATAATTCTATCGAATAAAGAAATTAATAACAACATTTCTAAATTATTATATGTATTTAATATAGAAAATATAAAATTATCATAAACAATATTAAATAAACTTGATAATTGTTTTTGTGATATTATGTTGTTTATGCATGAAAATAAAAATAATAATAGAAATTTTTGAACAATGTAATTTTTGAGTAATGTTTTCATAGAATCAGTTTAATGTGACTTTTAATTTTTATATAAGCTGTTTTTTTAGTAAGTGAAATATTTGCATTAATAAAAATAACTTTTATAAATGTAGATAATATAAATAAATATGTACCAATATAGTATAATTTTTAACTTTATGATCAAAAATATATATATTATTATCTTAAATATTTTAATTATAAATATTATTTGCAATAGTAAACCTTACTAATTTAGATTTAGCTTTTTTATTAATTAAAAGGATTTATTTAATTTCAGTTTTTTAAGATGGAAAATACTAATAATAAGATCAATAAAACAAAATTAACCATTAGTAAAACAACTAAAGGGAAATATGAAACTTATCCTGTTGTTCCTCTGAGAGACATGGTGATGTTTCCTAGAATGATTGTAACTATATATATAGGAAGAGAATCTTCTATATCTGCTCTTAGTAAAACAAATAATACTGATAATAAAATATTGTTAGTTGCTCAGAAAGATTCTACAATAGATAAACCTGATGCTAAAGATCTCCATAAAGTGGGAGTTATAGCAAAAGTATTGCATACACTAAAATTAAATGAATCAGGAACGAGAAACATTAAAGTATTAGTAGAAGGTCAAAGTAAATGCTCAATCCATAGTTTTAAAACAGAAGAGGATTGTTTATTTGCTAAAGTAAAAATTGTAGAAACAACTAATGGTAACTTTTCTGAAGATGAAATCAAAGTGATGAGAAGGAGCCTAGTAGAAGAATTTGAAATATATGTTAGGAATAATAGAAGAATTAGTATTGATATCTTAAATGGAATTTTACAACTTAAAGAAAATGATACTTTATGTAATGCAATAAGTGCACATATGCCTTTATCTGGAGCAAAAAAACAAGAAATTCTTGAGCTCCCAAATGTTTACAAGCAGATGGAAAGTTTATTAGTTTTTATTAAGTCAGAAATAAATTTCAATGAAGCTGGAAGAAGGATTCAACAAAGAGTTCAAAAACAAGTAGAAACTAATCAAAAACATTATTTACTTGGTGAACAATTAAAAGCTATTTATGCAGAGCTAGGAGAAAATAATGTACATGAAGAATATAAACAGCTTAAAGATATAGCAGAAAAAAGTGGTATGCCCAGCTCAGTACGTAAAAAATTTGATATCGAATTACAAAGACTGAAGTCAATGAGTCCAATGTCTGCAGAAGCAAATATTAGTAGAGTTTATATTGATTGGTTAAAAGATATTCCTTGGAATAAAAAGTCAAACTTAGTTAATTCGATGGATTATGCTGAAAACATTATGAATACTGATCATTATGGTTTGAGTAAAGTTAAAGATAGAGTTTTAGAGTATCTTGCTGTTATGATGCGTACTCAAAAATCTTTAGGTACTGTAATTTGTTTTGTTGGTCCTCCTGGCGTTGGTAAAACATCTCTAGCTAGGTCAATTGCTAAAGCAACAGGTAGAGAATTTGGAAAGATATCACTTGGTGGAATAAGAGACGAGGCTGAAATAAGAGGACATCGTAAAACATATGTTGGAGCCATGCCTGGTAGAATAGTACGTATTTTGAAAGATCTTGGGGTAAATAATCCTATAATATTATTAGATGAAATAGATAAGATAGGTGGATTGTCTGAATATCGTGGAGATCCTTCAGCAGCATTATTAGATATTTTAGATCCAGAACAAAACAAATACTTTAGCGATAATTATTTAGAAGTTGAGATTGATCTTTCAAGTGTTTTATTTATTTGTACAGCTAATAGCTTAAATATATCTAGGCCATTACTTGATAGGATGGAAATAATAAAAATATCTGGATATGTTGAAGAGGAGAAAATTGCTATTGCTAAAAATCATTTAATGAAAAAGCAATACAAACTAAATGGTATATCTGAAAATGAACTAATTATAGTAGATAATGCTATAGAAGATATAATTCGATATTATACAAGGGAATCTGGTGTTAGAAATCTTGAAAGAGAAATATCTAAAATAATGCGTAAAAGTGTTAGGAATTTAATTTCTAAAGAAAGTTGTCAAATAAATGCTTTTGTAGAAGGATCAAATAATAATATATCTAATCAAGAGAATACCTCTTCAATTTTAATTGAAAATAATCCAATACTACTATCTATATCTTCAGATAATCTTAAAGAATTTCTTGGTAATCGTAAATATAATATAGGCTTAATCGATAAAAAAGATGGAATAGGCTTATGTAATGGATTAGCTTATACAGAAGTTGGTGGAGATTTGTTGCCTATAGAAGTTCTTATTGTTCCTGGGAAAGGAGAAGTAAAAACAACAGGAAAACTAGGAGAAGTTATGAGAGAATCTATAATGGCAGCTTGGACTCATATTAAATATTGTTGTTCTGATTTAAATATTCCATCTCAATATTTTGAGAAACATGATTGCCATGTTCATGTTCCTGAAGGAGCTGTACCAAAAGATGGTCCATCTGCTGGATGTGCTATTGCAACTGCAATAATATCGAGTATAACTAATATACCAGTTAGACGTGATATTGCAATGACTGGAGAAATAAGTTTACATGGTAAAGTTTTACCAATAGGAGGATTAAAAGAAAAAGTAATAGCTGCAGCTATGGGTGGAGTATCCTGTGTGTTTATACCTCAAGAAAATGTTAAAGATCTAGAAGATGTTCCACAATCTGCAAAAGATGCTATAGAATTTATTTCTGTATCATATATTCATGAAATATGGAGTAAGGCGCTTCTATCACCTATATCTAATCATAGGAATACATTTGCTATAAAAAATGATCCAATTGTTGATATTAATGGCTTAATTAATAAATGTGATATTAAGAATGAAAAAAGAAATAAAAGAAAAAATATAATCAATCCTTCTTGTTTTAGTTAAAATATAATATAAAAATCTAATATATTTGATAAAATAATAAATAATCAATTTATAATGAAAATATAAATTATATATTAATATAATTATATATATTTTTTTTATTAAGTATATTAATGATAATATATTTTTTAGAATAAATGAATTATCACAAAATAATATAATATTATAAAAGAATATAAACAAAAGTCTTGCAATATCATATAAAATATTGCTAATAAAATTGATGGTATTATTATTATTGCAATGCATAAATGACAAAAGAATTAAATCAAGATTTAACACAAAAACATAAAAAATATTCAAAAATAGTATGTGTTTTTTGTGGATCTAATAATAATGTAGATGAAAAGTATCTCAAACTTGGATATGATTTAGGAGTTGGATTGGCTAAAAATCATTTATCAATGCTTTATGGTGGATCAAATAGTGGAATTATGAATAGCTTAGCACAAGGTACTATAGATGCTAATGGAAAAAGTATAGGTGTTTTTCCTGATAAGATTTTTGGAAGATTTGAATTAGCTAATCCAAATATAACAGAAATGATAAATGTTCCAGACTTATTTACTAGAAAAATGGTTATGATTGAGAAATCTAATGCTTTTGTTATACTACCAGGAGGTTATGGAACATTAGACGAGATGTTTGAAGTTATGAATTTACAATCTATAGATTTGATTAAAAAACCTATTATTGTTGTGAATTATCAAGGATTTTGGAATACATTGATACGTTTATTGTTACATATTGAAAGGGAAAGATTTACACATAGAAGATTAACAGAAGTATATATTGTTTCTAATATAGATGAATGTTTATCTAAATTAAATATTTCATTTCAATAATACAATTAATATTAATAATTAATTAAATCTTAAAATTATATCTTTATATATTAGATTTTTTATAATTATTCATTATTTCCTTTATAAAGATTGAAAATAATCTGTAAATGATCTAATAATTAATTAAATCTTAAAATATATAATTAATTTAGTATAATTACAGTATAATATTATAATAAGAATATTAATATGTTTATTTATTATTTTTTTTATTAAAATTGAGAATTCTAATTTGTATTAAAGAGATATTATTAATATTTTTATATTATTTAATTTCAATAGTAGCTTGTAGAGCACCAACTTGCTGAATTGATTTTAAAATAGCTATCATATCAGATGTTTTCACACCTAAACTATTGAGTCCATCTACTAAATCACTCAGTGTTGTGCTTTCTTTAATCATCATCATTTTAGTTCCAGGCTCAGAATCTCTCGGAGGAAGATCATTTTTATTATTTGACATAAGCCATTCAAATTTGTCAATTTTATCAACTTTTACAATTAAGTTATTATTTGATACAGCAACATTACTTATTGTAACATTATCACTAAAAACTATCGTCCCATTTGTTTCATCTATAACAATTTTAGCTACTTGATCTGGACTAACCATAAGTGTTTCTATTTCAGCTAAAAGTCCAACTACGTTATTCGAATATTGAGGTGGAATATTTATCACGACTGTACCTGGGTCTTCAGCTTTTGATATATCACTTCTAATAGAAGAATTTATAGCATTAACTATTGCTCTTGCTGTTGTTATATCAGGATTTTTCAGTGCAAGATGTAATGTAGATAAATTATTAAGTGAAAATTCTATTTCATTCTCAACTATTGCACCATTTGTTATATAACCAGTTGTCATTATCGATTTATTATTTCTTTTTTTTTGCTGTTGATCTTCTATTTCTCCAAGACTAATTTGCCCTTGTGCAATAGCATAAACTTCTCCATCTGCTCCTACTAATTGTGTTGCTAATAATACTCCACCTTTTAAGCTCTTAGCATCACCTAATGTACTAACAGAAACTGACATGCGACTTCCACTTCTTGCGAATGGTGGAAGATTAGCTGTAACCATAACTGCTGCGACATTTTTAGTTTTTAATGTACTATTATCAGTACTATAAACATTATTTTTGACACCCATACGACCAAGATATGAGCGAAGAGTACTTTCAGTAAAGCCTGTATTAGTTAAGTTATCTCCTGTGCCATTAAGACCAACTACAAGACCATATCCAGCTAACATATTATCTCTAACACCCTCAAAATATACTATATCTTTAATTCTACTATCAGCTATTGAGTAATTACTGTATGGTGTGTAAATGAATATAAAAAAAAAGGTAATAAAATATAGAATAGAAAATATTTTATTAGTCACAAGTTTTCTAATTAACATTTTTTATCAAATTACAAAATTTTTTTAATTATCATTAGTAAATAACTCATATAAATCTTTGTCAAATATTTTATTAAATAACTAATTAAAAGATATTTATTGTTTAAATATAAATAAAAATACTATTCTGATAGTATTTAACACTAATTTGTATATTTTTTATATTATAAATATTTATAAATAATAATTTTATGATTAAGAATTTTTTCTTTTAATAATTAAGAATATATCTAAAAATTTAGATTTTCTGCTGATACAAAAAATTATAAATTTTTTATAAAATTATTATAAAAATAACTTCCATAGTTTAAATATAAAAATTAAATAATAAATCAGCTTAATTTTTTTGAACAGTTTATTTGAATAGTTTAATATTTTAGTTTATAGCATTCAAAATTCACTATTTAAAAAATTTTGTAATTATTTAGAATTAAATTGTTAACTATATATTAAATATAAAAAAGTTTTTATTTTTATGAAGAATACTACTCAAGATAATATTAAAAATAAAATAGAAGAGAGAAATGATATTAAAGATAATATTATTTTAGGAATAGACCCTGGATTAAAACATACTGGTTGGGCATTAATTAACAAAACAAATGATGGAAAAGTTCTTTATATATCATCTGGTGTAATAAAAAATCTTCTTAATAATTTAAAATCTGGAGATTTATCTGATCCAGTATTGAGACATAATACACTATATAAATCTAATTCTATTAGCAGTGATACTAAGAATATAAAAAATATAAAAAGTATATGTGATATAAAAAAACTGCTTTCTACTAATAAAAAATCAGAAAATTTATATATTGCATTGGGAAATATTTTTAAAAAATTGAATATAATTATTCAAGAATATAATCCGAATTGCGCTGCAATTGAAAATACATATGCAAATATAAATTTAGAATCTTCTTTAAAATTAGCACAAGCCAGAGCAGCTGCAATTATTGCTTGTTCTCATAATAATCTATTCTTAACAACATATCAAGCTAAAACTATAAAACAAACAGTAAGCGGAAATGGGAATGCTGATAAAGAACAAATAAAATCTGTTTTACCTTTTCATATAAATAATTTTGATCAATTTAAAAAGAAAAAAATGATCTATGATGAAACTGATGCTATAGCAATTGCAATATGTCATTTATTAAAACTTTAATAAGAAATATACAATATTTCTTAACGATATTTTTAAATATTATAATAGAATTTTTATTTTATAAATAATACTTTGACAATCATTTGTAATTAATAATATAATAGTATTATATTATAATTTATTTAATAAAATTTTCTTATGATAAACAATATAGACAATAATTTAGAATTAGATATAACTATTGATTTTTTTATCTCAAAATTCTATGAAAATCTATCTTCTTTAAAAATAAAATCTGAAAAAGTAAACAAGATTTTAAAAATTATTGAAACTCATTTTCCAGAATTAAAAAATCAACAAGATATTCAAAATTTTCAAATAGACGAAATTTTAAAAGATCTCATTGCTTTCGATTCAGCAATATCTAAATGTACTAATAATACATCTCCAGAAAAATGTGATAAATCTCCAGAAAAATGTGATAAATTAAATGATTTAGTAAATCAAATGAATCTAGATAATATTCAAAAAAAAAATAATGGAATAGAACCAAGATTTCTTAATAAAAATTCTTTAAATTACGATAAAGAAGCAAAAAAAAATACTAATAATAATGATGAAATTCTTAATTTATTAAATTTAATATTTGATATCAATGATCTTGACCTATTAAAAGGTATTATTAAAAGTAATAATATTTCAAATAAAAAATTTGATACCAATAATAGTTCTTTAAATAAAGATAATGCTTTAAATTCTATTGTAAATGATTTTATAGCATTATCAAAAGAATTAGGATTAAATAGATAGAGTTTTTGCTAATTTAATATATAAAGATCATGTAAAATGATAAAAAGTGGGTTTAATATTTTAATATGAAAAATTATTTTTACGTACATTTTCTAATAATTGCTCTTTCTATATTAAAGTCTCTAACTTTTATTACTTTGAATTCAATATTATTAATAATAAATGCATCTCCCACTTTTGGTGCTTCACCAATGTGATGTACCATAAAACTAGCAACAGTTCTTTGTCTTTTATTTACTGATTCTGCAAGAATAGAAGGATTATTCAATAATGCTACTATCTCTGTCATTAATGCAACTCCTGGTACACTATAACATCCATTATTTATTGATATAATATTAGGCAAAACATCACCATCTACAGCATTTTCTGTCGAAAAAATATTAGATATAAGTCCTATATTACCAAGAAAAGTTTTCAAAATATCATGCAATGTAATAACACCTTCAAATTCCCCATATTCATCTACAACTATTGCTATTTTTATACTATTTGCTAAAAATGTATCTATTGTTTTATTTACTTTAGAAGTTTCTGGGATATAAAGAATATGGTTTTTCTTTGCAATTTGGAAAAGTATATTATTATCTATTTTTTTATTTATTTCTAAGTTACATAATGAACGTACTGGAATAAATCCTACAAAATGATCGAAATCTCCATCTAAAAGTGGAAAATTTGCAAAGTTATTTTCTTTAATTTTTTGAATATTAACTTTAATATTATCTTTTATATTTAAACAAATCACTTGTTTACGTGGAGTCATTATTGAATTTACAAGTAAATTTCCTGTATCTATAAAACGTCTTAACATAGTTGATTCTTCATGCTTTATAGATCCTGAATTTTCAGCTTTTCTAATCATACCTTGTATTTCATCTATAGACACGCTATTAGTATTTATTTCATTTATTCTAATAAATTTAAGAATAATTTGAACTGATATTGAAAGTAATGAAACAAAAGGATATGTAATAAAAATGAATGCTGCCATTACATATGAACATACAATTGCTAATTGTTCTGGATAAATCATTGCTATCCTTTTAGGAACAATTTCACTTAAAACAGTAATATATGTCATTATAACAATAGCTAAACAAGTACCCAATGTATCTTTATGTTTTTCTATTATTTCACCAAAATATGGGATATTTAATAAGAAATTACCAAGATCATCTCCAAATACAGTTCCTCCATACAAACCTATGATCATACTCAATAATGTAATTGCTACTTGCACACTTGATAGCATTTTATTTGGAGTACTTAACAATTTAAGTGCTATTCTCGCACCATAACTGCCATTAGATGCGTACTTCTCTAACTTGCTAATTGAAGAAGTTAAGAGAGCTATTTCTGATATAACAAAAATCATGTTCACAATTATGATTATGATTATAATTGCTATTTCATTTAGATTCATTAATATTTTTTTAGTTTCTATTTATGTATTCCTTAAATTGTATATAAAAATATAAAGTATATACAATCGTAAATTTATATAAAATTTAAATTTTATATTTTATATTTTAAAACATGATATTTATATATTCTTATATAATATTATTATATTTATGATAAAAATTTTAAGATTTTAAAGAATAAAGTTGCATTGGAGATAAATTTTTATCTATTAATACTCTATCATCAAAAACAAATAAATTTCCTATCCAATTATTTATTGTTTTTTGTTCTTGTATTTTATTTTCTAAATATTTAATAATACCACCTTTTAAATGATAAACTTTACTAAAACCCAATTTTTTCATATATGCAGTTGATTTTTCACAACGTATTCCACCAGTACAATACATACATATTGGTTTATCTTTTTGTTGAATAAGATTTTTATCTATCCATTCGATTAACCCTGAAAAATTTTTTATACCAGGATTAATAGCATTTTTGAAATATCCAACAATAAACTCATACTCATTTCTAGTATCTATAATAATTGCTTCAGGATTATTTATCATTTCATCCCATTCTTCATTATTAAGATATTCTCCTCGTTCATAATCGCTATTACCACTTACTACCATTTCATTTGAATTTTGTGGATTACGAAAACTTAACACAACATTTTTTATTTTCACTTTCATTTTTGAAAATGGTATAAAATCAGCAAATGAGGCTTTATATTCTATATCTCCAAGATTTGGATAATTTTTATTGATAAAATTTTCAACTGATATAACATCATTTGGTAATCCTGCTAATGCACCATTTATTCCTTCTTCTGCTAGAAGAATAGTTCCTTTAATATTTTTACTATTACAATATGATTTTAATTCATTTTGTAAATTTTCAATTTTATCAATTGGACATATTTTATAAAAAGATATTATTCTATACATATTCTTATAAATTAAAATTAATATTATTATCTAAATTTAATCTAATATTAATATTTATATTGATTATATATTTTCATAGCAAGTAGATTTTTTGATAATATCAAGTGCATCTTGAGTATTTCCCCATTTTATTACTTTAACCCATTTATTTTTTTCTAATTTTTTATAATTTTCAAAAAAATGTTGAATTTTATCTATAAATATCTGAGATAAATCTTCATATTTATTGATATTAGCTAAAAAACAGTCTACTTTTTTATCAGGCACAGATATTATTTTAGCGTCAATACCACCTTCATCTTCTGTATGGAGAACACCTATAGCGCGAACTTTAATAATTGATCCAGGGATTAATTTATAACTTGAATGAATTAATATATCTATAGGATCTCCATCTCCACCTTTAGTTTTAGGTATAAATCCATAGTTACATGGATAATACATACTGGTTGGCATGATACGATCTACACGAATCATACCAATTTCTTTATCAAATTCATATTTTATTGGATCACTATCTGCAGATATTTCAATAATAGCATCAAAACTATTTATCATAAAAAAAAATATATTTTATAAATTTTAATTTTTAAATACTTTTTAATATTTTTACCTAAATGAACTCTTAATTATATTAATATTATATTGATATTATAATTTCTAATCATATTCCCATTATACTCATTCCAGAATCAACATAAATTATTTGACCAGTAATATTTTTCGCCCTATCACTCAATAAAAATGTGCTTAATTCCCCAACATCTTTAGCATCTATATTTCTTTTCATTGGTGAAACTTTTGCTGTATAATCAAGAATCTTAGTAAAATCACCAATTCCTGCTGAAGCAAGTGTTCTAACTGGTCCTGGTGATACTGCATTAACAGTAATATTTTGATCACCTAAATCATTAGCTATATATCTAACACTACATTCTAGAGCAGATTTAGCCACACCCATAACATTATAATTTGGAATAACTTTAGATGATCCATAGTAAGTAAGAGTGAGAATACTTCCTCCGTTTGTCATAATTTTTGAAGCTTTTTGAGCTACTGCTGTAAAAGAATAACAAGAAACATGCATAGTATTGAGAAAATTATCTAATGATGTATCAACATATCTACCTCTTAATTCATTTTTATCAGAGAAAGCTATTGCATGAACAATAAAATCTATATTTTCCCATTTTTGTTCTATTTGATTGAATGTTTCTGTTAAAGATTCATTATTTGTAACATTACATTTTATAATTTCACAGTTAAGGATTGATGCAAGTGGTTCTACTTTTTTTAGAAAAACATCATCTTGATATGATATCATGATATTAGCACCTTCCCTATGACAGATTTGTGCTATATTCCAAGCTAGTGATCTATCATTTGCAACACCCATAATTAAACCTTTTTTACCTTTTAACATTCCATTCCCAATTGATATTTCTTTATCTGTAATATTATTTTGATACATATTTTTTTAAATAAATTATATTTTAAATACAGTATTTTATTACTAGGATTATTTTTATAAGAATTAAAACACAATAACAAAATTCTAACTTAATGAATTTCTACTATTTTACAAGTTAAATTCTATATAATTTTTATTCAATAGAGAAAATTTAATGAGTTTATTCATAAAAAATTATAAGATTACAAATATATTTTATATATACATTTGCCTTAATTTATTAATATATATAATTATTAATATATATAAATTTAATATGGTATATTAAAATAATATGTTTTTTAATTATACTTAAAAATACTAAAAATTTATATGTAATCAAGAAATCAATTTTATAATATTGAATAATTTTTGCTATTTATATACTAAATCTAGTTTTTAAATATATTATGAATAATAAAAAAATTTTTATATAAAACTTGAAATAATAACTTGAAATAATAATCTCAAGTAATAACTTTGAACATTAAAATTATTTTTTATAAAAAATCAGAAAAATGACAAATAAAATAGATATTACTTCTTTAACTAATAACGCTTTATACAATATTACACAAGAATCTTATGCAGTCCAGCATAATATTGCAAATATTAACTTAGAAAATGCTGTACGCGTTAATGTTGAACAGAAAGAAGTAGCTGGATTAAATATTCCTGTTTTTTTAAGAGATTTTGATAAATTAAAAACTGCGATGTTATATGAAAAAAACAGTGAAGTTAATACAATTAAGATAATAAGTGATTATTATGAGCAAATATCAAATATAATGGATTCTACAACATCTGATATTGGAATTTTAGCTTCTTTTCAGAAATTTTTTCAATCTATAAATAATTATTATACAACTGATAATGAAAGTGCTGCAGATGACACAAATATATTATATTTAGTTTTAGAATCAGCTAAAGATATCGCATTTAACATTTCTGATACTCAAAAACAATTAATGAATATTATAGATGAAGTCTCATCAGATTTAGAAACTTCTATAAATCAAGTAAATAATATAATTCATGAAATATATGAGATGAATGTTCAAAAACTAATGGTTGAAAAAAATAGTCTTAGTTATACTAGTATAGAAGAAAGTATCAATCAAAAGTTGATAAAATTATCAGAATTTTTTTCTTTCAGTACATATGAGGATTCAAAAGGATTTCTAAATATTATAATTAATAATGGTGGATATAAAATAGTAGGGGAACAGGAATATTTTATAAAATATAAGAATGAATCAGCAATAGATATGATGAATTCTAACAAAAGTATAGAATTCTCCAAAATTAGTATTGTTCCAATTAACGTAAATAAATTAGGAGAAGGAGAAATTATCCTTGTTAATAGTGGATATGGAGATCAGTGTTCTTCTAAAGTAAGTCAAGGAAAAATATCTGGTCTTCTTGATCTCCGTGATGATATTATTCCTTCAATTTTATCAAAATTAGATAATTTAGCTTATATTTTATCTGATTCTATCAATAGTTGTCATAATAAAGGTACATCTTTAATTAATAACCCAACATTGACTGGTACACATAATATTTCTTTAGATGAATTAATACATGCTAAAGGAGTTGCTTACATATCTTTAGTTGATAAATTTGGTGTTACTGAAGAATCTAGAAATATTGGAAAAATTCCTACTATAGATTTACAGTTTGAAACTATAGCTGAGTCTAGCTCTAATATTGTAAATATTCAGTCAATTATTGATGAGATAAAATCTCTTGGGAATAAGGAAAGTTGTATATCATATGGAGATACTATATACGACCTCCAGCTAGCATCTCTCACACAAAAAATATCTGAATTTGATCTAGATATCACTGTTTTTATTGAAGATCCTCAAGAAAGTATTACTAATAATTTAAATTATAATGAAAATCCATCTTTTATTTTAGAGTCTGCTATAATATATGATAAAAATGGAAATATAATTCCATCATATGTTAATGGTTTATGTGAAATGAAACTTCAAGGTGGGAGACAACGTAGTTCATTTATTAATGGACCAAAAATTGTAATTGATAATCTAGCAGTAAATCAATTGAATGAATCTAATTATCCACTAAAAGTTGAAGTAAAAACTAATTTAATTGAAAATAGAATTAACAAAAAAAATGATATTATATTTGAAATACCATTTAAGGAAGATTCAGAATTAAGTATAAATGGTAGAAGAAATGATAGATTTTATGCAACTAATGTTATTGATAAAGATGGAAATCTTAAAAAAAGTAATCAAAACTCAATAATTTTAGATAATGATAATGAAAATATGATTGAAGTTAATTTAGTTGATAGTGATGATTATCCTGCAAATAACTTTGGATTCTTACAAATTAAATCTTTATCTTCTAATTCTGGAATAATTATAAATTCTGATAATAGCTTATTGAATGGGTATACTGATGGTAAGATAAATAAAAAAGATAGAAATTTTAGTGATTTTTTTGGTTTAAATGATCTCTTCTTAATTAATGATCCTAGTCAAAAAGCTGAGAAATTTAACTCTATTGATGAAATTATGAAATTTTCTGCAAAAAATATCAGAATTCGTGATGATATTAAAAAAAATCCAAATATGTTCGCATTAGCTAAAGCTTCAAGTACTAATAATTCAAATGTATTTTTTTATACAGATAGCGATATCGAAGATGATGATATGATAGAAGTTTACAATAAAATGTATCAAAAACGGCTCTTTGATACTGGAGTTCCATATCTTAACAGTGGGACATTATTTGATAATATCATTTTTTTTAATTCATCTATAACTAAAACAGCAGCATCAACAAAAGGTTCTTATGATAGAAAATTAAAAATATATATACAAATAGATGATGATTTGCAAAATCAAACTGGTATTGATTTTAATGAAGAATTATCAAAATTTCATTTATTATCAAAATTACAAGATGTAAATATTAGTATTCAAAAAATGGAGAATCGTAAAATAGATAGTATTATAGATTTATTAAGGTTTAGATAAAGAATAAATTAGATTTATTTTAATTTATTTCACTACAATAATATTTTTACTGTAAAATTTTAAATATAATTTTTATTAAATAAATATTAAAAATAAATATTAAACTTTTTATTTATATCATTTATCCTTATGATAAAAAAAATATCTGGATTCCCAGAATATCTTCCACAAGATCAAATGATCTTTTCATATGTTATACGAAAGTTACAGTTGTTATTTGAACAGGAGAGCTTTATACCTATGGATACAGCTGCTGTAGAACTTATAGATACATTACTCTCAAAAGGTAATGATCATGAGATATACGGATTATATAGATTGAATGGTGAAGAAAAAAAGAATTTAGCTTTAAGATTTGATCTGACTGTACCTTTAGCGCGTTATGTGGCACAGAACTATGGTCAACTTATATTTCCCTATCGTAGATATCATATAGCTCCAGTATGGCGTGGAGAACGGGCTCAGTCTGGTAGATATAGACAATTTTATCAATGTGATATTGATATTATAGGAAAACAGAATTTGGAAGAAGAATATGATGCTGAAATTTTATCAATTGGATGTAAAACACTTAATGCTTTAGGATTAAATGATTTTGTAGTCAAATTTAGTAGTAGAGATATTCTTATTCCACTGATGATATTATGTGGATTTAATGAAGATATAGTCTTTGATGCAATAAAAATTTTAGATAAATCAACTAAAGTAAGTCAAGATCAAATAATAAATGATCTAAAATTATTAAATTGTTCTTTTAATTTAGAAGCTATAAAATATATTTTATTTTATAATAAAAATATCGAAAATTCTCCAAATGGAAAAGATCAAATATATGATGTATTTAATAATTTAAGCCAGATATTAGAATTTAATTCTAAATTAATTGAAGGATATAATAAATTATATAATATTATTCATAAAGTTGAATTATTAGGAATTTCAAAATCACAACTTTTTTTTGATTTATCATTAGCTAGGGGTTTGAGCTACTATAGTGGAATAATCTTTGAAATTGTAAGTAATTCATTTAAAAACCTAGGCAGTATATGTGCTGGTGGTCGTTACGATAACCTTGTATCATCATTTCATACCAAAGAAAAATTTCCAGGAGTTGGGATGTCTATTGGAATTTCTAGATTGATACCAGAAATGATAAATAAACAAATGATAGATAAAGTATCAATTAATGATGTGATAATAATTGGGTTTGAGAATCATTTGGAAGAGAATAAGGAAATAAATAGCATTATAAATGAAGATAATCTACTGGTATCATATCATTCTAAAATAGCACAAATAATTAGAGATTGTGGTCTCAAAGTCCAACATTATTGGAAGAGATCTAATTTAAAAAAACAATTAGAATATTGTAATAAAATTGGTGTAAAAATTGTGATTATAGCTAGAAATGATGAGAAAATAAAAAATATCGTTTTTGTTAAAAATATGATTACTGGTGAACAAAAAGAATTAGCATTAGAAGAGTTATATGAATATTTAAAGAATATATTATAATCTACATTATAAATTATATTATAAATAAAAATATCATATATTTTAATTAAATTATTATATTTTATGTAAAAATATACTTAATTCAATATTTTTTATTTTATATATGAAAAAAGAATATGAAAAAAGGAAAAAATAAAAATGATTTAATTATTATTTGTCTAAATGGAAATCTACCAGACAGAAATTTTTTTCTAAAACAAAATCAAGAATTTAAAAATATTAAAATTATTGCAGCAGATGGAGCAGCTAATACTTTATATAAATCTGGTATAATACCTAATATAATCATAGGTGATCTAGATAGTTTAGATACAAACATTTTTAGCACTGATATATTAAATAATATAAAAATTATTAAAGATTTAAATCAAAATAAAACAGATTTTGAAAAAGTAATAGAATTTTTAATAAATTCTCATTCTAAAAAAATAAAAATTCAAAAAAATATTATTATTCTCGGAATTAATGGTGGATATATTGATCATATAGTTAATAATTTAAATATTATGATTAAAATCCCATTTAATTACTCATTTTATGATCCACCAATTTGGGGATATATTATAAAAAAAGGTGAAATAGCTGAATTTAATATACCTATAAAATCAAAGATATCAATTTTTGGATTTGTTAAAACATTTGTCAAAACATCAGGATTAAAATGGAATTTAAATCATTGGTTAAATTTTCCTGGAATGAACTCCGCTTTAAATAGATCAGATAGTCAAAATGTTATTATAGAAGTAAAATCAGGTGGAAATATTTTAATAATGATATATGATTCTTATATTAATGATAATGGTATTTAATTTAAAATTATATCATTAATTAAGATTAATTTTAATAAAGAATTATCAAAATTTCATTTATTATTAAAATTATAAGTTTTATTGATTATCAAAATTATAAGATATAAATATTAGTATTCAAAAAATGGAGAATCGTAAAATAGATAGTATTATAGTAGTATTATAGATTTATTAAGAGTATTTTTTTTAATTTTTAAAGAAAGTAATTTACTTCTATAATATCTTTAAATTGCATATTATCTAATAATTTCATTTCTGTTACTATAGAAATGATACTTAAAAATAAAAATATTAGACTTAAATTAATATTATAATATAAACCATCCAATTGAATTATTATTACAAAAAATATTATAAGAAAAATCGCAATTGCAAAATGATCCACTAAAAACCACAATGGAGGTTTAATTTTTATAAATGAGAAAAGATCTATAAGATCAAAAATAACTATAAGAAAACCAGATACCATCATAGCATTTATTATTGATACTAGCCATAAATTATCTGATAATTTAGAAAAATAAATAGCTGCAGGAATAGAAAATAAATTAATAAGTATAAAAAGAATAAAATTAAAACCTAATCGCATTGTTAAAAAGTATTTAAGTTTTGTATTTGATAAAGTTAATTGCATATGAAAGTTATAATTCATGAATCTATATATCCTCATAGGTATCATAAAATAGAAATTAGTAACAAATAATATAATATTAACAATAAAATAATGATTTAATATAAATTTTGGAGGATCTGGCATTTTTCTTAATATAAAACAAAAAACTATCCATAATATCTGCTTTGCAAATATATCTATCCAAGGAGATTTAGCAATAATAAATCTTTTATAGAAAAAAAGCATTGCTTGAAACTGTGATGTAAAAGTTGTCCTGCGATTTAAAACATTATTCACGATTCTTATTATTTTATTATTTTTTATTATTTTATTAAAATTTCTATATTATTTAATATTAATTTAATATTAATTTAATTATTTATTAATATTTTACAATTCATAAAATTCTATATCAGGAGATTCATTATCCATATTAGCAATTATAGGATCAACTGAATTATCATTTAGAAATTTAGTCAATTTATTTAATTGAGTTAAAGTTGAAGTAAGTATTACTATTCCATTTTGATTACATTTGTAACATATAATTTGAGCTATACTTAATGTTCCTCTTATATTATCTAAAAAAACATCACCCAAAGGATTATCCATAAGCCATATTGTAGGATTAGGCATTATTAATCCAATAGCAATACATGAAATTCTTCTTATTAAAACAGTTAAATCACGATAAATATAATCTATATAGCGATCTAAACCACACATGTTAATAATAAGATCTAAGGCAGGTTCAACATTATATAATTTAGCCCATAATATTAAATTATCTAAAAGTGTCATTCTTTGAAAGCATATCCCATTGGGATGTTCTGGTAGGTAACCTACTTGATCTCTCCATTCATCAATAAAAAGATCGACATTAACTTTATTATAAAATATTTCTGTAGGTAATTTTTTCTTAGGAATCAAATCAATTAAACGTTGATTTATTTTTTCTTTTTTATAATTATTAAGCCTGGCTATTTCTAATAATATTCTTGTTCTATATTCAGAATTATTTCCTGCTATTAATAAACATGCTCTGGGTCCTATTGTCATACTTAACATTCTAGGAGCATTTTTTAGAGAAATATAGCGAATATTTGATAATGTGAGCATAATAGACAATAAAATCAGGTATTCAGCAAATTAAACAATAATTTATATTATTTACTATAATATTTATTTTGTATAATGACTTCTTATTACATAAGAATCAAATAATCAATTCTAATTTATTTTATATAAATATTTTTTATTTTATTATATTAACTATATTAATATTAATTTACAGAATATATAATATATATTATAAAATTTTATTTATATTTAAAAAATTTAAAAATTATATATTTTATAATAAAAAAAATTTAATATTAGCAAAATATCATTTAGTATTAGCTAATTTCCAAATATTTATAGAATTTACATCAATTCTTTTAATAAATGACCAAGTATCTGTTATTCTTTCTGTTTGTACTGGATTTCCATCCATAATATTACCATCGCTATTACGTAAAACATATATTTGATCACTTATTATTGTAACATTAATTTTAATTTTATTATCTTTATTATCTTGGTCAATAAAAGCATTATCTATATTAATTTGTCTAATATTAATAACTTTTTGTTCTACAGTCTGATGCATAATTTTAAAATTATTAATTTGATTACTAAAAGATTGATAAACATTATCTTCAAGTAATTCTTTTAAAGTATCACAATCACCATTAGTAAAAGCATTTATAATAGTAATAAATGCTCTATTTACACCTCTTATAAAAGAATCTAAAGTAAATGATTTATCTAATTCCATAATTTCTTTTATAATATTACGTATAGGATACGGTAAATTTGCCTCATGTACACTAATTATCTCTGCGTTAATAGGTTCTGGATCTTTAATTTCAGAAGTTTCTGATGTATTATTTGTATTTTGTGCATCATTTACTTTAAAAAAATTTTGCCATTTTATATCACATGTACCTCTTCTATTTTGGTCATTACTATCTGTTTTTCCTAATACATCAATAAATTTATTAATTATGAAAAAAGTAGCAACACATAATATTATTAAATCTATCATATAAATTTATTATTTTTTTATTTTTTATTTGATTTTTATTGAAAAAATTAGCAAACAAATTGCTATTACAATGTAATTATCATGCAACAAAATTATAGCACATGCTATAATTTTCTTACAAACTAAATTTTTTATGCTATTTATTTCATGTAACTGTTATATTGCATATAACAATTTTTTTTATTAATTAATTCATTATAAATACAGATTGAAATGACAAAAAAAAATAAAGAAAAAATTATTGAAAGTGTGAATATTATTAAAGGGAGTGATTATCTCGATTTTAAATCTGATGCTCAATATATAAAAGATTTATCTGTTGAAAATCCGAATTCTCCATTTTCATTTTTTGCTAGTGAAAAGCCAGAAATAGGAGTTGGTATCAGTATAGATATAAAACATATCCATAATTATATATATGAAAATACTATACGTGCTGAAATCAAAGCATTTAATGTTAATGAACACAATAATAAAGAAGATAATTATTATAATAAACAAGATAATAAAGATAACAAAGATAATATTCTAGGAAACAGTAAAGATATAGTATTTATTATTGATATTAAATATAGTGGATTATTCACAATACAAGGATTAAATCCTGATGATATTAGTGGAAATGAATTAGCAGAACGTACACTTTTCGTTGAATGTCCAAAAATACTTTTTCCATCTCTGAGAGATATTATCATTGATTTAAGTAGTAAATCTGGATATCCACCAGTTATATTAAATATAATAAATTTTGAAGAAATGTATCAAAATGGAAGAAAAAATATTATTATGAAAAAAAAATAAGAAAATTATATTAGATTTTATTATATTATAATGATAAATTTAGACTTATTAATAATAATATCATATATAATAAGTATTTTTTTTATAGGATTGTATTATGGTAAAAATACAAAAACTATTTTAGATTATACAGTTGCAAATAAAAAATCTAATAAAATTGTTCTTTCATTAACTTTAATTGCAACTGTTTTTGGAGCTGGATCAATTGTTGGAGATGCAGCTAAAGTCTCAAGTGATGGTATAATATTTATAGTCAGTATGACTAGTGCATTGTCTATGACAGCTTATGTTCATTTTTTTGCAGATAAATTTTTTGATAGTAGATTTGATAATATGATATCAGCTGGAGATTTATCTCGTTACTTTTATGGAAGAAAAGCAGAACAAATTACAGCAATATTTGGAATTTTAATAAGTTCTACATCAATTGGAGGTCAATTAACTGCTGTTGGTCATCTTTTTAGTAATTTTTTTGAAAATAGCTATGATAAAATAGTTATATTATCATCATTGTTAATAATTATATATGTCAGCATTGGTGGTGTAAAATCTATTGCTATGATATCTATAGTACAATCTGCGATTATTCTTAGCGTTATACCTATAATAGCAATGTGGTTAGTTAATAAATGTGGTGGCATTAGTAATGTCATTATTAATACAAATCCTCAAAAACTTGCTATTCTTACACATTCTAAATTTAAAGAGTATAGTTTTTTGTTTTTTTGTAGCTGGTTACCATTTTTATGGTTACAACCATCTGTTATACAAAGGTTTTTAATGACAAAAAACAAAAATAATATAAAATCAATGTATAATATAATGTTTTTTGTTAGAATATGCTTTTCTATAGCAATTACTATAACTGGATTATGTTCATCATATCTATTCCCTGATATTAATAGTAAGAATATAATATCAGCAGTTATTAAAGAATCTTTACCAATAGGATTACGTGGTCTTTTTATTATTGCTGTACTATCTGCAAGTATATCAACAGCAGATTCTGCACTTAATGCTGCAAGTATATTATTAGTTCGTAATATTATTCATAGAAATAAAATTAAAAAATATAATAATCATGGAACAAATGATGAAATAAATGAAAATCATCAAATAAACACAAAAGAAAAAATAAATGAAAATGATATAAGAAGCTTAATTTTAATGCGTTTGTTCACTATAATTATAGGATCAATAGCAATGTTTATTTCTTTGTATGATCTTGATATTATAGAATTAATGCTAATAGGTTTTTCTGTTTGGGGAAGCGGTATAATTATTCCAATTGTTGGTGCAACTATAAAAATGCCAAATCCAACTTATAGTTTTTATATTCCATCTATTACAACTCTTAGTGTTTGTATATTATCTCAATTAATTGGAATTAGAGGGTTTTATATACCATCTTATACAGTAATATCTGGTTTAATTTCATATATTTTATGTATTTTTTATTATAAAATAAGTAATTCTATTAAAAAAAATAAATTTAATTAATATCAATTAGTAATTATAAAATATTAAAATAATTATAAAATATTAAAATAAATAAAAATATTTTTTTTCATTATACTGTTTTTAGTATATTATCTCAATTAATTGGAATTAGAGGATTTTATATACCATCTTATACAGTAATATCTGGTTTAATTTCATATATTTTATGTATTTTTTATTACAAAATAAGTAATTCTATTAAAAAAAATAAATTTAATTAATATCAATTAGTAATTATAAAATATTAAAATAATTATAAAATATTAAAATAAATAAAAATATTTTTTTTCATTATACTGTTTTATTTTACCACCTTAATAATATTCCATTGAAAATCATACCAGATCCTACACCAAGCATTATTATTAAATCTCCACTAGATAATCTTTTATAAAAACTATCTCCATTATGATATAAAAAATCTAATGCCATTGGTATAGAAGCAGCAGATGTATTCGCATACTTATTAACTGTAATAACAAATTTGTCTATAGATATATCTAAATTAGAAGCTATAGCATCTAAAATTCTTTTATTTGCTTGATGTGGAATTACCCAGGATATATCAGATATATCTAAGTTATTTCTTTTTACTAATAATCTTGATATAAATGTCAATTCTTGAACAGCATGTTTAAATACATTAATACCTTTCATAGTAATAAAACCATCACAATTGGCATATAGTATATCTTTTAAATCTGCATGAGAATAACTTACAAGATCTATTATATTTCCAGATTGTGGAATATTACCACTACTATCAAATAAATATTTTTTTTCGTTTAAATCTTGAACTTTTTCTGAATTGAAAGAAATTATCTTATTATTTAAAGAATTTATATTATAATTTGTATAATCAACTGTTAAATTTTTTTCATAAAATGAATTTTTACTAAAATTATCTATATCTATATTATTCATTAAATTTTGTGCATTATAAACGAGTTCAGCCTCCATTTTATTTTCTATAATAATTGCTCCTGCACCATCACCAAAAAGAACACATGTACTCCTATCATTCCAATCTATGATTTTTGACATTAAATCGGCACCTATCACAGCAATTTTACTGAATTGTCCACTAAATATAAACCCATAGGCTATTTGTATAGCTGTAACAAAACCAGCACATGCAACTTGTATATCAAATGCTGTACATCTATAATTTCCTATAATATTTTGTATTAAAGATGCAGTTGATGGCATTCGCATAGCAGGAGTTGTTGTTGCTAATATTATCGCATCAAGATCTAATGGATTAATACCAGCCATTTTAAGCGCTTTTAATAGAGCTTCAGAAGCTATTGAAACAATATCCTCTCCTTCGTCTATAATATAACGTTGTTTAATTCCTGTTCTTTGTTGAATCCATTCATCACTAGTATTAAGATGAAGAGGTAAATCTTCATTTAGAACGCATTTTTTAGGATGAGAAGCTCCTACTCCAGATATATAAATTCTTTGATGTTCAATTGGGTGTGTCATTAAAACGTAGCATATTCAATAATTTTACTGAACTATTTTTAATTTTATCGATAAAATCAATACAATTTATTTCATTAATTATTCTTTCATTTACATGATTTTCTGCAAGCATTATAGCTGTTTTTATTGCATTAGCAATTCCTTCTGATTTGGAACCACCATGACTCTTAACAATTATTCCATTTAATCCAACAAACATTGCACCATTGTTTTTATCTGGTCTTATTTTTTCCATGTTTTGTTTTATACTAGAACTTAGAAAAAATCCTCCTATTTTACTAATCAAATTTTTCTCTACTGATAATTTTAGTATATCTCTAATATAATTAGATACACCTTCTGCAGATTTAAGCACAACATTTCCTGTATATCCATCTGTTACTATAACATCCGCATTTCCTTCTATTATATGATGTCCTTCAATACATCCAATAAAATTAAGATTTGATTTTTGTAGTAGATCAAAAGCTTTTTTCTCTGTGTTTCTACCTTTATTTGATTCTACTCCAACATTTAACAAAGCAACAGTTGGATTATAATCAGATATATCATTATTTTGTTTTATATTATAAATAAGATGTTCTTCATTTTTATCATGAAAGTTATTTTTATTTAATATTTTATGTGAATTTAATAAATTATCGTTTATATTTTTTGTATTTTCCTGACTTAATATGATCTTTGCAAAGCATGAACCCATCAGAGCAAATTGAAGTAACATTTTTTCATCGCATTCTAAATTCCCTCCTAAATCTAGCATTACACATTTACCTCTTTTTGTAGGAATTGTACCAACTATTGCAGGACGTTTTATACCATTAATACAGCCTAATATTCTTATTGATAATGCCATTAATGCGCCTGTGTTTCCTGATGAGACAGCAACATGTGCTCTTTTTTGGGAAACATCTTCAATGGAAAGTTGCATACTACTATTATTTTTTTTCCCTCTCATAATATCTAATGGATTATCATCTGCTGATACTTCAGTGTTAGTTAGATTAAATATATAGAGATCTTTTGAAATATTGCTAGATTCCAAAAGTTTTTTTGCATCACTATTTCCATGTAAAATAAATGAGCAATTAGAATAATGTAAGGTTTCTTGTATCAATTCAAGAGCTTTAACTGGGGCTAGTGGAGAATAATCACCACCCATTAAGTCGATACTTACAACTATTTTATTATTCATTAAATTTTATAAAAAATAATATCAAATACTCTATATAATTTAGAGAAAATATAATTGTTTAATAAAGTTAAATAATTTATATAAATTTATGTAAAAAAACTATTTTTATGAAGTTTTTATAATTTTTGCAAATTTATTTAAATATTTTAAAATTAAAGTGATTTTTAATTTATATATTTATACAATATTCAAGTATTTTTTTATATTATAACTTTATTTCTTACTTTATTTCTTAAGGTATTAAGAACCAATATAAATAATTTATTTTTTTTATATATTAAAATTACTAAGCAAAAAAATTATGCAAAAATATGAAAGTATAAGATTATAAAATACTAATTTTAGATAAAAATATAAAATAGATTAAAAAATCTATAAAATATTTATTGTTATATTTATATTATATTTAATTTATAATGTTGCATCATCAATATTTTCCTCTTTTGGTAAAGGAAGAACTCTTTTATTTTTAAAAAAACCCTTAGCAGATATATGATGTCTTAAAACTGGTTCCCCTCTTTTATTCAATATAATATTATTACTTTGTAATCTTAATTTTGTTGCATTATTTTGATTTCTTCTTTTTGCTCCTTTACTTTTACTAGTTTTCTTTTTTGGTACTGCCATATTATTATATTATTAATAATTATCTATTATCAATCAATTTAGTTGTCTAAGATAAAAAAACACAAAATTATATTAAATTATAATTTTTTATCAAAGAAATATCTAATAACTTTTTAATGAATAAATCACTTCATTATTATATATATGAATCTTCATATGTCAATATTATCTAAATTTAGTTCTTATTAATTAATATAAATTACTACTGCTAGTTTTAATAAATAATAATATGATAATAATATGATTTTTTTATAAAAATTTCACTTAGCTATTTAGATATTTTTTTTTAGTATAAAATTTCTTAAAATTAAAATTTTTTAAAATATATAATAGATCATTTTACTTCATAAATTAATATACATTAAATATACTTTTTAATATACTTTTTGATATACTTTTGAATATATTTTTTAACGTATTTTTATGTATCTTTAGTTCAAATTCTTCTACTATTTAAATTTTTTTATTTTTTTATTTTTTTTATATACTTCCGTAAAATTTAAAATAAGTATATTTAAGTATATTCAACTGTTTATATTATTTATAAGCACAATATTTTTAAACAAGTTTCAAATATTTTTTATTATTTAATCTCATGCAAATAAATATTTTTCCTTTAAATTTATTAAAAAATAGTCAAAATAAAGCATCAATTCATTTGATTGGAAGTAATTTATCAACTTTAGATAAATCTGATATACAAAATGATATTGTAAATACAAAAGATTTTTATCAAAATAAAGATAGTAATTATACTAATTCTGATGTCAAAAATTATGAATTTTCAGATTATTTAGAATCAACAACCTATATTGAATCAATAAAAGATGCATTGAATTTACGATATGATTTTAAACCTAATTCTGGAAAAGGTGTAATATTAAGTGGAATATGCAAAGACAAAATCATTATTTTAATTGGAAAAGATGGTGATCAATCAACTAAATGGAAGTTAGTAGGCTCATGTATCTTTGATAAAGTTGATTATATTTGTCATCAAAATGCTGATTTAATTATAGATGATATAGAAGAAGAAATACCGCATATTATCAATCAAATTGCTATAGGAGTTGCAATAAAATCTTATAGTTTTACAAAATATTATAAAGCTAAAGCTGATGATAATAAAATATATTTTTCAAACCTTAATATATATGTTTCTGATAAAATATTAGAAAAAACAAAAGAATTATTTAAGGATACAAAAGCAATGATTGATGGAATGAATATAACTAGAAATTTAATCAATGAGCCAGCAAATGTTATATATCCTGAAAGTTTCGCAAATTATTGTAATGCAATAGCTAAAGAGGTAGGTCTTGTTGCAAAAATTATCGATAAAGAAGAAATGGAGTCTTTAGGAATGAATGCTTTATTAGGAGTTGCTCAAGGTAGTGATAAACCCCCATATCTTGTTATTTTAGAATGGTGGGGTAAAGATAATAATAAAGATAATAATAAAGATAACAATTATCAAAATAATTTAATTTCTTTTGTTGGAAAAGGAGTAACTTTTGATACAGGAGGTATAAATCTAAAAGGAAGTGACCATATAGCAGAAATGAAATATGATATGGGTGGAGCAGGAGTTGTAACTGGTTTGATGTATTCTTTAGCTAAAAGAAAAGCTAAAATTAATGCTATAGGTGTTTTAGGATTAGTAGAGAATATGCCTTCAGGTAAAGCACAACGACCTGGTGATGTTATAACATCAATGTCAGGACAAACTATAGAAGTTGATAATACAGATGCAGAAGGAAGATTAGTACTTGCAGATGTTTTGTGGTATGTACAAGAAAAATATCAACCTAATACAATAATAGATTTAGCTACATTAACAGGTGCCGTTAAAGTTGCTCTTGGTAATAATTGTGCTGGATTATTTAGTAATGATGATGATTTAGCTAAAAAAATATCCGATATAGGAGATAAAATTGGTGAATTTATATGGAGATTACCTATGGGTACAAGATATGATGAACAGATTAATTCATCTATAGCAGATATAAAAAATGTAGGACAAGGATATGGTGGAGGCAGCATAACTGCTGCTCAATTTTTAAAGAGGTTTATTCAAAGTAATAGAAAATGGGCGCATATTGATATAGCAGGAGTTTCTTGGAATAAATCTGGTGATAAATTTATACAAAAAGGTGCAACAGGATTTGGTGTAATATTACTTGATCGACTTATAAAAGAGTATTTTGAAAATAATTAAAAATATATTAAATATTAATATTAACAAATAATAAGTAGAATATTTTATGTAAAAAAATTATTTAATAATAGAAAAATAAATAAAAATATATTAAATATTAATATTAAACAAATAATAAGTAGAATATTTTATGTAAAAAAATTATTTAATAATAGAAAAATAAAAAAAATATAATAATTAATATAATTTTTAGTGTGAAATTGCACTATGGTTATTATCTTGATGTAACATTCTCTTTAAAGTATTCACTTCACTGTGTAATTCAGTCATTTTCTTTATATCAGTTACTTTATCATTTGTATTTTTCCATGATATTGTGTTTTCTGTATTTTGTATAGCTAATTTAATTGCTTCTTTATCAAAGTCTAAATGAATCTTATTATTGTGTTCTAAATCCTGATTTAATACACTTTCAATTGTTTTAACTGTGTGTTCAGAGTATTTTACCATATTTGTATTACTGTTTGCATTATGATTTCTCCCCCTAAGAAATTTATCTGCTTTATCTTCTCCATTTAGTTCTTTTTTAATATTATCATATTCTTCATAATCTTTTTTTTGAATGTTGCCCATTGCTTCAATTTTCTCAATATCAAATTTGTGAACTATGCCTTCAATTTTTATTGATTTTTCTAAAAATTTTTCTTTCAGGTTTTTTGATAAATCCTGGAATTCTTGTATATTTTTACTTAAATCTTGATTTAACTTAGGGTTATCTTGATTATTTGCATAATTCTTAAATAATTTATTTGTATTATCAGATATTTTTTTTGCTAAATCTTTTATTGTTTCAAGATCTTTAGGCTTAAAAGATTGTAATACAAGAGATCTTTCTGTATCCTCAATACATTTTATTATAAAATCTACCTGTGATGTAATTTTAGAATATTTATTGAACATATTCTGGAATTTTTCTTTTCTTTGTTCGTCTGTGAACTTTACTATTTTCTTTTCAACTGCGTTTTTATCCATTTTTATTTCAGTATGTTCTTTTATTAAGAAATCAAAATTACTTTTTTGATCAACAAAACTTTGTGATAAATTTTTAAGTTTATCAATTTCAGAAAAAAAATGGTTTCCATCATTTGAATAATCTTCATATAAAAATTTAGGTAATCCATTTTTTGCTTCAGTAGGTATTTCATAATGATTATCTATATTTATATTTGATTGTTGAGCTATTATTTGATTCATCATCTCTTTTAAATATTTATGTTCTTTCATATTAGTAATAGCATTATAATTATTAAGACGATTAACTATTAAAAATACTCCTGCAAAAGTAGTAGATGTTAGTTTTAAAGCTGGTATTGTTACAGGAGCTACAGATTCAACTACTTTAAGTGTACCTGAAACTATTTTTCCTGATTTATTATTGTATGCTCCATCTATAAGATTAGAAACTCCTCCTGCTATTGGATTAATATTTTCGATGGTTTTTTTTGCAATTATTTTTTTTAAAGAAAATTTTGTAAATATTGTAGAGATAGAATGTTTGACATTTCCTACTATATCTTTACTCTTTTGAAGATCGTTTATTTTTTTTGGTTCTTGTCCAATTTCTAGATTTTTCTCTACATATTCTTGATATTTACTTAATAATTCTTTTTGATCATTTTCATTAAACTTACCAGAAAAAATTTTATCTCTTATTTCTATTACATTATTGTTCAATTCATTAATTTCTTGCGTTATTTCTTTTTCTTTCTGTTTTTCTTTATCTGTAAGTCCTTTAGATAATTTTAAAAGATTAGTAAAAACACCAAAATATTTTACTGGACCTAATGAATGTGAGAAAAGTCCTTTTGTTAAACTTTTTGATATTTGATGAATTTTCTCATTATTTTCTAGACGTTCTCCTATTTTTCCATATTTATGTTCTACAACAAGTTTTAGATTTTCTAAATCCTGTTCTGTCAAATTTTCAGAACCAAATTCAATATCTCTTATGTGAGATTTGTTAAAACGTTGTTTCAAATATACTTTAGCTTCGGCATATAATTTATTAAAATTTTTTTTCTGTGCTTTATATATATTTGATTCAATGTTATTTGCTTCTTCATTGAGTTTTTTTGCCTCTTCATTGGGTTTTTTTGCAGCTTCATTTCTTTTTAATTGCACTACTTTTCGTTTATTTTCTAGTTCTTTGTTTTTTGTTACTAATTCTTCTTTAGATTTTTTTACTTCTATTTTTTGCTTATGAAAGTTTTTTTGTTCTTCTTGTATTTCGTTTTCTAAAGATTTTATCTTTTTTTGTAACTCTTCTTTTGAAGGTGTTGTTAATTTTTCTTGATGATTTTTAGCTATTTCTTGAAGTTTTATAATTTCTTCTTTTAAAGATTGTGATTTTGATGTTAAAGATTGAGTATCATTGTTATTTTTCATAGAAAATCCTATTTTTATAATATTTTTATATAATAAAATTTTATTACATTAAAATAATCTTGTAAATACTTTATAATTATCAAAATATTCAAAATTTAATCATATTTTATTTAATATTAAAATTATTCAAGGAATTATCTTGATTTTACAAAAATTTATATAATTTTTTTTTGTAAATTAAATTTATAAATACTTATATTGCATATTCTTAAATATGCAATTTTATTAAAAATATTATTACTTCCCCAGAGAATTACTCTTATTAATGATTAATCTTTTATTTTTCTACTTTTAATACCCCGGGAATAGAATTAAGAAATAGAATTCCTCCGATTACTCTCATTAATCTTTTGTTCTTTTATTTTTTCAACAAAACTCTTTGAAAAATCTTGCTGTTGAGAATACTGCGTTAATTTTGTAACACCACCTTTCTCATCATGTTTATTTATTATTTCCTTAATTTTATTATTTTTTACTCCTTCAGAAAAACTATTACTACGCTGGAAAGATTTGTTTTGAGGATGTTCATTATTATGTTGATCATCCTTCTTAAGATCATTTTTCATTTCCTGAACTAAATTCAACTTTTTACTTACATCTGTTAAATATGAAGATGTAGGATGACCATTTTTGTTATTATGTCTTTCATGATTTTTATGTCCATCAACATCTGGAAATAATTTGAAAGACAATATAAAATCTGTAATAGAATTTAATCCAGACTTGATATAGTCTAAAAACCCCTTAGTTTTAACAGGGTTCGTAGTATGAGTTGTATTACCTTTGACTGTATTATGATTAGCAGAATTAACAGTGGGTTGTGAATGTGTATTTTGTTGTGTATTAGAATTATGTCCTTGTGGTTGAGTTGTTCCATGTGATGTTGTTTGTGGAGGTGTTACTGTGTTATTTACAGTATGTGCATTATGATTATGACTTAGAGCTTCAATTCCTTGATTATAATTATTATATTGATATCCATGATTATTCAGTATCTTATTAAGATCATCATAAAGTATATTTACTGCCTCTGTTTTTACTTCTATTTTAAGATCTTTTTCTATTTTCTCTGTTATATTATTAATATGATTTTGATAAGATTCTTCTGAAAATTCTTTACCATTTTCTATTTTTACAAATTCTTCATCTAATTTTTTAATTTCATTTAATTTTTCATTAAAAAATATTTTTTGACCATTTTCTATACTAGTTTGAATATCAGTAATATTTTCTTCAATATTAAATTCTTTTTTTGGATCAAATCCATTATATTGATATTCTTTTAAACTACTAATAGATTTATCAAAAATTCTAGGATCAATAGGATTTTCAATTCCATGAATTTTATAAGCTTTACTCAATTCATGGTCTAATTCTTTTTGTAAATCTTGTATTTTCATTAAATTTTCACTGAATTCAGCAAATCCTTTCACTGTTTTCTGAATTATCTCCTGTGATTCCTTATTGAATTGTTTATTTATGTTATCATTTAATTTTTCTTTGTTATCTTTATCATCATTTCGATTTTTTTGTTCTTCTGTTTTAATTTTTAATTCTGCATTACTCTTTTGTTGTGCACTGATATCACCAATTAATTTTTTATTTTTTTCAATTAATTCTAAAATTTCACTACTTTTAGATAAATTTTCTTTATATATTTCAAAAGTATTTATAATTTTAGTTGGTATTTTTGGAGCATTTTCTTTTATAACATCTTGTTTTTCTTGTTGAATTTTTTCTTTTTGAGCTTTTTTATCTTCTTCAGATTGTAGATTTTGTACTTGTGGATTTGTTTTAGAAGTATATTCAGAAATAGCTTCATTTAATTTATCATAAGATTTTAACGTCTTTTTTGCTAACTTTTCTTGTGTATGATTATAAATTGCAGCCATGGTTGATCCAGCTACAATACCTACAGTAACACCTGCAGTAATTGCATATAAATTTGGCTCCGGGACTATAGATATTTTTCCTAATACTTCCAATAATTTGCTCGATATTGTTAGACTGCTATCTACTATGTTTGCTATCTTCTCATTTCTTTCTTCTTCTTTTTTATGTGGATCTTCATGTTCTTGAGTATTCTTTTGTATCTCCTTTTTTTTACTGAAAACACTCTTGATTTTATCTTTAAATTTACTAAGTTTATTCTTGATTTTGTCAAAACCTACCATATTTGCGATATTGATTACTATACCTAAAATAACAGTCGTCATATCAAGAATTAATAATACCAGAACTTTAGCAGATTCAGTAAACTGAGAGACTGATATTTTCTTAAATTCTTTAGATTTTTCTTTAGAATTTTTTGATTTTTGTTCAAGTTTTTCTAAACTTGCTTGCAATTCTTCTAATTGATATTTTTTTATAGGATTAGGAGTAATATCCTTTGAATTATCTAAAATAACATTAGCAATATTATTTTTAACTTTTTTTATTTCTTTCTCATAATTATGAGATAAGAACTTCTCTTTCATTCCGGCAATAGAATATCCAATTCCACCAAGAAAATGCGCAACAGAAAGAATTAATATACCTGGAGCTTTAAGAACATGAACCATTGCACCTTTAATGATACTTATAGCTGTTTTCTTATTTTTTTTATAACCTTGTAAAGCTTTTTCTATATCTTGTTTATCTTCTACTATAAAATCAGCAATTTTTTCTAAAAATTTTTCATCTTTAATTTCTTTAATATCATCTTTTGTTATTTGATTTACACTAGTTATAGCTTTTGGTTTTTTAGGATCCTTGAGTTTTTCTGGTTTTTTAGGATCCTTGAGTTTTTCTGGTTTTTTAGGATCCTTGAGTTTTTCTGGTTTTTTAGGATCCTTTGGTTTTTTAGGAATTTGTAATTTATTAAATTCCTCAATTATCTCATTAGCTGTTGCTTGTTTTTTTTCTTTTTTATTCTTTCTATTCTGTTTTTCTTGTTTTTTTTCTTTTGCAATTTTATCTTCAGCTTGTTTTTTTGCAATCTTATCTTCAGCTTGTTTTTGTTTTTTTTCTTTTACAATTTTTTGTTTTTCTTCCTCTTGTTGTTTTTTTTCCTCTAGTTTTTTTGTTTTTTGATCTTCTTCTGTTAGAATTTCCTTATTATTCATAAAATACTAAAAATAAATATAATTTATTTATATTTTAATATTTTTTTAAAAATTAATACATTAATTTAATTATTTGACTATTAATATGATTTATTAGTATAATATTTTATATTTAAAATATATATTTGATATTTACAAATTATATTTTTTTATATCAGATTTTTGTATATTTTAGCTTAATATTAAAATATTTTATCAAATTTTGTGTTTTTTATAAAAAAATTGAGGAACTTTATTTCCTTGATCAATAAGACAATTTTGATAATTCAGATCTATTTCTTCATCTACTTCATTATTTATAGTAGAAATATACGAAAAATTCATAAAAACATTCGATACTTGTTTATTATTGTTTGACATATTTTATAATATTTTGATAATGTTATCTTATCTTAGAATTTGAAAAGCTTTATACTTATTTATTAGGTAAAATATATATTAAATATATATTACATTGCAGATGTTTTATGAATTTAACTTATTAATTGGATTATTTAATATTAGTGTAGTTGATATATAGCAACTTTTAGTTATAAAATCAACTGATGATTGAAAGAATAATTATTTTTTGTTTTAAATATAAATAGAATAACCAAATTATAGGTTAATACAAAACATACTTTATCGTTATAATTTTTAGATTCGCGGATCATTTATATAAATTTAAAATATACAAAAATGAGCTTAATAGAAAAACTTCAAGCAATTGTAAAAAAGTATGAAGAATTAAATCAAAAAATGCTTGAAATTACTTCATCAAATGAGTATCAACAGAATGCTAAAGATGTATCAGAAATAGAAAATATTATTCCATATGCAAAAGCATATCTTGAAAGAAATAAAGAAATAAGCGAAATAAATGAAATATTAGAGAATACTCAAAAAGATGATAAAGAAATGGTTGATATGTTCAACTCTGAGCTTTTAATTTTAAAGGAAGATGTTAAAAATTTGGATTTACAACTAAGATATCTTTTGTTACCCAAAGATAAAGCAGATGATAAAGGTGTTATATTAGAATTAAGATGTGGAACTGGTGGAGAGGAAGCTGCACTTTTTTGCGCAGTTTTATTTAGAATGTATAAAAGATATTCAGAAAAAAAAAGATGGAAATTTGAAATATTAGAATATCAAAATACAGGATTAGATGGATGCAAGGAAGCATCAGTATCAATCAATGGAGAATCTGTTTATGCTCATTTAAAATTTGAATCTGGGGTGCATAGAGTGCAAAGAGTACCTGATACTGAATCAAATGGAAGAATTCATACTTCTACTGCAACAGTAGCAATTCTTCCTGAAGCTGAAGATTTTGAAGTAGAAATAAAAGAAAGTGAAATTAAAATAGATGTTTATCGATCTTCTGGAGCTGGAGGACAACATGTAAATACAACAGATAGTGCAGTACGTATAACACATATACCTACAGGTACTGTAGTATGCCAACAAGATGAAAAATCACAACATAAGAATAAAGCCAAAGCTTTAAAAATATTACGTGCAAGAATATATGATATGCAAAGACAATCTGTAGAAGATGAAAGATCTGAAGCAAGAAGAATTATGGTAGGCAGTGGAGATAGATCAGAAAGAATAAGAACATATAATTATCCGCAAAATAGAGTTACTGATCATCGTATAAATGTAACATCTTATAATTTAGAATCTGTTATAAATGATGGTGATATTGATCAATTTATAGAAAAATTAATAACAGAAAATCAAATGGCTATGCTTGCTAACTATAATAATATATAAATGATAAACTACTAAATATGTAATATTCAATAATAATACTATTATAATAAATTTTAGATAAATTATATTTTGTATTTTTATAATATATAAAAATTTATAATATAAAATTTTTAATATTTTGTTATTGAATATATAAAATAAAAAATATATAATATAGCGCAGTTCTACATTTATATGATTATTATTAATAATAAAATAGATTTATTTGCTTAATGGCATACTATATAACAGAAATAAAAAATCCCAATAGTGTTACATTTAGAACAGAACCACTAGAAAGAGGTTTTGGTACAACATTAGGGAATGCATTGAGGAGGGTACTACTTTCTTCAATTCCTGGTGCAGCTGTTGTTGCTGTAAGAATTAATGACGCAGAACATGAATATTCTTCAATTCATGGAATAAAAGAAGACTTTTTAGATATAATACTGAATCTTAAAAGTATGCCTGTGGGATTAAAAAGTGGTGTAAATAGAATCAAGGCAAAGATAAAAATGAAAGGTCCAGCAATTGTCACAGCAAGAATGTTACAAATAGAAGAGATAAATGAAATGCCTAGAAAAGATAATAATGATCAGATACTCATAATACCGGATTTAGATTATATTATATGTCATCTTGACAAAAATGCTGAGTTAGATTTATCACTTATTATATTAAAAGGCAGTGGTTATAAACAAGCAGGTAGTATTTCAGTAAATTCTCCTGTTTCTGCTTCTGGTAGATATATTTTAATGGATGCCATTTTTTCACCAGTAAAAACATGTACATACAGTGTAGATGTTGCAAAAGTGGGTAAAGAATCAAATTATGATAGTTTAGATTTAACAGTTCAAACAAATGGAACTATAACACCTGATATTGCTTTATCTTACGCTGCACGTATTCTACAAGAACAATTCAAAATGTTTGTCGGTGATTGTGAAGTTACAGAAAAAAATAATAAAGAAAAAAATGAACTTCCATTTGATCCAAAGCTTTTAACTAAAGTTTCTCATCTTGAATTATCAGTTAGATCTCATAATTGTCTCAAAAATGAAAATATAATATATATTGGAGATTTAGTTACTAAAAGTGAAGTCAAAATGCTTCATACTCCAAATTTCGGGAAAAAATCTTTAAATGAAATAAAAGATGTATTAAACAAAATGGGATTACGTTTTGGTATGGATGTACCACAATGGCCTCCTAAAAATATTAAAGAGCTTTCTGAAAAATATGATGAACATATAAATGGTACTACGGAATCTTTTTAAATAGAATATTTTTTTAAATTTGATTTTAAAGTTTATTTTTAAAGTTAATATTTATTTATTAATTTATATTTTTAAAGTCTATATTTATTTGTTTATTTGAATAAATATTTGAATAAATTACTTTACTTATTTATATTTTTATTAAAAATAAAGAGCTTTCTGAAAAATATGATGAACATATAAATGGTACTACGGAGTCTTTTTAAATAGAATATTTTTTTAAATTTGATTTTAAAGTTTATATTTATTAATTTATATTTTTAAAGTTTATTTTTATTTGTTTATTTGAATAAATATTTGAATAAATTACTTTACTTTACTTATTTATATTTTTATTTTTAAGTATTAAAAAATAGCAAAAAACTTTAAAGTATGTTAAAGATATCAATTCTAGATTTGAGAGTTTTAGTATATATAGGATGTACTCAAGAAGAAAGATCGAATCCTCAAATGATATCTATCAATATAGATTTATCATTTGATATTTCTTTATTAGGAGCGGATACAGATAGATTAGAGGATACAGTTTGCTATGCTTCAATAGCAAAAATAGTTAGAGATTTTTGCGAAACTAAATCTTTTAACCTTATAGAAAATTTAGGTAAATCTATATATGAAGAAATTATTAGAAATACTGATATTCATAAAAATTTAATTAATAAAATATCTATTGAAATACATAAAAATTCTCCTATTATTAATTCTATCGCAAAAGGTGGAATAAAATTAGTTTATTCTAGATCATCAATATCAGACTAATACATTTAGATTTAGAATGATTCATACTGTTTATATTAGTTTAGGATCAAATATTGGGAATCGTTTAAGAAATTTACAAGAAGCAATATTATTATTAATAGAAAGTAAATTATTAACTAATATCAAGAAATCAATTGTTTTAGAAACACAAGCAATTTTATCTGATAATACGCCACTAGAATATGCTGATAAATCATATTTAAATATGATAATTAGCGGAGAAACAATAAAAACTCCTTTGGATTTACTGATTGATTTAAAGAATATAGAAAAAATAATGGGTAGAACAGAGAGTATTTATAAATATTCTCCAAGAATTATAGATTTAGATATACTATTTTATGATAATTTAATAATAAATAGTAATATAATTACTATTCCACATCCTGAGATAAAAAATAGAGATTTCATTCAATATTTATTATCTTTAATGGGAAAACAAGACTTATTAGACTTATTAAATATAGAATTAAGACAGAAAATTAATGAATATCCAATATCTTTCTTAAATACATATATAATCAATCCAAAATTAGTTGGTATTATTAATCTCACACAAGATTCTTTTTCTGATGGTGGTAAATTTTATAAATTAAATGATGCAATAGCACACTTACAAAATCTTATTGAAGATGGTGCAAGTATAATTGAAATAGGAGCACAATCTACAAGACCATCAGCTATTATAAAATCTCTAGAATTTGAACATATTAAATTGAATGAATTTCTTAAAGAAATAAATGAAAATTTTTCATCAAAAAATATAAATATTAGTATAGATACATTTCATTCATCTATTATCATAGATTTAATTAAAAAATATAATATTTATATGATTAATGATGTTAAAAACGACCTTGATGATAATTGTTTAAGATTTATTTCAGATAGTGGATGTAAATTCTGTTTCATGCATTCTTTAGATATTCCTCCTGCGAGAAATATTTCATATAATATAAATATTTTGAATAAATTAAAAGAATGGTGTGAAAAATATCTAGAAAAATTAATAAAATTAGGTTTTAAGATAAAAAATTTGGTATTTGATCCTGGGATAGGATTTGGTAAAAATTACCTTCAAAATATTGATATTATTAAAAATATTGAATATTTTAAAGATTTAGGATGTGATATTATGTTAGGTCATTCTAGAAAATCATATATAAAATCATTTTCTAATGAAAAAGAGGCCTATCAAAGAGATATTGAAACGATAGCAATATCTTTGTTAGTAAAAAATAAAGTAGATTTCTTACGTGTTCACAATGTTAAAGATAATATGAAAGCTTTAATATCACAATCTGTGATATATAACGAATAAATATAAAAAATAATGGGATATAAATAGGATAAGATAAAATAGAATATAAAATCAATATTTATTGATTAAAGAACTAATTTCTTTATTTGTTTTTTTATTTTATCTAAAATAAATAAAAACTAAACAAAATGAGTTTTAATATCATAATTTGTGTATATTTCTTATTTTTATCTGAAATTTGTTAAATTATCTGGGAGAATTTAAAAAAATATACGAAAACCATAATCAAAAACTTGTTATCAAGTATATAAATTTTATATATGCTAGTAAACTAACATATATAATTTTTTTTGTAATTCAAAAAGAATTAGAACACATAGTCCATTTTAATTCTGAACATTTGTGTAAAGGTATCAGAAGTTTTAAATGACTTAATAGCCAAAGCACTATCAGTTCCAGCTGCAGCATAAATTTTTGGATATGATATAAATTGTTCATCACTTTTTTGTGATGCTCCTTGTGAATATCCAACTATATAAGCAGCACTTAATCTTGTATTGCCCATTATATATTGAACACCACCACCTAATTCTAGACGAGCAGAAGTTTTCTTTTTCATTTTTGCATCTTTTTGAGCTAATGAATAAGTAGAAGTACTAGATTTAACAATTTTATCAGATGTAACAGCTCTAGTATCATTAGAAATGATGCTTGCAGGATCAACGTTAAATTTTTCTAATGTAACTTCATTTTGTTCTACACCAGCTGCTCCTTCAATAAACGGACTAATAGAAGAATCTGAAATAATGAAATCATATTTCGCTCTTAACATTCCATTATAAGAAACAGTCTTTAATTCTGAATATCCATACCCATCTTTTGATTGAGTTTTGCTTTTTGCAAGAGATTTAGGAGTAAATCCGAATGAAACTCCAAGATTTACATTATCATTAATATAATAACCAACTCCAATTTCTCCAAAATACCCTTTATTGCCTCCATTAGCTGTATACATTACATCACTGAATGTTATAGCAGCTGTATTTTGTGCTTCTATCTTTGCCATAGTATCAGCACTATGAGAAAATTTATATTCTTGTTTTTCTGACATAGCATATCCTCCACCTGCACTGAAAGTCATTTTACATGCATCACCAACAGCTGCAAAAGCTGGATTTGAAGTAGCAAATGCAACTGCGGCAATTGCTAAAATTTTTAGATTTTTTTTACTCATATGTGTAAAAATGTGAAAAAATAATTAAATAGATAAAATCGATCTATAAGACCTATAAATAATTATAGACTTTTTAAATAGTATTATAAAAGTAAATATTACATTTATATGTAAATTATAAGATTTTACTGTAGTTGCTTTACAACAAAATATAATATCAGTTAGTAAAAATATATAAAAATATTTATACTATATAGATAAATATAAATGATAATAAAAATTCTGTGTTCTCGACAGGAATTGAACCTGTGACCTACAGATTAGGAATCCATTGCTCTATCCTACTGAGCTACGAGAACTAAGAATTTAATTTACACATAGTTAATATATAATGTCAAATTAAGTAAAAAACATGATTATTGATTATATTACCAAAATTTTCCTTCATAATAAAAATTATTATGCAAATGATAATATTCTTGCAAAGAACTATTAATAATTATAAGTATAATATTGAGTATATGTAGATTTTACCACTGAATAATCATCTATAAAGTTCAATTGATCATATTCCTTATTTAAAACATTATTTCCAATGTTTATTATATTTAACCCAAGTAAAGTTGATGTAATTGTTTCTGAGACTAAAATATCAATAGGATAAAAAGCAATATCGAATCCTAATCCGATAGCTCGAGTCATACTATGTGGACCAAGTAGTGGAAGTATAATATAATTGCATTGTTTTCCTCCGAATTTTAAAAAAGTATCTCCAAAAGTAGATTTTTGACGTTTTAATCCATGTTTTGAAGCAAAATCACTAAATCCTAAAATACCTACCGTAGAGTTTAAAATAAAACGATTAAAAGAAGAAAAAAAGCTTCTTATTTCTCCTTGGAGTAAATAATTTAACATATAAAGTGGCTCATTTAAATTATTTAAAAAATTAGACATCCCATCCCTCATATTTTGATGAAAAAGTACACCACGATAAACTTTTATAATTGGAATAACAATAAATCTATTTAATTTTTTATTAAAAATCCAAATTTTACGATTATATTTTTCCCATGGATCAGGAATATCAGAAATTAATGTTTGACTGTAAATATAACATTTATCATCCGTTGCAAACGGATTATCACTCATCAAAATTTCCTTATTATTAGTTAAATCTTTAGCTCTAGCTGAATTTATATCTATATGTATAGTCTTGATAAATATAATTATAAATACAATTATAATTTTATTTAATGATTTTATATTAAAATTCATTTTTCACCTAGCACTTACTAAAAAATATTGAAATTCTTATCGAAGGTAATATTACATTATAATCTATTTATTTAGCAAACATTTATCTTAATAAAATTATATTAATTAACTAATATAATAAAGTTACAATGAGTATATTTATACTAAAAAAAGTACAAAATTATATTAAAAAAAAGTACAAAAAAAGTATAAAGTAATTAATTTTTAATTATTAAAAAATATGTATTATTTATATAATCAAAAAAAAATTAAATTTATTGACGAAATTTCAAAATTTATTAACTATAATTCTATAAATCATCCTATAGCCTTTACAAGAGTTGATTTTAATATACCAATTGGAGAAACAAATTCTCCACTATCAGTAGCAAGAATTAAACAGAATAAAGAGACTATTTTATTACTCCTTAAGCTTGGATATATTGTTGTTCTTATTTCACATTTTGGACAACCAACTTCTATAAATCCTGATTATTCCTTAAAAAAAATATTAAAATATATAGAAAATGAGTATCAAATTAATGTTAATATTTTACCATATGAATTAGATAAAGCAGCAAAAACAATTCTAATTAATACACAAAATATAAAGAAACAAAAATCACTGCAATTTTATGATTTTAATAATTCTTTATATTTATTAGAAAATATTAGATTTTATAGTGGAGAAATTGAAAATAATTTAAATTTTGCAAAAAAAATATCAGAACTCAGTCAAAATGAAGATTCTATTTATGTGAATGATGCTTTTTCTGTATCTCATAGACATCATGCATCAATTTGTTCTCTTCCTATTTTTTTTCCTAATAAATCATATGGAGGATTAGCTTTAAAGCAAGAATTATTATTACTTGATAAATATGTTGGTCATTTACGTAATATGGAATCTAAAAAAATTCAATATATTAATAAAACCTCTATATTAGATAATAAAATAAAAGATAATAATAATACTTTTAATGATAAATTTAATATATCTGTAGTTATTATAGGTGGAAAAAAAATAACAACAAAATTACCCTTAATCAAAAATCTAAGCCAAAAATTAGATTATATTATATTAGGTGGAGCTATTGCTAATACATTTTCTATTGCTTTAGGAAAAAAAATTGGATCTTCTTTTTATGAACCAGAAATGATTGATTTTGCAATGGAAATTTATCTAAAAAGCAAAGCAAAAATAATCCTTCCTCAAGATTATATTGTTGTTGAAAATACTGTTGTTGAAAGTACTACAATAAATACAACAGATATAATAAAAAAAGATTATATACATAAATTTTCAGAGGATAATATATCAGGAGAAATAGGAGATATAGGCGAAATAACTATAAAAAATGTTATTTCTATTATAAAAAAAGCAAATATTTTAATTTGGTGTGGTCCTCTCGGGAGATATGAAATTCCTGAATTGTCTAATGGAACAGATAGTGTTGCCAATATAGTAGCTCAAGAAACCTCTCATAGAGCCTTAACGAGTATTGCAGGAGGTGGTGATACGATAGCCGCATTAGGAAAATATGCTGAAAAATTTACATATTGTTCAACTGCTGGAGGTGCTTTTATGATGTGGATAGAAGATGAATTACCAGGATTAATTGCATTACAAAACAATGATTAATTGTATATTAATTACATTACAAAACAATGATTAAAATTGTATATTAATTACATTACAAAACAATGATTAATTACATATTAATTGCATTACAAAACAATAATTAAAATTGTATATTAATTACATTATAAAACAATGATTAAAATTGTATATTAATTACATTATAAAACAATGATTAATTACATATTAATTGCATTACAAAACAATGATTAATTGTATATTAATTACATTATAAAACAATAATTAAAATTGTATATTAATTACATTACAAAACAATAATTAATTACATATTAATTGCATTACAAAACAATAATTAAAATTGCATATTAATTGCATTACAAAACAATGATTAATTACATATTAATTGCATTATAAAACAATGATTAATCGCATATTAATTGCATTACAAAACAATAATTAAAATTGTATATTAATTACATTATAAAACAATGATTAATTGTATATTAATTGCATTACAAAACAATAATTAAAATTGTATATTAATTACATTATAAAACAATAATTAAAATTGTATATTAATTACATTACAAAACAATAATTAAAATTGTATATTAATTACATTATAAAACAATAATTAAAATTGTATATTAATTACATTACAAAACAATAATTAAAATTGTATATTAATTACATTATAAAACCGGTAATTTAGAAAAAAATAATAAAAATACAAATACAAAAGTTAATTAAATATATCTCCATTATCAACTTCTGATAGACCAACAAATTGTCGTTTTTCATTGATAGTCATAAAATTATTATTTTTAAGTTTATCCCATATTATTTCTCTTTTTGGTTGTAAAGCATTTATTTTATCTATATCACAAACTATACGTATTGATTCATCGTTAAAATGCTTTATAAACCAGTTTTGTAAACAGCATATTATTTTTTCAACCATTGGTAATATAGTCTGCTCCCACATTGCAGTTCTAGCTTCACTTAAATTACTATATGTATTATCTCCTGGAATACCTAAAAGCTGAGATGGAACACCTAATGCTAATGCTATTTCACGTGCTAATGAATTTTTTAATTCTAAATAATCCATATCATGTGGTGACATACTTATTGTTTTCCATTCAAGACCTCCTTCAAGAAGTAAAGGTCTTCCAGCATTTTTTGATCCAGAATATATGTCATCGAACATTGATTTTAGCTGAGAAAATTGTTCAGGATTTAATCTACATCCTTGTCCTTGAGCATTTTTGACAATTATTGCACCACTTGGGCGTGCACCATTTTGAAGAAGAGATTGATTCCAAGCACTTGCTTGATTATGTTGATCAATACTAAAGCTTGCTACTTCAAGAGGAGATAATCCATACCAATCAGATAAAGGATGATAATTACGTAAATGTAAAATTTTACAAACATCATTTCTCTGATCTATTGGATAATCAATATTATTACCATCTACTGTATAACGATAAGCATATGGAATTTTATTATTATTGACGATAATTTGAACTCTATCAGGTCTCAATAAATAAATTTCTTGTAATATATTTTTTGGATTGTTTTTATAAATACCTAGAATATATACATTTCCACTTATCAATAAAGAAGTATATAGAGCTTCAAAAAATTCCTTACAACCCTGAAGTGGATTAGGTGAGCGTAGTATATTGATTATTTTATGATTTGTAATGGGGATCATTTCTCCATCATTTATCTCCTTATAAAGTTTTAGTGGTATACTTGCAGCAGCTTTAGCTAACATATCAATAGTACGATATGCTATAGCATTTTGACAATATCCATTTTTTGCCAAATCAATATAACTTTTTCCAGACCATACTGGTTTTCCTATATTATAAAAATAAGAATTATCATGCATTTCTTCATTTAAACTTTTATTTTGAGAACGACTAAATACATTAGATATATTTGAAATTTTATTAAACATAAAAAAATATATTAAATAATGTTGATATAAAAAATATTAAAATTTATTAAATTAATAAATGATCTATCACCTTAATTTATATCAAAGATAATAAAATCAGATTGTATTATAATTTTACTTTTATATCCTGGAAGTATTATTTTTAATAATTTATTTTATTATTTTAATGATTTATTATAATTTATTATGATTTTTATTTAAAATATTTATATGATAAAATTGCTCAAATTAAGTTAATTTAGTCTAATTTTTAGTTTTTTATGTAAATTTAGTTATTTTTAGTTATTTTTGATTAAAAATAGAATTTATAATCTTTTTTTTTATTTATAATATTTTTTTTTATTTAAATTTTATTAGCTTTATAATAAAATATTGTTTTGGATTAAATCCAACTAATTATATCTGGAAAATAAATTAATAAAAATTCTTGCTATATTTTTTATTTAGATATATTTAAATTTTTCTATATTTTTTTCTAAATTCTATCAACTTAAAAAATGATTTTTGTAGGAGTTATTACTTTAATTATATTATATGCTATTTTAGCTAGATTAATAATGAAGTTTTTATATATTAAATTAATCAAAAGTAATCAATTGAGAAAACCGGAGAATCATAATTATAAATCAAATATCAAAGTTATTTCTTTGATTATTGTATCTGTTATTGCATTGCAAACTATTATTTATACAATAGTCTCGTATATAACTTCTAATTCATTTTTATCTTTTATATTAATAATAATACATTTTGTAGGTTCTATATGTGGTGGACCAATTATAGCTTATATTTATGGAATAGGAGATGTATTAGTGAATCAAGGATCAAAAAACACTGGTGCAACCAACATGTTAAGAGTTGGAGGTATTAAATTAGCTGTTTTAACCTTTTCTATTGATGTTATTAAAGGGATAGGATTAACATATATTATGCTATATATTTTAAGATATATATATGATTTTCATACTCAGTATGTTTTTTTCCATCTACATGAATATCCATTGATAATAAAAAAAATAATCATGAATAATTTAAATACTACTTTAATAATGATATTAGTTACTATTTTTCATATTTTTCCAATATTTCCAAATATTAAAGGAGGAAAAGGAGTTTCTGTTATGTTAGGAAGTGCAATAATATTATTGCCTTTAAAAATTTTATCATTAATTATTTTTATTTGGATATCAACTTTTTTTATTAAAAAAATTGTTTCTCTAGCTTCAATTATATCATCAATATCTTTAAGTTGTATATCAATCTTTAGTTTATTTATAAATATATATAAAATTAAAGATAATATTGAAAATATTACAGATATTATGGTATGGAGATTATTTCCAGATATTTTAGGAATTTTAATTGTACCAGCTGTTATAATGTATTCGCATAGAGAAAATATAAAAAGAATTCTATCTGGGGAAGAAAAAAAAATTATTATAAAATAACACAATATTTGTGAATAGTTAAATATGACAAATAATCAAGATAATAGTACTTTCAGTACAAAACGTTCAACAGTCCAAGAAATAGAAGCTATTATAAATCAAACAATTCCTATTCTTGATCATGGTTTTATAAGAATTATTGATTATATGGGGGATGATAATGCTATCGTACAATCAGCTCGTGTTTCTTATGGAAAGGGAACAACTCAAATCAATGCTGATAAGGCACTTATTTCATATTTGATGAGACATCATCATACAAGCCCATTTGAAATGTGTGAAATAAAATTTCACATTAAAGCTCCTATTTTTGTTGCTCGTCAATGGCTTAGGCATAGAACTGCTAATGTAAATGAATATTCCGCGCGTTATTCGATTTTAGATAGAGAATTTTATTTACCTTCTAAAGAAAATATATCATCTCAATCTACAAACAATAAACAATGTAGAGTATCAAATTCTAATCTAAAAGAAGAAGAAATTGAATTTGTTATTGATATATTAAAAAATGATGCTAATCGTTGTTATGATAATTATCTCCAATTAATGAATATTAATGAAAATACAACAGAAAAAATAGATCCTAATAAATCTGGAATAGCAAGAGAATTATCTAGAATGAATTTAAATTTGAATTATTATACTCAGTGGTATTGGAAGATAGATCTTCATAATTTATTACATTTTTTATATTTAAGAACGCATAATCATGCCCAATATGAAATTAGAATTTATGCACAAAAAATACTAGAAATTGTGCAGAAATGGGTTCCTCACACATATGAAGCATTTATAAATTACAGATTAGAAAGTAAATCTTTTTCTAAAAATGCATTGAATTTTATAAAAAAACAAATTAAAGGAGAAGATATAACTTTCTCTGAAAGTGGAATATCAAAAAGAGAATGGAATGATATATGTGAGTATTTTAATCTAGAAGATATTATTATAAAATAATTAGTATTAATTATGATAATTAATTAAAATTAGTTAAAAAATAATCAAATAATAATAAATAAAATATTTTATTAATAAATCATCAAAAAAATAAAAGTTTATTATATACTAATAAAAATAAATAAAACTGTAATATTATGAATTATGATAGAGATTATGATATAAATGAATCTAAAAAATATAATATAGCTATTGTAGGAGCAACTGGTGCTGTTGGAGCAACTTTATTATATCTTTTAATTGAAAGAAGCTTTCCATTTGACAATGTATATGCTGTGGCTTCATCTAGATCAGCAGGAACAAAATTAAATTTTGGATATGATCCACCAATGGAGTTAATAGTTGAGGATCTTGAGACTTTCTCATTTGAAAAAGTAGATATTGCAATTTTTTCTATAGGAAGTAAATTATCATCAGAATATGCACCAAAAGCAGCATTAGCTGGTTGTATTGTTATTGATAATTCTTCATATTGGCGTATGAATGATGATATACCATTAGTAGTTGCAAGTGTTAATAGTGAATGTATATCACAATATAAAAACAAATATATTATATCTAATCCAAATTGTATAGTTGCACCTTTAGTTGATGTATTACATCCACTTAATAAAATTTATGGAGTTAAAAGAATTATTTTATCAACTTATCAATCAGTTTCAGGAAAAGGTAACAGAGCAATTCGTCAACTTTTTGAAGAAACACGTGATGATATTACGCAGAATTATGAAGAAAACTTAAATAATAATGATGATATAAATTATGATGAAAATAATTTCAATCAAGAAAATTATGATGAAAATAATTTCAATCAAGAAAATTACAATGAAAATTGTAAAAAAACTTCTAATAAAAAAATTGAAGAAGAAAATGAAAATTATGAAGAATCTGATGAGTTTTCAGGAGTATTACCACATAAAATAGCATTTAATGTTATTCCTCAAGTTGGAGAAATTTTATCAGATGGAGAAACAGAAGAAGAAGAAAAAATAAGAAATGAAATACAAAAAATTCTATGTTCTCAAATAGGTATTTCTGCAACTTGCGTTAGAGTTCCAGTTTTTTTTGGTCATAGTATTGCTGCAAATATTGAACTTTCAGTAGAAAATATTCCATCTATAGACGAAATAGCTGATGTTATAAAAAACAATAAGGATGTGATTATATCACATGATATTGATCATAATTATTCAACAAATTATATTATGCCAATTGATTGCGTATCCCTACCTTTTGTTTATGTTTCACGTCTAAGACCTGACTATAGTAATTCTAAAGCTTTCAATATATGGATAGTAAGTGATAACTTATATAAAGGGGCAGCATTAAATGCGCTACAAATTGCTGAAAAATTAATTACAACACATTTATAAAAATTGAATAGTATTGATTTATGTAGTATAATAGATTACATTAGCAGTTTTAATGAAGTTATTGTAAAATACACATGTATAAAATATTATTATATTTTATGTTCTTATTTACAATAATAGAATTAAAACCAGTATTTGCTGATTTTTCTGATATTTCTAATTGGTTTTTAGATTTTTTTAATTCTGATACAAAAAGTAATAAAGTTATAGTTTTAACTAGAAAAGATATTGAAAATTATATAAATAGTCAATCAAAAAACGGATATATGATTAATATTTCTGCAGACCTAGGCAGTAGTAATATAAGTAATATTGATCTTTCAGATTTAGATCTGTCTGGTGCTAATTTACAAAAAATGAACATGTCTGGGTGTAAAATGTATAGAACAAGAATGAGAGGAGCTTTTCTTGAAGGGTCAAATTTAAGTAATGTTATTTCTGAATATAGTGATTGGAGTCAATCATCCATAGCATATACAAATCTTGAAAATATAAAATTAGATAATGTAATTTTAGATGATGTTTTTGCAGAGGGAGCAAATTTCTCAGGATCAATCATAAAAAATAGCAGTATTATAGATGGAACTCTTGACAAAAGTAATTTTAGTAATACAAAATTCATAAGTTCTAATTTAACGTACTCAACATTTGACAATTCTGTGGTAAATAATACATATATAGAAAATAGTGATTTTTCTTCAACAAGTTTAGTCAACACTAAACTAATAGAAGTAAAAATAAAAAATTCTTCTTTACGCAATGCTCAAATGAATAGATCTCAAATTTTAAAAACAGATATTAATAATTCTGATTTATTTGGAGTAAATTTATCAAAAGCTATAATTAAAGCTTCTACTATAGAAAAAGTTATTATAGAATCTGGGTATTTTTATGGAACAATTTTTGAAATATCAACAATAAATAATACATTAATTTCATCATCTGATATGAGCTTTGTAAAAATAAATCAAACTACATTTTATTTATCATTATTAAACGATACTAAAATTAGTGATGCTGAAATAACTGATAGTAAATTTAATCGTGTTAATATAGTTAATTGTGACTTTAATAAATCAAAAATACATCAAATTAATGTTAAAGATGTTTTTTGGGGTAGTAATGTATCACAACCATCTATATATAATATCGTTAAATCAACTAATAGTTATATAGAGAATCAGTAATTTTTTATTTAGTTAAATCAACTAATAGTTATATAAAAAATTTATATAAAAAATAAGTAATTCTTTATTGTTTAATTATTAATTGTTTAATGAGCGTAATTTTAATGCGCAACATTTTTTATATTTGTGCCATTTGGTAATATAAATCTATTTATTAAGAGATTAGTTTGTTATGTACTCTTAATATTTAATAAATTTATAGAATTGTCACAGCAACAAGTTAACAGGGATGGCAGTCAAAGGTATACCTTTGCCGTTTTTTCCATGTTAAATTATGTTGCTCCAATGTTTATTGTTAATATTATGGTAACATTAAATGATGTTCTTATAATATTAAGGATAATAGCGATAATGCTATGTTTTGGATTATGTACAGTAGATTATTGGCCAAGAAAGATAAGAGATATTTGTTATCCTTTATATTGGTATATGACTTTATGGTTTTGTTTACCATTTCTTTCTTCGTATACAGCATTTATAACAAGAGCAGAAGAGTGTTGGTTGTTGAATGCTGCTTTATCATTACTTTTGCTAATAATGCTAGTCAGTTGGTTAGTTTTTGTAATATTGATGGTATCAGGAATAAGCTTTGCTTATACTATATATTATATCAAATTATCAAGTTTTCCACCGATTCAACTTCCTTCTAATAATATTTATCCATTTGCTTATTTATGTGCATTTTTATTACTTTCTATAATACTCTTTATGCGACATAAGGAAGATGTTCAGATCGAAAGAATTGAGATGTTACAGCTTTTTAGTGGAGCTATAGCTCATGAAGTTAACAGTCCATTAGCTGCTATAAGAATGCTTTCTAATACTTATAATGAAATATCAAAAGTAATATCTGCAAAAGATAAATCATTGATAAATGAAGATGGAGAGATAGTACATAATATTATAATAAATGATTCTGATTATAAAATGATGCTTGAAATTTTACCACAAAACTTTAATAGAACGGCTTTAGAAGCATCAAAAGTTGTTGAAATATTATTATTCTCATTAAGAAATGATATGTTAGAAAATAATAATTTCTGGAAAATTTCTGAAGTAATAGAAGAAGCAATAGATGGTTATGGTTTTACTCAAGAACAAAGACTTAGAGTTGTTTATGATACTAGTGATGATTTTTTTTTTGCTGGATCAAAACAACTTGTAAAACATATATTATATAATTTAATTCGCAATACTATTAAATATAGTGGAAGTGAAGCGAAAATTAGTATTTGGCTTGAAAATAATCATCTTCATTTCCGTGATAATGGAATTGGAATAGAACCAAAAGAATTAAGTAAAATCTTTAAATTGTATTATACGAGTAATAGAAATATAGGTACTGGTATAGGATTAGCATTTTGTGATTCTGTTATGAAATCTATGGGTGGTAGTATTAAATGTAAATCAGAATATGGATCTTTTAGTGAATTTATATTAAAATTCCCTGAAGAGGACTAATTTGAATAAAATTAAAATTTAAAATTTAATTTAAAATTAAATACAAAATTATATGATTTTTATTTATTTTATGATAAATATATCAATTATTTTATATTTTTCTATATTTTAATTATATTTACTATATTTTAATTAGAAAATAATAGTAATCTAATAAGAAATAAAATATTGCTAAAAAGCTGATCAGAATTTATATAATAATTTCAATCATATAAGTATCAATACAAAATTATATGATTATTCTCAAAAAGAGTTATATAAGTTATATAACTTCAATATTTTATTATTATTTTAGTATTTCTAAGAGTCTGGTGCGGCCGAAAAGACTTGAACTTTCAATCCGTTTCCGGAACAACGACCTCAACGTTGCGTGTCTACCATTCCACCACGGCCACTATATATATAATTTAGTAAGTTTAACTTGTTAAGTTAATACTAAATATAAAATAAGTTTAAAAAAAATATATTCTATAATATTATATATGTCAATATGACTTAATAATATAAATATTTTTTTTATTTAACTCTAGCCATTTTTTTGATCTCTTTGTTTTCTTCTTAAAATATTAGCTTTCATTTGTTTTGCTAAGTTTTTATTTTTCTGTATTATTTTATCTGATTTATTTAGTTTTTCATTTAAGTTATTCATATAAATATATATATTAAAATTTTATATTACAAAAATATATTATAATTTATTATATTAAAATTTTATTATAATTTATATTTAGATTTCTCTCATTATATTTTTTATTATATGAAGAATAGATTCAGAAAGAATTTTTAATTCTTCTTTATATATTGAATTTCTAAAATACATTAGTTTATTAGTTTTTAATGGTGATAATCCTTGATCTAAGTTATGCCAAATAAAATCAATAAATGGAATTTTCCCTAAATATTGAATATTATATTCTTTTGCATATTTTTCAACATTTGATAAATCATTTGTTAATTTTTCTTTATTTGAAGAGAATAAATTTTCAACTATTCCTATTATCTTTACATCTAATTTTCTTAACATTTGCATAGATTTATGCATTGCATCAATAGCAACTTCCTGATTTGTGGATATCAAAATTGTAGCATCTATTTTATAATTATTAATTAAACTTAAATGAAGATCCCCAGTTCCAGGAGGAGTATCTATAATCATATATTCTGAATTTTTCCAATTAAATAAATTACTCCATCTCCATTCAGTATTATATAGCATATGATGTAACATGTTACTTATCATAGGACCTCTCCATATTAATGGTTGATCTGAGCTAAAAAAAGAACTAGACATAATCTTTATAAATCCACGTGTGGGAGGTATAAAGACATTATCTTTTATTAACGGCTCTTCTTTTATTCCAATCATTCTACCCATAGATGGCCCGTGAATATCAGCATCTAAAATAGCTATTCTTTTTCCAATACTTTCAAAAGAATATGCTAATAAAGCTGTAAGTGTTGATTTTCCAACTCCACCCTTACCAGAAAAAATTACTATAGTTTTTTCAACTCCCGGTATATCATTTTTATAATTTTTCTTAAAAGATGTTTTTAATTTAGATTTTTCTTGATGGGATGATTTATTATTTTCTTCTAAATCTTTTGATTCTATATTTTCAGAAGTAGTATTCAATGAGATATTTTTACTATTATATTCTATTTTTTGTACTAATTGGGCAATAAATACAATATGTAATTCATTTTCAAGTATACTAAATTTGTTCTGAAGAAAAAATAATACTGTGTTTTTATATAAATCTGCCACAAAATCATTTGTAATTTCTTCTTCAATACTTTCTACCGAATCAAAATTTAACACTTGTGGATTTATAAATAAAATAATACCACTATTAGATATTTTTATATCAATTAATCCATCTAAAAGATTAGTTTTATTTTGCAGATCGTAATTATGCAATGATTTTTTTATTTCTGATATCAATTTTTATAAGAGTAAGTAATTTTATTTAGAATAAAGGTTTATTTGATAAAGAATATCTTATATAGTAAAACTTATAATAAAGATTTATTATAGTGCATTATATAGTATGTATTTAGTATGTATTATATAGTATATAGAATATAATATATATATAAAATATATAGCACTTTTAACACATCTTTGATAAGACAATAAATAAAAATTTAATTATTTCAAATTTTTTATTTTCAATGATAATTTTAGATACAATTAATACATTAAAGAAAATTTTTTATCCAGAAAAAAAAGTAGACACTGATTTTAATATTGAAAATCCGTGGGCTGAAAAAAATACTACTAATAATAATGATAATAACGAATCCAAAAGTTTTAACAATGATAAAAAAAATTTTTGGAACATTTTTCCAGAAAAAGATAAAAAAAATAACAATATAAAATATATAAAAATCATAGTTGTTGGATTAATAATTGGATGGTTATCAACTGGATTTTATACTGTTAATCCTGATGAACAAGGAGTCGTATTATTATTAGGAAAGTATAATCGTACTAGTACATCTGGATTAAATTGGAAACTCCCAGATCCTATAGAAACTATTGAAAAAGTTAGTGTTACAAGAATGCAAAAAGAATCTATAGGACTAAAACAAGGTACTAATATTTCATCTTATAATAAATATTTAAATTCTAAATCTAAAGTTGAACAAAAATTAGTTTCATTGAAAAAACTGATACCAAATTTAGATGATAATAATTCAGTTCAATCTAAATTTTCATCATCAAATAATGAACAAAATGATTTTTATAATGAAAATGATAGTGATTTAGGTATTAGTCAAGATGAGATCAACAATAGTATTATTGAAGAGAGTCAAATGCTAACTGGTGATGAAAATATTGTAGATATGCATTTTTATGTTCAATGGAGAATAAAAGATGCTAAAGATTATCTTTTTAATATAAGAGATAGTTATGGGGAGAATACTGTTAGATTTTCAGCTGAAAGTGCTATGAGAGAAGTTGTAGGAACTACTAAACTTTATGATGTTTTATCTGAAAAAAGACAAAAAGTTGAAGAATCTGCAAAAAAAATACTACAAAATATACTAGATAAATATAAAGCTGGAATAGAAGTTCATTCACTTGGAATATTATATAGTTATGTTCCACCAGAGGTTAGAAATGCTTATCGTGATATTCAATCAGCAAAAGCAGATAAGGAAAGGTTTATAAATCAAGCAACTGCTTATAGAAATTCTGTTATTCCTAGAACAAAAGCAGAAGCTCAAGCAAAAATAGAAGAAGCTAATTCTTATAAGATTGCCAAGATAGATGAAGCAATTGGAAATATAATGCGTTATAATGCAATGTATAAAGAGTTTAAGAAAAATCCAGATATTATAAAAAATAACTTATATATAGAAAGTATGGAAAATTTTTATGGTAATATAAAAAATAAAATTATTTCACAATCTTCAAGCAATAATCCCCATAATCTTACTCCTATAGTCCCATTACTTCTCAATCAAAAAGATATAGGGTTTGAGATCAGTAATAATGATAACATTAAGACATCTACTTTGTTAAGTGAAAAAAATGATGTATCAGATCATAAAAAAGTCAATAATAATCAATCATGATACTCAAAAATTTAATAAAATAAATTAAAAATCTAATTTTTTAATAGAAATTTTTTATAATTTTATAATCTAATTATATTTTAATATCATATAAAATAAATAATCAAATGCTTTCAAATAATAAGTTAAAAGAAGGAAAATCTCAATTTTCAAAGATTATTACTATTTTTGCTATGTTGTTATTTATTATGGCAATATCTTCATATATTGTTGATCAACGTCAAATGGTAATAGTTACACAATTTGGGAATATTATCTCTATAAAAAAAGAACCAGGTATAAAATTTCATATCCCATTTATTCAAAATATAATATATTTTGATAATAGAATACAAAATATTAATTTTAAAGCCAGTGATGCAAATGAATTAGTAACAAGTGATCAAAAAACTATGAGAATTGAAGCTTTTGCAAAATATAAACTTTCAGATCCTGCTAGATTTTACCAGACTGTTTATACTGAGTCAGCATTTAAAGCTCGCTTAAGTTCAATTTTTGAATCAACAATACGAGAAGTTATAGGAACTTTTTCTTTTGCTGATGTTCTTGGGAGTAAAAGAGAAGTTATTATGGAAAAAATAAGCGAAATTATTACTAAACAAGTAGAGGATTTTGGAGTTCAATTTATTGATATGAGAATAACGAGAATAGGTCTTCCAGAAAAAGCACGTATGGCTGTTTATAGAAGAATGGAAACAGATCGTACAAAAGAAGCTGCTGAAATCAGAGCACAAGGTAAACAAGAAGGAGATATAATTAAAGCTCAAACAGAAAGGGACCAAGTCATTATGCTAGCTGAAGCACAAAAACAAGCTAATGGTATAAGAGGAGATGGTGAGAGTCAAGCAGCAAAAATCGTTCTAGAAGCTGTTGAGAAAAATGGAGACAGTGGTAAGGAATTCTATAATTATTATAGGATATTACAGTCGTATAATAAAATTTTCAGCAATAAAAATGATATATTATTGATTGATATTAAAGAAGCTCCATTATTTGATATAATAACTAATTTTGAAATTAAAAAAAATGAAATTAAAAAAAATGAAGTTAAAAATAATCAAGATTTACAAAAGTTTAATAACAATTAATTATTTTTATTTTTTAACTAACTAAATTAGTTAATTTTATATTTTATTTATTGATATGTCTTATTTATTTAAGGAAATTTCAAAAAAATGGCAACAAAAATGGCAAGAGAAAAAAGTATTTTATACAAAAGAAGATGTATCATCTCCTAAATATTATTGTCTCGAGATGTTTCCTTATCCATCTGGTAAAATGCATATGGGACATTTAAGAAACTATTCTATTGGAGATGTTACTGCACGTTATCATAGAGCATTAGGATATAATGTTCTATATCCCATGGGATGGGATGCATTTGGTTTACCAGCAGAAAATGCTGCTATTGAAAACAATTTATCTCCTAAAGATTGGACAATAGGAAATATTGCACAGATGAGATATCAATTAGAAAGTATTGGATTATCTTATGATTGGGAAAGAGAACAAATTACTTGTTTACCTGATTATTATCGGCACGAGCAAGAGATGTTTATATCATTTCTAGAGAATGGAATAGCTTATCAGAAAGAATCTGATGTTAATTGGGATCCTGTTGACAATACAGTACTTGCAAACGAACAAGTAATAGATGGAAGAGGTTGGAGGTCTGGAGCTCTTATAGAGAAAAAAAAATTAAACCAATGGTTTCTTAAAATAACTGATTTTGCTGAAGATCTTAGTGATAGTTTAGATAGCCTAAAAGATTGGCCTGAAAGTGTCAAAGTTATGCAAAAGAATTGGATTGGAGTTTCAGAAGGAGCATTGATAGACTTTGAAATTCTGACAATTGATAATATTGAAAATAATATTTATAATTTTTATAATTTTGATTATAAAATCAATGAAAATCAAAAAAAAGAGTTAGAAATAGAAATAAAAAATAATATAAAGAGTTTAAATCTTAATAAACTAACTATTTATACTACAAAACCTGAAACAATATTTGGTGCAAGTTTTATTGCAATATCTATAGAGCATGAATTAGTAAAAAAAATTGAGAGCTATTTTACTATTATTGATAATTTTTTATTTAATCTAAAAAAAACAGATAAAAAAAAATTAAATAACCAATTTAATCTAAAAAAAACAGAAGAATTAAAAAAATTTATTGATGAATGTAAATTATATTATGAAATAATTAATAAAAAAATAAAAAAATCTGAAGAGATAGAAAAAATAGGATTTTTTACTGGATTTTATGCAATTCATCCGTTTTATAATGAGTATCCTGATTCCATACAAAAATTAATACCAATTTATATTGCCAATTTTGTGATCTCAGATTATGGAACAGGGGCAATATTTGGATGTCCTGCTCATGATAAGCGAGATTATGAATTTGCTATCAAATATCAATTGCCAATAAAGCCAGTTGTAAAGCCTCTTATACAATCTTCTCAGGAAGAAGATATTAATTCTGATCATAAATCAGATACAATAATCAGCTCTTTACATAAAGATATTGATTATAAAACATATAAATACAATCCTATTCCTTATATAGAATCTGGTATTATTTTTAATTCAGGACCAATTGACGGTTTTACAACAGAAGATGCTAAAAAATTTATTATAAATAAATTAGAATCTAGTGGATTTGGATTAGGAAAAAAAAAATATAGGATTCGTGATTGGGGTATTTCTAGACAAAGATATTGGGGTTGTCCAATCCCTATTATATATTGTCCAAAATGTGGAACTATTCCTGTAGATAGATCTGATCTACCAATACTTCTACCAGAAAATCCTGATTTTGAAAAATCAGGAAACCCACTTATTTACGATGATTCTTGGCGTGTTACTAAATGTCATATTTGTGGCAGTAATGCGCAAAGAGAAACTGATACTTTTGATACTTTTTTTGAATCTTCATGGTATTTTTTGAGATTTTGTAGTAAAAAAGATGAAAAAAATTTAAATATATCAGATTTAAAAAAATGGATGCCTGTTGATCAGTATATAGGTGGTATAGAACATGCTATTTTACATTTATTATATGCAAGATTTTTTGTAAGAGCATTGAGCAAATGTGGTTATTTTAATAAGGATGATATTGGAGGAATACTTGAACCTTTTAAATCTTTGCTAACACAAGGAATGGTCTGTAATATGGCTTTCAAAGATGAAAATGGAAAATGGATCAATGGACAAGACTCATATATTCAAAAAGATGGTAGCTATATATGTAAGAAAACCTCAAGGAAATTGTATCCAGTAGGAGTAGAAAAGATGAGTAAATCTAAATTTAATGGAATTAATCCTGACGATATCATTGATAATTATGGTGCTGATGCTGCTAGATTATTTATTCTATCAGATTCTCCGCCAGATAAAAATCTTGAATGGAGTAATACTGGTATTGATGGAGCATATCGCTATCTTAATAAAATATATACAATTGCCGAAGATTTAAGTAAAAAAAACGAAAAAATTAAATTAATTGATATTGCTCTAAAAATAAAGGCAGAATATTTAAATAATAAAAATATTTTTAATAAATCATTTAATAATGAGATATCTTATTTTATTGAGCAAATAACACTAAAAAATTTATGTAATCCAGATATTCTAAAAAAAATTCATCGTTATATTGCTAATGTTAGTGATGATATAAAATTGTTTAAAATTAATAAGGCTATAGCTAAGATAAGAGAGCTAAGCAATCTATATTTTCATTGTGAATCTGACTTTGATAAAATATTTTTAATTATTGTTGTTATAATATTATTATCACCAATAACACCACATTTATCAGAAGAAATCTGGGAAATGTTTGGATTTACAGAAATATACGGCATGTTATCAGAAATTAGATATTGGCCAGATTATAATAAACAAATTATCAATGAATCCATTATAAACTTACCTGTGCAACTCAATGGAAAATTAAAGGGAATAATATCTATATATTCTGATATGTCTGAAGAAAGTATAGTAAAAACTGCGATTGATAATATATCTGCTTTATCAAATACAATATATAAAAATAAAGATCATAATCATTCTAATAATCTTGATTATGAAAAGAATCAAATCGGTAAAATAATAAAAAAAGTTATATATATTCCACAAAAAATATTAAATATAATAATTTAAAATTAACAATCTTTATATTTTCTATAATTAATTATGTCTACTAAATTACTTAATTATCACAAATTAAAATCTAAAGTTGCTCCAAATAAGCAGGTTATAATTTTACATGGATATGGATCAAATGGTAAAAATATTTTAACTATTGCAGAAGAAATACAAAATTATATTCCTAATGTAGATTTTATTGCTCCAGATGCTCCAAATCGGTTTGAAGGTGATAATATAGATGGTTATCAATGGTTTAGTTTAATCAATAGAGATCCAATAAGTATGTTACGTGGTGTAACATCTGCTACTGCGGTTATAACTAATTTTATGGATAATATTGTTAATCCCAATCTCCCATTATATATAATGGGTTTTTCACAAGGAGCAATGCTTGCTGCACACGCTGCTATGCGTTATAAAACTCATAATGTTATGGGTCTAATAATGTGCTCTGGAGCTCTCATAGCTTCGCATCACCTTAAAAATGAATTAAGTGAAAATGCTCGTGACTGTACAATCGTTATAACACATGGAGATAATGATAATATTGTAGATTATCATTTATCTGAAGAAGCACATAATACTTTTTTAGATTTAGGTCTCAATAGTAAGTTGATCATTGAAAGAAATATTGATCATACTGTTGGACATATAGCATTTGATAATATACTAAAAATATTAAGTTTATAAAATTTTTTATAAATTATTAAATTTAATAGATTTTATATAAAATAAAAAAAATATTAAAAATAATTATTAATATTAAATATGTGTGGAATAATTGCAATATTTGATTCTAAAGAATGTGTAATTGATAGATTAATTAAAGGATTATGTAGTTTAGAGTATAGAGGTTATGATTCAGCAGGTGTTGCTGTATTTTATAATACAAAAAATACTCATAAACAAATTACAATAGATAAATTTCTTGATAATTTAAAAAATTTAAAAAAATTTAGCCAAAAATTAGATAATAAAACTGAAAAAATTGATATTACTTTATTTAAAGATACTATTGGGCATATTTATAAAAAAATAGATAAATGCTCAAGTTTACAAGAAATATTTTCAGAAAAAAATAATAGTAATACATTTTCATTAGGAATAGGGCATACTAGATGGGCTACACACGGAAAGCCAACTCTCCCTAATGCTCATCCTATTTTATCAGGAACTGTATGTGCAGTTCATAATGGTATTATTAGTAACTATGATGAAATAATAGATGATATTGATGAAAAATTAGAAGGAGATACAGATACTGAGATTTTAGCAGCTCTTGTTAATAAAAATTTAATGATTGATATTGATATCAATCAAATTGATAACAAAAATATTACAAGTATTTTTTTTTATATTGCAGTAACTTTATCATGTAAAAAGGCAGTAGGTGTATATAGTGTTGTTTTTACATCTATTGCTATTCCTAATTGTATGGTTATAGTATGTAAAGGATTACCACTAATTCTATCAATAGATAAAAAAAGTAAATCAATTTATATTGTTTCTGATATAGTTGCTCTTCCTAATAGTGATTATTTAATATATAATTTAAAAGATGGAGAAAAATCACTAATTATAGCAGAAGAAGTATATTGTTTTGATAAATTCGATAATAGATTTTATCCTGAATATAATTCTTATACTCAAAATAATTCTAATATTGAAAAAAAAACTAATTACTTCAATTTTATTCAAAATAATTTTGAATTCAATAATATAAATCTAATAAATTTATATAATTCTCATTTTTGGCAAGAAATTAATGAACAGCCAGATATCTTAAATAATATATCAAAAAATATAATTCAAAATATATCTAAGAACTCATCTGCAATTATAAGTTCTTTATCATCTTTAGATTTTTCAGCTTTTAATTCTGTTTGCTTTGTAGCATGTGGCACATCATATAATGCAGCTTGTTGTGCTAATTATTGGTTCGATAGACTTTCTTCTAAAGGAATAAATTGTAGAACAGAAATTGCATCAGAATTTTTAATTAGTGCTATTCGTCCAAATGAAAAAATTTTATATATTTTTATTTCTCAATCTGGTGAAACAGCTGATATAATTTTAGCATTCAAATATTTAAAAAAAATTGATCCTAAAGCAATAACTATCGGATTAATTAATAGAATGAATACAAAATTAGCAAATGATGTTGATTATGTTATAAATACAATGTCTGGTATAGAGTATTCAGTCGCATCTACTAAAGTTTATACTGCTCAACTTATGTTTTTATTACTAATAGGAGTTCAAGCTGGTTGGATTGTATTAAATCATAATATTAATGAAAATAGTGATATAAAAAATAAATTAAATCTAGAGAATGAAATTGATTTATTTAATACTAAGATATTAAACTCATTTTCAGAAAAAAATCAAAATCTTTTTAAGATTATTGAATCAATAATATATAAATCACAATTTATATTATCTAATCAAAAATTAAATATAAAATTTATAGAAATTGCACAAAAAATTATAAAATCTCGTCTTATAGTCTTTATTGGTCGTGGAATATCTTATCCATTATCTTTAGAGATGTCATTAAAAATGAAAGAATTAACTTATATTCCATGTGAAAATATTGCTGGAGGAGAATTTAAGCATGGACCATTAGCTCTTATTGATGAAAAAGTAACAGCTGTAATTATAGCTTGTGATGAAGAAATTAATGCATTGGAAAAAATCATCAGTACTTCACAAGAGATTAAAGCAAGAAATGGTAATTTGATTGTTTTAACAAGTGAAAATTCTGCTAAGAGATTTAAAAATATTTCAGAGGATATAATTATATTACCTTCTGCTGATATTTATAGTTCTTGTTTTATTTATATAATAGCAATGCAGATTATAGTAGGTTATGCAACAATATTCTTAGGTAATAATATAGATAGACCAAGAAATTTAGCAAAATCATTAACAGTAGAATAAAAGAATATATTTAATATTAAAAACAAAAAATTTATATTTCAGTATAAAAAATATTAATATTATTAATATTATAAAATTTTATTGTAAAATATTATTTATCTTCTGTATTTGAAATCTTTCTTGTTTCATGGCGGGAAAATTTTGTAAGACGTGATTCTATTGCAATAGATCTTTTTTCTGCCAATGAAATAGCTTCACTTGCCTGATCTAATTTTAGTTTAGTTTTTGATAAAAGTACTGAGAAATTATTAAAATCCTTTTTAATTATCTCTAATATTTCCCAGATTTTACTAGATTTTTCAGCAATAGCAAGAGTTCTAAAACCCATTCTTAAGCTATTAAGTATTGCTGATAATGTTGTTGGTCCAGCAATAACAACTCTATATTCTCTTTGAATCTCATCAATTATTCCTGGTATTTGAAGAGCTTCTGAATAAACTGATTCAACAGGAATAAACATTATCGCAAAATCAGTACTATATGGTGGTATAATATATTTTTCTGAAATACTTTTTGCAGATTTTTTTATAAAATTTTCGAGATTTTTTATATATTTTACATTTTTTTTATCTATTTTATCATTAATATATATTTTAGAATGATTTATTATATTTTCTGATTCAATAAAATTTTCTTTGTTAATATTATTGTTAATATTGATTTGTTGATTATTATTCTCTTCAATATGATTATTTATTAATCTCTCATAATCACTCATTGGAAATTTAGCATCAATTGGTAAAAAAATATTCATTCCATTCTCTCCACCAGGTAATTTTATTGCAAATTCAACTCTTTCTGTTGATTTTGGATTTATTGCAAAATTCTTTTCATATTGAACTGGAAGTAGAATTTGAGATAAAATAGATTCTAATTGTACTTCTCCCCAAATACCACGCGTTTTAACATTAGTAAGTATATTTTTTAGATCCCCAACGTTATTAGCAAGAGATTGCATTTCTCCTAATCCTCTGTGTACAATTTCTAAACGTCTACTTACAAGATCAAATGAATCTTTTAATCTTTTCTCTAGAGTAGTTTGAAGTTTTTCATCAACTGTCAGCCGAATTGTTTCTAGTTTTTCATCAATTACCTGTCGCATTATTTCGATCTTATTATTAGTATCATTTTGAATATGATCTAATTTATAGTCTATTGCTTTTCTTATATTTTCTAATTTATTATCATTATGTTGATTGCTATGATGTATGATATCAGAAATATATTTATGTGCTTGATCTATAATCATTAATGATTCATAATTTTTATTATTTTGTGTTAATATTATATCTAAATTTTCTATTATTTTTTGATTTTCTTGTTCAAATATAAGAATTTTATATGATATTTCCTGTAATAGAATAGAATTTTTTTTTAATATTTTAAATAAAAGAATAATTCCCAAAAGAATAGATATTCCTATAAAAAAATATAAGTACTGAAAGATTATTTGATGCACAATAAAAATATATAAAAATATAAATTAATACCAAAATACTATATATAATATATTGAACATTGTAGCAAAAAATAAAAATATCTCTGAAAAATTATAATTTTTGATCTGATTTGTATCAGATTGTAATATTTTATCTTTATCTACTAAATAATTTTTAGTATTTGGAAAGTATATAAAAGATATTATTCTTAAATAATAAAATACACTGATAGATGATGTTATCAATATTATACCAATAGTCCAATACATTTCACTACGTAATAATAACTGTAATGTTTCAAACTTAATTATAAATCCGGCAAATGGTGGTAATCCTGCCATAGATAATAACAAAATTGTTAAACAAAAAGCAATAAATGGATGAGATTTACCGATATTTTTTATATCATTGATATTATAATATGTATTATTAGTTTTAAATTCTAAAATAAGCAAAGTTAAAAACGAAGGCATAGCTATTGCCCCAAAATATATAATTGTATAATGAATTGATTTATGCTTTATAAACTCACTACTACTAATTAAGTTATCTGAAATCCTAAAGCCATATGACGTTATAATTAGAGAAATAAAAGCAAGATTATAGATAGTACTATAAGCTAATATTCTTTTTATATTGCTTTGCATTATTCCACCTAAACTTCCAATTACTAACGATATTATTGAAAGAGTCCAAATTATATCGTGTATTTTAAAAGATAAAAAAGTAGGAGATAAAAATATTTTTATAAAAAAAGATACAAATGCTATTTTATTAGCACTACTTAAAAACAACATCACAAAAGTAGGTGCTGATTGGTATAAATCTAATGTCCAAAAATGAAGCGGTGCTAATCCTATTTTTCCAGATATAGAAATTAATATCATTAAACCACCAATATGAGATATTAATGATATTTTATCTTTTGATAAAAATAATGTATTTAAGTTATCAATAAAATTTTTAGATTCTATTTCTAATATATTAATAGAATTTACTTCAAAATATAACATAGCTACTCCAGCTAAGTAAAAAACACTCATTACTCCATTAAATATAAAATATTTAATTACTCCTTCTAAAGCATATATACGTTTATTTTTAGATTCTGAATAACAAACAATAATTGGATACATTATAAGAGAAGAAGCTTCTATGGCTAAATAAGCAGTCATCATATCGTTAACTAATATCAAAAGCGATAAAATAAAAGCACATAATAATAATAAACCTGGTATCTCAAATGTTAATATATTAGAAGTATTATTATACGGAGTTTGATAAGTATTATGAGAATTAATAAAATTTTTATTATTATTTTTATTATTATTTATAATATTATTATTGTTATTATCATTTAAAGATCGGATTTTATCTATCCAATTTGCAGTAATTATCATACTAATTCCCCATAAGATTAAAAAAAAGAAAAGAATTATCAAATCTGAAGAACTAATATATATAGAATTATTAAAAAGAAAATGATTATAATGTGGTTTTATATTATTTATTTGATAAAAATATAATAAAGAACATATAATGACAAATATTCCACTATTATAGAAGAGTTTTACAATATTTTTAGGAGAATGACGAAAAAATACTCCTATTATCAACATAATAAGTGATAATAACAGTATAGAAAAAAGTACATATACAGATGATACAACTCTCATAATACTTATTTGATATGAATTGTTATTTATTAATATATTTATAATATGAATTTATTTAGTATATAGAAATATATTCTATTTTTTTGGGAATTCATAAAATATACTAGAAGGTTTTAAACCAATTAATATAATTAAAAAGATTAAAAAAGATAAAGTAATTATTCTACTGAAGTTCAATGGTTTTATTGCTTTAGAATCAATACTTGATGTTCCAAAAATTATCTTTTCAATTAGATTTATAATATAAATTGCACTAAAAATCATTCCACTAGTCATAATTAATCCATAGATTGTATTATTTAAAAAAACTGCATTGAGACAAATAAATTCAGCTATAAATCCAGATGTTCCAGGAAATCCTATTGATGCCATTACAAAAGCTATGAAAAATACAGCAATTTTAGGATTAGTTCTAGCGATTCCTGAGTATTTAGATATAGATCTATCATGTGTAATTTCAGATATAATGCCTATTAAAAGAAAAATTCCTGCTGATATAAGTCCATGACTTATCATTTGAATTGTAGCAGCTAATTGACTATATTTTGTACCAGCAAATATAGAAGCTGTAAGATATGACATATGAGATATTGAAGAATAAGCTATCATTTTTTTCATATCTTGTTGAGAAAAAGCAATAAAAGATGTATATATCATTGTAAAACAACTCCATCCTATTATTAAATTGGAAAAGTTTTCTGAAATCTCTGGGAAAAATGGTATTAGTATTTTTTGCATTGCATATCCACCCATTTTTAGTAAAATGGCTGCTAAAATTATTGATCCACCGGTTGGTGCTTCAACATGAGCATCAGGTAACCATGTATGAAATGGTATCATTGGAATTTTCACAGCAAATGATATTAGAAATGCTATCCAAAGCCATATTGTATATTCTTTTGGAATAATATTTATATTGTTAGATATATAATCTATATCTGAATTTTTTAAAAAAGATATTATAAATATAATTGCGACCAATGATATTATAGATAAAATAAATGTATATAGAAAAAATTTCATTGCAGCATAATTTTTATTTTTTCCACCCCACACTCCTATTATTATGAAAGTTGGTATTAAAATAAATTCATATAAAATATAAAAAAGTACTATATCTTTAGCTAGGAAAAACGTATTTATTCCAGCTGATAATATTAAAACTAACGCATAATATATATTATTTTGTACAATTGATTTATTTTCTTCCTTAATATCTAAATGAGACTCATTAAGTAGATAAATCTCATTTTTAACAATATTATCATTAGAATCATTAGAATCATTAGAATTAATGTTATTTTTTATTGGTGATTCTATAATAGCTATTATACTTATAATATTTGTAAGTAAAATAAGATAAATATTTAGATTATTTATTTGTAATGAATAATTTATATTATATTCTCTAGATATATTATATATGAAGTTATAAGATTCTATTCCATTTTTTAAGTCAAAAAATAATAATAAAGATATAATAAAAGAAATAAAACTTGCAATCCAAACTAATAATTCAGGATAATTTTTTACTTTTTTGTTTTTTTCGTTATTTTTCTTTAATTTCGAATTTTTTTTTAATCTTAAAAATTTATAAAAAAAATTTACAGGGAATATAAAATGAATAATTTTAATAATAAGAGATAGTAAAAAATTTTGATGATTAAAAATTAAAAATAATCCTGAAAGAAATGGAATTATTATTAATAAATTAATTAATATTGAATATTCTTGCATATATTTATTAGATTTTTATGATAAAAATTTTATATATAAGACTTTTTAATATATAATTTAAAATAATTTAAATAATGTAAAAAATATGCCTCATTCCAATATAATAAATCATACCTATAGTGAATAAAAATATAATCATTGCATAATGACTAATTTGCCCATTATATATTTTTTGTTGATTTTTAGCCATAGAAAAACAATAAAGTACTAAGTAATTTGTAATATTATTAAAAAAACGTTTTTCTATAAAATCATTCATATATTTTACTATAGTGTAAAAACTTCTTAAAAAAATTTTTTCATAAATTAAATCAAAATAAAAAGCATTTTTAGTTAATTTTTCAAAAAAAGTAATATTATTTTTATTAGAAATAGTATTTGAAATTGATGTTTTTTTATAAAAAAATATCATTGATATTATAAAAAATACTGTTCCTATAGAATTTATTATAAATTGTATATGAATTGGAATAATTTCTTTTAATTTTAAATTATCTTTAATAATTATATTTTCCCAAAAATTTATACTATTTTCTCCTAATGATTTTTCTAAAATACCAAAAAAAATAGATCCTATTGATAAAATTATCATTGCTAATTTCATCAAAAATGGTGGATCATGTGGATTTATTTCATTAATGCAAAAATTAAAATTATTATCTTTAATAAAAACGTAAAATATAAGTCTTGTACAATATATTGTAGTTAATATACTAACTAATAAAGCAATATAAAAAACACATTTATGATTAGAAATATAAAGATTTTGTAATATTAAATCTTTTGAAAAAAAACCTGAGAGTGGATAAACTCCTGATAGATTCATACTACCTACAAGCATCATAGAAAAAGTATATGGAATATAATTCGCTAATTTCCCCATTTTTTTGATATTTTGTTCTCCATTAATACTATGAATGATACTTCCAGCACCAAGAAATAAAAGAGCTTTGAAGAAAGCATGAGTTAGTAAATGAAACATAGCAGCAGTAAATGCTTTTGTTCCACAAGCAGCAAACATATATCCTAATTGACTACATGTAGAATAAGCTATTATTTTTTTGATATCATCTTGTGAGACTGCTGATATTGCGCCAAATAATGCTGTTAATATTCCAATATATAATACTATATTTAAAATAATATCAGAATTGCTGAATAATAGATTACACCGAACTATCAAAAATATCCCAGCAGTTACCATTGTTGCTGCATGAATAAGTGCAGATGCTGGAGTTGGTCCTTTCATAGCATCAGGTAACCATATATGAAATAGTATTTGTGCTGATTTTCCCATACATCCGATCAGCAAAAAAATACAACATAAATCCAATTTATTTAAAGATTTATTATAAAATTTGAATATAATTAATTCTTTTGCTTCCAATATTTTATTATTATTCAATATAGAATCAAAATCTATTCCCTGAAAAGTATGTACTATTACTATAATTCCAAAAAGTAATGCAAAATCGCTTATTCTATTTACTATAAATGCTTTTTTTGCTGCTTCTAATGCATCGCTTTTGTCATACCAAAATCCTATTAAAAGATATGATATAAGACCAACTCCTTCCCATCCGATAAATATTTGAATCATATTATCAGCAACAACTAATATAAACATTGCAAATGTAAAAGTTGATAAATAGATAGTAAATCTAAGTTTTCCTTCATCATTTTGCATGTATTTTATAGAATACATATGTACTATGAATGATATATTAGAGACTATATTTAACATATAAATGGACAGTGCGTCAGCTTTTATAGAAAAATTAGCCTTTATATCATAAATATCAATGATTTCCCAAAGAATAATATTAGTATTTAACTTATTAAAAATTAAATAATTAAAAAAAATAGCTACAGATAAAATATTAATATTTGCTAAAATTATCAATTTATTATGAGATAGGCATTTTTGTAAAAATAATAGTAATAGTACAAATACTATCGGAGAAAATACAAATACCACAAATAATGTGTTTATTAACATAAAATCAATATTTTATATGATTATATCTATATAAATTAATATCTCTTTTTAATTTATTGAAATATATTCTTCTTTTAAAGAATTAGCTTCTTCGGTTCTTATATTTTTGCATAATCTATGATAAGACAGTAAAAGTGATAAACCAACTGCAACCTCTGCAGCATTTACAGCTAAAATTAACATTGAGAATATATATGGTGTATAGTTAAGTGTAATTTTATATAAAATAACAAATACTGTGAAACAACCAGCTGTCATCAATTCCATACATATAAAAATATTGATAAAATTCTGGCTTTTACTAATGAGGCCACAACATCCAATAATAAATAGCGCAATACAGAAAATAATGAAATATTCCAGATATATATTATACATATTAGTTTAATAATTGTTATTTTTTAATTGATTTTACGGGGATTTATTTGTAATAATAATAGCACCATCTCCAGGAGATATTTTTATTAAATCAACACTTTTTGTTGAATAATAATCTATATTATGCTTTTTTATTGATTTAAATTCAAAATTACTAATAATAATTGTTATTGAAGATATTATTCCAGCTAATAAAATAATTCCAGCTAATTGAATCTGAAACCAGCTATTTTCATAAAGATGATTAGTTATCTCATCAAAATTACTCTTTGATGAATAAACATTATTTGTTATATTTTCATTATTATATTGTTCTACTTTTTTTAATTGTGTAATTTGTTTCTTTTGAAAAGAAATTGATGAATTTTTATTAAAAGTATCATATTGTATACAAACAAATGGTAAAAATACAAATATGAATATAAATAAAGTATTTATTAATTTATATATGATATTTTGTTTTGCAATAAAATCTAAATTTATCATCATTATTGAGAATAGAAATAAAATAGCTATTGCCCCAACGCATATTATAATTAAACTTATTCCTAAGAACTCATCACATGTGATTATAATTCCAATACCTGTAAATATAAAAACAACTATTAAAAAAAATACAGAATGTATTGTATTATTTGTTGATACAACCATTATGCTTGCAAAAAACGCTAAGCATCCACAAATAACTAGGATCATGAATGGTTAAATTATTAGTATATGTTGTTATATGTTAACATGACATATGGTAAAGTCAATGCTATACAAATTTAATACAAAATATTATTTTTTTATATTTGATAAAGAAATAGTAAATTTGATAATAAATTTTTAATATTATTCAATGAGCAGATATTATTATATAAAATTTCAAGATAATATTAATTACTCTATTTTTAATCAAAAAAAAATAAAAAAAAAGAAACTATTTAATAGTTGGATTAAAACAATTATTATTTTATTTCTATTTTTTTTTATTATTTATATTTTTTTATATCAAAAAATACAAAATAATAGTTCAAATATTGTTCATATTTTGAATATCTTTAAAAATATATATGAAATTGATGATAAAAAAATTGTATTATTAAGTGATAACTTGTATACAAATGATATAATATCAGAAAAAGACATATTTAATTGCTTTATTACTGAAAATAATAAAAAATCTGATATTTATGATTTTCTTCTTGAAGAACAAAAAAAATCTTTTATTGTTAAAATTTTTAATGCATTAAATATATCTTTTAATAAAATTAATCTATTATATATAGATTTATTCTTAATAAAACAAAGAATTTTAGAAAAATGTCCAATTATTGATAATGTTATTATAACTTCTTCTTTTTATCCATCATTAAAAATTCAATTAATAGTAAAAAAACCAGAAGCAATTCTTTACAAAAAAATTAATAATAAAGAAAAATATTACTTTATTGATAAATTTGGAGAAGAAATAAAAATTAACAAACCATATTTAAATAATTTATTAAATAATAGAAATTATAAATTGCCAATAGTGCTGGGAAAAAATTCAGAAAAAAACTTTTTCACAACATTGTCAGTACTAAAAAAATGTGGTATCGATATAGAAACAATTTATTCAATGCATTATATATTAGAACGTCGTTGGAATTTATACCTTAAAGATGGATTAAAAATAAAACTTCCAGAAAATAATCAAATATGTCGCGCTATTAAAATATGGGAACTTACAAAAGATCAATATATAAAAGCAAAATATGTAGATCTGAGATTGACATATTTGAAGCAACCTTTAATATATTATAATTAAAACGTGATAGTTATCAGAAATATAACTATTAAAATATATTAATTTTAAAATATATTAATTTATAATTTAAATAATTTATACAAAAAAATATGCAAAGTAGAAATTTATATAGACAATTGCAAAAAATAGAGAAATCTATATCAATTATTGGATTGGCAGGTAGTGGTAAGAGTACAATAGGTAAAAGATTAGCAAGAAAAATTGGTATTCCAGTATACGATACAGATAGCCATGTTGAAAAATTAGTTGGACACAATAAAGTAGAAATCTATGATTTTCAAGGGAAAGAGTTTTTTAAAAAGAAAGAAAAAGAAGCTGTAAAGGAAATTCTTTCATATGGTATTATTGTTATGTCAACAGGGAATGAAACATATCTTGATGATGAATTACGAAATTTAATCAATGAAAAATGTATAACAGTATGGCTGAAAGCAGATATAGAAACACTTTATTCTCGTATCATTAGACGTAATACAAGACCAGAAATAGATAGGTTAGATGATAAAAAAGCTGCTTTACAAAAAATGATTGATGATACTTCTCATATATATCAAAATGCTAATATAACAGTTACAAGTCAAGATATGGATCCACACTATATTATAGATGCAATTATTGCCAAGTTAAATAGAATACTAAATAATGTACCTATATCGTAAATTAATAATATAATACTAACTAAATACTAATAATTTTAAACTTTTTATATAAAAAATGGAAAATTCTGAATTATCATCACAATATATTAAAAAATTGTCACAACTTGCTTTAATAATAATAGATGATGAAGATAGTAAAAAATATGCTAGTCAATTTAAGGAAATATTCAAAATTCTAAATATGTTACAGAAAATTGATACTAAAGATGTTATACCTATGTCTTCACCAAATAAATCTTCGATTATAATAGATAATATCTTAGATAATACTTCTAATATTGAAATAGATCATTCTTTAATTGATAAAATTTCTAAAAAATCTATCCTTGCTAATGCACCAAAAGAACATAATGGTTATTTTGTTGTTCCAAAAATTATAGAATAAAATTATTAAATTAAATTTATAAATTTCCTATAAATGTCATATTTCCTTGATGCATCAAAGCATTTTTAAGACTACCTTGCTTATGAACATTAAATACTATAATTGGCATTTCATTCTCTTGGGCTAAAGCTACAGCTGCAGTATCCATAAAATGAAGACCATTTTGTATTATTTTTTCATAACTTATATTGTTATAATGTAATGCGTTGCTATATATTTTAGGATCAGCTGAATAAACTCCATCAACTTGTGTTCCCTTTAATACTATATCACAATTTGTTTCAATAGCTCTTAGTATAGCTGCACTATCTGTTGTAAAGAATGGATTTCCTGTTCCTCCTGAAAATATTACAACTCTTCCTTTTTCCATATGTCTAATTGCTCTTCTTCTTATATATGGTTCTGCTACTGGCGGCATTGAAATCGCCGATTGAACTCTAGTTGCAACACCGTAATTTTCCAACTTGCCTTGAATGGCAATAGCATTTATAATGGTTGCCAGCATTCCCATATAATCAGCATTAGCACGATCTATTCCAATCTTAGACATTGTTGCGCCACGACAAATATTACCTCCACCAACAACAACAGCAATTTGGCAACCATTTTCGTATATATCCTTGATCTCTTGACATATTTGATCTATAAAATCAGGATCAATACATGATTTTTCTCCTGATTGCATTAATGCTTCTCCTGATAATTTAAGTAATATTCTACTGTATTTTATTGTTTCAATATTTTTATAAGACATATAATTTTAAATGTATTTAATTTTTAGTTAATAATTATTGCACAGATAAAATTTTTCTCACAACAATAAAAAAAAGTCTATGATAAATTATAGTAATTCTTTAAAAAATAAGCTTAATTTACTTATAATTTTTACAGCAATTATAATATCAGTATTTGTAACAGCTTTTTTATCTTCGCTTTATTATTATTCTGGAATAGAAAGATTATTTAGTGAGGAAGTACGAAATAAAATTGAAGAAACTAATACGATAGCTAATCTCTATCTTGAAGAACATATCAATAGTATTAAAGTTGATTCTCTTGTTATTCAAGGAACAATTGAGAGATCACCAGATTTAATAAATAATTATGAAAAATTAAAAAAGATCTTGGATGAAATATCTCAGAATAGAGCTCTATCAGAAATAGTTATATTTAGTTCTGATAGAAAAAATATTGCAACTTCTTCTTATAGTTTAGCTTTTTTATTTGATCGTGTTCCTGAAGAATATTTAGATAAAACAGAAGGACAAAAAATTCATGTTTATAGAAATGGAGAAGACAAAGTACAAGCTCTATCTAGAATATATTCCCCATTAAGTGACAAAAAAATATATCTGCTTGTTGGTAGATATCTTGATGAGTCAATAATGAATAAAATTAGAGATAGTAATACTTCTACTAATCTTTATTCTACTACAGAAAAAAAATTACGTGTATTAAAAAAACCAATTATAAGTATTTTTGCTATAGGATATATCATATTTTTTTTTATTATAATTTTAATTGCACGCAGAATAAGTCATCTTTTTATTATTCCTATTCAGAATCTAGTTTCTACAGCATCAAGAATTAAAGATGGTGAATACGGATTAATAGTTCCTGAAGAACAAAAAGAAATTGAAATAATGCAATTATCAAATGCTTTTAATCAAATGAGTATTTCTATAGCAAATAGAAAAAAAGAACTAGAATTAGCATTAGATCTATTAGATCAAAGAAATAATTTTATAGAATCGATACTTGAAGAAATAACAATTGGTGTAATTGTTTTTGATTCTCAGAAAAATGTCATTCTTATTAATGATACTGCAAAAAAAATCTTAGATTTCAATGAAAAAAAAGATAATTTAAATAATTATAAAAGTTTTTTTCCAGAACTTGAAAATATAATAGATGATATAACAAATTTATCTATAAAAAATTTTAATAATAATACAATAGTTCGTAAAATACGTATTATAAGAAAATTAGAATATATTGAAATCCTAATACATATTAGATTAATACCAGATAATCAACATAGTATAATTGTGACATTAGATAATATTACAAAAATTTCTGCTGCTGAAAGATTAAGAGCTTGGGCTGATGTTGCACAAAAGGTTACCCATGAAATAAAAAATCCACTTACACCAATTCAATTAGCTGTTGAAAGATTAGAGAAAAAATTTTCACCAGAAGATAGACAAGATAGAAATCAATTTCTCCGTTATACACAGATTATTTTAGAAAGAGTTTCAGATATACAATCTTTAATCAAAGAATTTATAACATTTTCAAGAATAGCACCTTCTAGAATTGAATCTTGCAATATAATAGAAATAATAAATAACGTTATATTATTAGAACAAAATAGTAATAAAAATATTAAGTATGAATTTGACAATAGAATAGCAAATTGTTATGTTCTGTGCGATAGAATGCAGATTACTCAAGTGCTAATTAATATTTTAAAAAATGCAGCAGAAGCAATATATTTTAATCAAAATAATCTTTATAAATCATTATCAAAAGATAAAGAATATAGTACAGTAAATAATAATTACACAATAAATAATGGCTTGATCTCTATTTCTTTGAGTTATGAATACCTTGATAATTGCGATTACAAAAACAATTATTTAGATGATATCACTAATGATCTGGTTTTTATATCAATTCAAGATAATGGTGGTGGTTTAAAATCAGAACCAATTGAGGGAATAAGTACAAAAATAGATGGTAGCGGGATAGGACTTGCTATAGTAAAAAAAATACTCCAAGGACATGAGGAAAGTATGTTTGAGATAAAAAATACTAAAGATAATAGTGGATCAGTTGCAATATTTGCTTTAAAAAAAGTAAAATCAAATATGAAGTCATAATTTTTTGTATTTAAAAATATTTATTCATTATTTTATATAATTTCTGTATAAATATTTAATTTATGTGATTATTATATCACTCAATCTTATTTATAATTTAAATTTATTAGGGTAAATTACACTAAAAATGGAAAGAACTCATGAAAAAATAAAAAGTATTCGCTCTACACGTCGGGGTATTATACTTATGATAATTCATGCGATAGCTATGTCCATATTATATGTTATAAGCAAAAAACTTACGAAAATAATATCTCCAGAACAAGTTGCTTTTTTATATAAATTGGGAGTCTTTGTTATTGCATTTCCATGGTATTTAGCCAAAGGATTATATCAGACTATAAAAACTAATGTAATTCATTGGCATTTTGCTAGAGGAGGATTTAGCTTGCTTGCAACTATTTTCTTTTATAAAGCTATACAATCAATAAAAGTTGCAGACGCCGCTGCTATTACATATCTTGAAAATATACTTGTAATGCTTGTAGGTGTATTTTTTTTCAAAGAAAAGTTTTCATTATCAAAAATTATAATAGCTATATGTGGTATCACAGGAGCATTATTAATTATAAAACCGGGATTTGAATCATTTAGCTCATCCTATATTTATATTATGTATTCTTTAGTTTTTTGGATGTGTAATAATATAGTTGTTAAAGTTTTAGGTAAAACAGAAAAAACACATACTCAACTATTTTATTCGTCACTATTTGGATCTATTTTAGCAATACCAATGATCATAGGGAAAAATTGGAATGGAATAGAACTTTGGTATAATTTCCAATATATTCCAGCTCTAGCAGTTCTTCATGCAATTCATGTTATTGCATTTTTCAGATCATTTAAAGCTGCAGAAATATCTACAGTAATGCCATTTGATTATTCTCGTCTTATTTTTACAGGAATTCTTGGATATTGTTTATTTAATGAAAAACCAGATGCAATTTCTTTGCTTGGGTATTTTATAATATGTTTTGGTGGAATATATTCAGTATATAATGAAACTGTACTGAAATAAATAATATTAAATAATATATTTATATATATTCTAGTATATAATTATTGAGTATTTTGTATATAATTCTTATATAATTCTATTTTTTTTAAAAAATCTTCCAATCTAGTATTTTTTTTATTATAGATTTTGCAGGAGAAAATTTTCCTGGAGATACTAGTTTATTTAACGCTGAATTGTATACTTTTTTAAATTGTAATTTTATATCATCATTTTTTAATACTGAAAGTGTATAAAATAAAATATTAGATACATTGAATTTATCCCTGCCTATTAATTCAGGTATTAATATATTACTGGAAGTAGTATTTGATATAAATTCATAATTATATTGTGTAATACTTTTATTATTAATATCAACATCATCGATAGTATTAATAATATTAATCAAATTAAAGAATTGGTTTTTTTTTATTTGCCATTTTAAAATAAATTCAGTAACTCGTGATAAGCAATAAAAAGTCAACATAGGAACTTTAGCAATTGCGACTTCAATTGTAACAGTTCCAGATTTAACCCATGCGAAATGGCTATATGAAAGTGCAATTTTTTTTTGTATAGCATTATCAACAATAATAATACTAACTTTCTTTGTTTTAATCTTATTATTATTATTTATTACATTTAATTCTTTATCAAAATCTATTATGTGAATATCAGGATTATAATCCAAATAATTTAAAATTTTTTTAATAAGAAAATTTTTTAGCTTAAAAGTAGTGTGAAATATGAATATAATCTCTTTTATATTATATTTATATTGATTATTTTCTTTATTACCTTTATTAAAAATAATATCAACTAAATCAATGATAGATTGTGTTATAATTGTTATGTGATTTTTTATTTCATTTTTACGACTTCCTATCATTATACTTATACATTTTTTATGATTCATATCATTAAATATATTTAATATCACATCTTCTTGTATATCTTTTTGAGTGATATATTTATCTTTGTAATATTTACAATCATTATCAATTTTATTAATTGGATTACTAATATCTAAATTATTATATAATGTTGATATATTATTTTGTATTGATTTATTATTTGATTCCAAAATTTTATTTTCTAAACAAGATATAGATGCAAAATTCTCTTTATTATTTATTGCTAAATAATGTCCAACATATGAGTGTGACATATGTTGAAAAAATTTATCCTCAAATGGCATAATAAGCATTATATGATCGAATAATTTGGCAGCTATTATAGCTCTTTGGGGTTTTCGTGCCCAAACTGTTGGCGCTACATAATGTATATATTTTGGTGGATTTTGTTGTAATATTTTTGATTTTCTTAAATTTTTCACTAAATGAAAATTGAATCCTGGAGCATCTATAGTAATAATCAGATCTGGTTTATAATCTTCAGCAAAAAGAATTAATTTTTTCATTAAAAAATAAGCATTTTTTACAATAAATAATGCTTCTATTAGTCCTATGATAGAAATATTATCATATTGAGCTATTTGGATTAGTCCAGAATCAACCATTTTTTCTCCTCCCATTCCTGCGAATTCAAATTCTATTTTTTCATGATTTGGAGGTAATCCATCTAAATCAGATTTATTATTTATAGATAAAATATCTATATATTTATTTATTATTTGATCTCCAAAGAATTTTTTCATCTTTGGATGACAAAGATCTTCCATAAGACTAGCACCTAATCCATCTCCAGAATCTTCACAAGCAACTATCATAATTTTGAGTGATACCATATAAATACATTTACAATGAAATTAATTATTAATTAAATTTAATAATAAAAATATAATATTTTAATAGTATATGTCGAAAAATTATTTCAAATATTAAAATATAAAAATACTATAATAATGATATATATGATATATGAAATTATGGAAGTATTAAAAAATATAAAATTTTACAAAATATATAATTTTTGAATAAAATTTGAATAAAAATGCATGATAACGAAGCAAAAATATCTAAAAATATAAAAATATTATTTTTTATATTAAATAAGAGAAGAAATTAATATGCTGCGAATTTAGTATGTTTTAGCGTTAATTTACTGATTAAAAATTTATAAAATACATGTAAAATAACATGTAAAATAAACAAAGATACAACTAAAAGATTGTAAATTTTTAAAAAAATAGTAAGTAGTATGAATATGCTAATGCTATATACTGGTGCCGTCAGCGGGAATCGAATCCGCGACCTTTTCATTACCAATGAAATGCACTACCACTGTGCTATGACGGCTATATTTATTTATATAGTAAGTTATATAATATGTAATAACATATTAATTGATAAATAATATATAAAACAATAATATATAAGCATTATAATATATAAATACACAAATTATCCTTGTCAACATTATTTCTGTAAGTAGAATCGAATAATATATAAAATTAATAAGACAATTATTATATAAGTATTTTATAGAAATTTATCTATTTTAAAAACATTATTTAATTTTACTTAAAATTTATGAATATAAATAATATATTCAGTATTTTTTTTATTATTTTAATTTTAAATTCTTGCTCAAAGAATAATAGTTATAATAGTAATAATATTAATATTAACACAAATTTAAAGAAAAATTCTTTAAAAAAAAATTCTATAATTTATTCAGAAGTAATTTTGAAAGATATTGTAAATCTTGATAATGTTAAATTTGATCAACCTAAAATTGATGAACAAGCATATATAATGAAATATCATGCTTATAATATAGTAAATAAAATCAATGATTTTATTTTATTCAAAAATAATGAAAATAATGTAAATATTAATTTATATACAAACATAATACCATTACATTTATATATTTCATATAAATATACGAGAAAAAATGTTGGTATTCAAATTGATTCTTCTGCTAAATTAATTCGCACTAATTTATGGATTAAATATATTTTGTGTTCGAATAATATATCAAATATATCAAATATTAATAATAATTATAAAAAAATAAATCAGGAAATATATAAAGATGGTATTTATGATAGAAATAATGATAATAAATGTTTAATTATATATTCTGGTGAAATATATGAAGATAACGGATTTCGTACATCCGATTCTCTTTATGGTTTCTATGGTGCATATAAAAATATTGAAGAGATATTAGCTATTAAAGCATTAAAGAGTTTAGAAATAAATATTATAAAATTTCTCATAACTCAATAAACATAAAATAAATAAGCATAAAATTATTAATATATAAGTTTTTTAGTAATTTTTTTAGTAATATTAACTATTTCACTTAATGATCTCGCAACTTCTATTCCAGCATCTTGCATTGCATTAATTTTAGCTTCCGCAGTCTCATTAATATTAGATATAATTGCTCCTGCATGTCCCATTCTCTTACCATGTGGTGCTGAAATTCCTGCGATAAAACCAACAATTGGTTTTTTTTTCTTTAAATTTTTATACATTTTAGCTGCTTCTATTTCTAATTCACCACCTATTTCACCAATCATTATTATAATATCTGTGTTTTCATCTTCAATGAAAAGTTGAATTACATCTGAGAAATTAATGCCAGATATTGGATCACCACCTATACCAATACAGGTTGATTGACCAATATTAGATTTTGTTAATTGATATGATGTTTCATAAGCTAAAGTTCCAGAACAAGACACAATTCCTATTTTTCCCATTTTATATATATTACTAGGCATTATCCCTATTTTACATACTCCTGGTACAATAATACCTGGAGAATTTGGACCTATGAGTATAGATGAGCTATTTTTTAGAACTTGCTTTACTATAAGCATATCATGTATAGGAATACCTTCAGTTATACAAATAATAAGATCAATCTGTGCATCTATTGCTTCTAATATTGCCTCAGCAGCTGTTAAAGGAGGAACATAAATTACACTCGCATTAGCTTTTGTTATTTTTTTTGCTTCAATAACAGTATTAAATACTGGAAGATTAAGATGATTTGTACCACCCTTTCCAGGTGTTACACCTCCCACTATTTTAGTTCCATAATCTATATCACATTTTGAGTGAAATGTTCCATGATGCCCAGTAAAACCTTGACATATGACTTTTGTATACTTATCTATTAGAATTCCCATAATTATATTATTATTATACTAATTCATATAATATTTATTTTTTATTAAAGTTAAAACTTTAATACTTATAATTAATTATAAATTTGTTGAAGTTAAGTTTGTTAAAGTTAAGTTTGTTGAAGTTAAATTTGTTAAAGTTAAATTTGTTGAAGTTAAATTTGTTGAAGTTAAAACTTTTATACTTGTAATTAATTATAAATTTGTTTATAAAACTAAATATTGAATAATTTATAATAAACTAAATTAAATTATAAAATTATATCAAATTTATAAGATACATCAAATGAATTATTCTATGATGAATATTATTTAAATATAGTAAAATTTAGTTTATTAAAAAACTATCTTGCACAATTAATAAATTTTGTTTAAAATTAGATGAAGTTATTTTATAATATCATCTTTATTTAAGTCAAAAGTTGCAAAAAATAATAGATAATTATTCCAAGGCATTTACATGTCTTTATAAAGATAGAGAAATTTCAACAACGATATTAAATGAACTTGATCAAGTATATCAAGCTTTTATTAGAGTTGGTGATTCTAGTTATGTTTTTTTAAATCCTGAATCTCCTATGATACTCTTGAAGAAAATAGTGAGTACCATAAAAAAATCTTGGGAAAATCATGGTTTCTTTTTATCAAGAGAAGCACAAGTCTTTATATCTATTTTGATTAGAAATAGAAATCTTAATCTTCTTGGTGCAATTATATCAAAAGTAAGAGAAATCCATAACTTACAAGATGGTTTTGTACTTTTTAGTGTAGAATCAGCATATGAAATATCTGAAGATTATAAAAATTCTATAGTAAAAATAATGGAGAAAAAATATCCGAATAATAAAATACTAACAACTTTTAAAATAAATAAAAAGTTGATAAGTGGAATTTTATTTAGAATGAATGATAAAGTTTTAGATTTATCTTTATCATCTAGATTATCTAAACTCAAAAAAGAATTTTGTAATTAATATATAGAATTTTATATTTTATTGTTTATTATATTCATTGATATAGGTATTTAATTTAATTGATAAAAAACTATATATTATACAAATTATACAACTTAATTTAATATTTTATTCCCACTAAAATTAATTATTTATTTTTTATAAATACTTTTATATTTATTAAAGGTATTATGTGATTTAGTGCTTGGCTAATCCAACCTTTAAAATAAAAAATATATTATTTATTATTATAATACTAAAATTTTAACTTTAACAATTTATGATGATAGTATTATAAGTTAATTAAGAAAAAAATTAGAAAAAATTTATGAATCCTACAGAATTAGCAAATATAATAAAAAATGAGATAAATTCATTTATAATGACTGATAAAGCAACTTTAGAAAATGAAGGTGTTGTTATCAAAGTTGCAGATGGTATTGCAAGAGTTTACGGATTAAATAGTATTAAAATTAATGCTGTTGTTGAGTTTGATTGTCCATCCAAAACAAGAGGATTAGTGCTAAATTTAGAAAAAAATAGCATTGGTGTTGTTATAATAGGTAGTGATTCAAGCATCAAAGAAGGAGATAAAGTGAGATACATCGCTGATAATCCAGAAGTATACTGTGGAAAACCATTATTAGGAAGAGTTGTAGATGGAATAGGAAGACCAATAGATGGACTTGATCCTATAACAGCAAATACTAAAAATATTGTTATTAGATCAATTGAATCTCCAGCACCTGATATAATATCTCGTCGTTCAATTCATGAGCCAATGTATACTGGTATAAAAGCTATTGATAGTCTTATCCCAGTTGGGAAAGGACAAAGAGAATTGATTATAGGAGATCGTCAAACAGGAAAAACTTCTGTTGCAATAAGTGCAGTATTAAATCAGAAAAAGATAAATGAAAAAGCTAAAATTCCATATGAAAAAATATATTGTATTTATGTATGTATTGGGCAAAAAATGTCATCTGTTGCTAAATTAGTCAAAAAATTAACAGAAGAAGGTGCAATGGAATACACAACAGTTGTTGTAGCAAGTGCATCAGATCCAGCTCCTATGCAATTCTTGGCTCCATATACAGGATGTACTATAGGAGAGTATTTTCGTGATAATGGAATGCATTCTTTAGTTATTTATGATGATTTAAGTAAACATGCAGTAGCATATCGTCAAATGTCTTTGCTTTTAAGAAGACCACCTGGACGCGAAGCATATCCTGGAGATATATTCTTTATTCATTCAAGATTACTTGAGAGAGCAGCAAAAATGTCTGATGATAAAGGTGGTGGATCATTAACAGCACTGCCTATTATTGAGACTAGCGCTGGAGATGTTTCTGCTTATATACCAACAAATGTTATATCAATAACTGATGGTCAGATATTTCTTGAAACTGAGCTCTTTAATAAAGGTATAAGACCTGCTATAAATATAGGTATATCAGTTAGTAGAGTAAGTTCTGCTGCACAAGATAAAGCTATAAAACAAGTTTCAGGAGGGATAAAGTTAGATCTTGCTCAATATCGTGAGATGGAGTCGTTTTCTCAAATGGCTTCCGATCTTGATATATCAACACAAAATTTATTACAAAGGGGTCGTAGATTGACAGAATTATTAAAACAAGATGATAATGAAACATTTACAATGGAGGAAGAAGTAATAGCATTGTTTATTGGTATAAAAGGATATTTAGAAAAAATTGATATAGATAATGTTCTATCATTTGTTGGGTATATTATGAAAGAAATACGAGAGCATTCTCAGGATATATTAGATGAAATATATGATAAAAAAGCAATTTCTAAAGAAATTGAAGATAAATTACATCAATTTATAGAAAATCGCTTAGAATTATATAATCCAGTTGTTGCATAATAAAAACTAATAATATTAAAGATATTAAAGAAAATAATATTTATATTTGAATTTTTATAGTTAATGATAAAGTTAATGATAAATAATAAAAAATTATGAGTTTAAGAGCAATTAAAACTCGAATAAAAAGTATTGAATCTTCAAAAAAAATAACTGATGCTATGCAGTTTATTTCAGCTGCTAGGGCAAAGCAATTACAGAAGATATATACTAAATCAATTGATCATATGAATAAAGTTCATGAAATCATTAGCTCAATTGATGAAAGTGAATTTGAAAATTGTCGTTCTTTTAATAAATTTTCTGATTTATATAAAGATGCGAAAATGCTTCGTTCTGATGATCAGTTATCTTTAAATGATATTCCTTTAACATTTCATAAAAGAAAATTTGTAGTTGATAAAAGTGGTACTAAAAACAAGAGGCATCTAATTATTGTGATATCAGGAGATCGTGGGCTTTGTGGTCAATATAATTCTCTTCCTATAAAAAAATCACAAATATTATCTGCTGATATACATAATTCTACTGATAGTGTTAATCATGAAATAGATTATATTACTATAGGATCTAAGGCAAATGATGCAATTCAAAATATGATAAAATTGGGTTGTATAAGAGATAGCCATATCTGTTCATGTTTTTTAGATAAAAATATAAATTTTGAAAGTATAAGAAAAGCTATTATTTTGCCTATTTTTCATGAAATGACAGTATGTGATTATGAAGATTGCTCTATAGTTTATAACCATAATGAATCAGTGTCTAAGCAAAGATTAGAAGTTTGTTCTATATGGCCTGTCACAAAATTTATAAAAAATGAAAAATCTACTTATAATATAAAAAAAAGTGATAAATATTTGTATTTTGATCCTGAGCCAGTCAAAATTTTATCTAATCTTATTCTAAATTACATAGAAGCTAAAATTTATCAAATTTTAGTTAATGCTAAACTTGCAGAACATAATGCACGTATGATAGCTATGGATAATGCTAGGCGAAACTCAGAAAAAGCAATCAATAAATTAAAGAATTATTATAATAATGCTAGACAAGAAAGTATAACTAAAGAGATTTCAGAAATAGTGAGTGGTAGTGAATCTTCACTTGAACAATAATAAAATTTACTGATATAATTTGTATTTTTTAAGAATTTTTCAAGATTCTATTTATATATCTAAGTTTTTATTATTTTATTATAATATTTTATAATATTTATATTTTTATATACGTTTTTATGTATATGTTTATATATTTTTATATATATCATTTTCATCATGATTTATTATTATAATCTTCAAAGAATTTTTCATATTTATTTTCTACACCATCATATTCCTTAGCATTAGGCATAGGATCTATTTTCTTTGTAATTTTAGGCCATTCTTTAGCATATTTTCTATTGATTTCTAACCATTTTTGAAGGTCTGGTTCGTTATTATCAGGTTTTATTGCTCCAATAGGGCATTCTGGTTCACAAACTCCGCAATCAATGCATTCATCTGGATTAATTACTAACATATTAGGACCTTCATAAAAACAGTCAACAGGACATATTTCAACACAATCTGTATATTTACAACGTATACAATCTTCTGTAATTACATAAGTCATAGAAATTTTATCATCATTAGATTATTAATTATCTTATATAAGATTATCATACTATATTGTTATAATACATATTTTATAGTACAATTCTCGATTGTTTATTTGATTTTTATCTAAAAATCAATATATTTATAAGTGTATTAATTGATAATGATTGATATAAAAATTAATTTTAAAATTTAAAATGCGTATTTATTTTTGTTATATCAATATAACATTTTATATACTAATTTTAGTATGTATACTTTTTCCTATTATATTTAGTGGATGTGCCGTAATTGCACCATTTACTGTAGCTGGAACGGGAGCTGCTCTATCTGATGAAAGATCGATAGGAATGCAGGTAGATGATAAAGTAATTTTAGCAAGAATTAAAAATGCTCAAGCTGAATCAAAAATTCCTGGAATTTGGTCGAATATTGAGATATTAGTTGTAGAAGGTAGAGTTTTAATGGTAGGGTGTTTAGAAAAAGAAGATTATGTGGACGAAGCTAATCGGATTAGTTGGAGTATAAAAGGAGTAAAAGAAGTAATAAATGAAATTGTAATAGATGAAATTAGTTTTAGTCAAAGAGCACAAGATAGTTTTATAGCGAATCAAATAAGAGCTAAAATGCTTGTTGAGAAAGATTTTCTATCAAGTAATTATAGTGTTTCTGTATTTAAAAACACCGCCTATTTAATAGGTTTATCTCAAAATAAACAGGAAAGTAATAAAGCTATATTATTAACAAAAGAAATTAATGGAGTTAATAAGATAGTAAACCATATTATTTTACGTGATGATCCAAGACGTTGGTATAGAGTCTAGAATAAAATAAAAATAATAAAAATATATCTTAATGATAATAATTTAACTATTACATTTGTATTTATATTGATGTATTTTTATAATATATTGTATAATAATAGATTATATATTTTATAAGCTTATAAATTATATAAGAACTGACACAACTGGTTTTTTTAAAATTTTATAGTATTTTATTTTTATTTATAATTTTTTTATATAAAAAATTTTTAATAAGTAATTTTGATATATATTTAATAAATATGAGATATATTTTATAGCCTCTTATTTGAGCATTTAATAATATAATCAGTATATAATAAAATAATAAAGTAAATCTTAGTAAGAATATTGGCAGATTGTTGTCATATAATGAATAAAATTCTATTTAAAATAAATAATTAATTCACATAATTAATAGTTTAAATAATATAATATGAATGAGTTTAAAAATAAGAGTATAATTAGATTTCCAATAAGTAAATCAGGTTATATTAAAATGCAAACTGAGTTAGATAATCTTATTAGCAAGGATAGACATGAGATTATCAATGCTATTGCAGAGGCACGTGCACATGGAGATTTATCTGAAAATGCCGAGTATCATGCTGCTAAAGAAAAACAAGCACTAATTGAAAATAAAATTGCTGATCTCACTGATAAGCTTAATAGAGCAGAAATAATAGATTTATCTAATATAGAAAAAGATAAAATTCAATTTGGTGCAACTGTAAAAATGATAGATTATGAAAATAACAGAGAGGTTAAATATACAATAGTTAGTGATTATGAAGCAGATATAAAACAAGGATTAATATCTGTTTATTCGCCAGTATCTAAAGCTCTTATGGGAAAAAAAATAGGGGATGAAGTTGAAGTTGAGACTCCAAAAGGATTTCGATATTATGAAATTTTATCTGTAGATTATATATAATTAAAATTAAAAATATTATTTACAGTTTTTTTATTTTTATTCTATTATTTGAAATAGATTTTAGTTCTTTATTGAATATATTAAACTTTATGTAAAAATAAGATGCTAATCATTTAGCAATACTAAAAAAAAATTGCACTTAAGTTTTATTAGAAGTATACTTATAGTTGTATAAAACCCTGCAATATACTAATAAATCATATCAATAGTATATTCTTTATTATCAATTATAAGTTATGCTTAATGTAGTTATAGTTGCTGCTTCAAGAACAGCAATAGGTAGATTTAATGGTGGATTATCAACAGTTCCAGCTCCTCACATGAGTAGTGAATTGATAAAAAATATATTAGCAACAACTAAAATCAATCCCTCTGATATTAATGAAGTTATTATAGGACAAGCACTTCAAGCAGGTTGTGGTCAAAACACAGCTCGTCAAGCTCTAATAAATGCTGGAATCCCAGATAAAATTCCAGCGTTTACAATTAATAAAGTTTGTGGTTCTGGAATGAAAGCAGTTGTACAAGCTGTAACAAAAATTGTTTTTGATAAAAATATCTATGAAAAAGATAATATCATTATTGCTGGTGGACATGAAAATATGTCAAAATCTCCACATTTAATTCATTTACGAGATGGGTATAAAATGGGAGATACTCCTTTATATGATTCTATGATTAAAGATGGTCTTAGTGATGCATTTAATTTAAAACATATGGGAATCACAGCAGAAAATTTAGCACAAAAATATAAAATTACTAGAGAAGAACAAGATGAATTTGCTATTATATCTCAACAAAAAGCTTTAGATTCTACTAATAAAGGTATGTTTTCATCTGAGATGATTTCTATTTTTGTTAAAAATAAAAAAGATACATTAAACTTTAATATTGATGAATCAATTCAATATAATACTAATATTGAAAAATTATCTAGTTTAAGACCTGTATTTCTAGCAGATGGAACAGTAACAGCTGGAAATTCTTCATCTATAAATGATGGCGCTGCTATGTTATTATTAATGAGTAGTGATAAAGCAAAATCGTTGAATCTCCCGATATTAGCAACAATAAAAAGTTTTGCAGCAGAAGGAGTAGATCCTAACATAATGGGTATTGGACCAGTACCAGCAACAAAAAAAGCATTAGAGCTTGCTAAATGGGATATAAATAGTTTAGATCTTATAGAATCTAATGAAGCATTCGCAGTACAAGCAATTGCAGTAAATAAAGAATTAGGATGGAATCAAAATCGTGTTAATGTAAATGGAGGAGCAATAGCATTAGGACATCCAATTGGAGCATCAGGAGCAAGGATAATTGTTACTTTAGTACATTCTTTAATAAGAAGAGGTGGAGGTCGTGGATTAGCAACACTTTGTATAGGAGGAGGAATGGGTATTGCTGTTTGTATTGAAGTAAATTAAATAGTAATAATATTGATAATTATATTACCATAAATTTTATAATTTTCAGTATTTTTATACTGTTTTTATATTGTGATATTACTCTTTTAGAAAATATAATAATTTAGTTATTTTTTATCTAAAATACCTTTTTTCCACTCATATATTAAAGCTAATGCTAAAATAAATATAAATTTACTATAATTATAATTTTTAGTATTTTTATACTGTTTTTATATTGTAATATTACTCTTTTAGAAAATATAATAATTTAATTTAGTTATATAATAATTTAGTTATTTTTTATCTAAAATACCTTTTTTCCACTCATATATTAAAGCTAATGCTAAAATAAATATAAATGAAATCCCACTATAAAATGCAGTATTACTCATTTTTTTTACAGTAAGAGCCCATGGAACTAAAAATATAATTTCAATATCAAAAATTAAAAATAATATCGCAAAAAAATAAAATCTAATATTAGATGAATTTTTATTGTTTCCAACTTGATTAAAACCACACTCATAGCTAGAATTCTTAGCTTTATAAGGATTTCTTTTTTTGATAAAGAATGGAAGAGATAACATTATACATGCTAAAATCAACGATATTATTAAAAATAGGAATAATGATGAGTAATTATATATAAATTGTGTATTGCTTTGCATTATAATATTTTTAATATAAAAGTTAATAAATATATATTATTTATTTTATACATTTTTTTTATATATAAAATATATTTTGTTAATATAATTATTCATACAATTATTATTCATATAATTATTCATACAATTATCAAGTTAACCTCACATCTAAAATAATTAACCTCTTCTACTTGAATTACTACTTATACATCATATATGATTAAATGTGGCCATATTATGTATTATTGTTGATACTGATGTTTTATATTTGTTACTTTAAAATTTTTATTATGATAGAATTCAGATTGTCATAATAAATATCACTCAATTTATATTGCATATGAATATATATAACATTAACATTAATAAATTTATAAAGAAAAAAATCCAATATATTTTTTTAGCATCAGTATTGGTCTTTATATTCAGTTCTTGTAGCGGTCCAAAAGATATATCAGAAGATGACCTTAAAAGTCCGTGTGTAACACATAGATCATCTTTAGGAGGTGATTTGCATGATCCTTGTGAAAGGCGTTCTCCTCAAGAAAATAGATATTTTGTTTAAAAGATTATTAAAAAGATTATTAAAAAAATTATTAAAATTTTTAATTTTAAATTATATTGTTTTTTTTAGTAGAATTCTTGGATCTTACTATGCTATTTAAATAAAATGCTAATGTTAAATTTAATAAATAATTAAATGATGATATATACTTTAAGTTTTTATTTATAAAATAAAATATAGATCTTTATTTCTTTAAATTTTTACAATTATTAAATTTTATATTAATAAATTAACATAACAATAAATAAATAATTAAATTAAAAAAAATATGCCAATACAAAAAACTTTATCAATAATAAAACCAGATGCTGTAGCTAGAAATCTTATAGGTATTATCAATCATGAATTTGAGTCAAGAGGACTCAAAATAATTGCTCAAAAAATGATAAAAATTAGTATTGAACAGGCAAGTATGTTTTATTATATACATAAAGATCGTCCATTCTTTAATGAACTTATACATAACATATCTTCTGGACCAGTAGTTGTTCAAGTACTAGAAGGTGAAAATGGAATTTTAAAGAATAGAGAAATAATGGGTGCAACTGATCCGAAAAATGCTGAAGATTGGACAATTAGAGCAAAATATGCAAAAAGTATAGATGAGAATTCTGTTCATGGTTCAGATTCTGAAGAATCTGCTAAAAATGAAATATCATTTTTCTTTTCTGATATTGAGATATATAATAGATAAAATAATTAATAATAATAAATCAATTAATAAATTAATATAAAAAAACAGTATTTTATAAAAAAATCATCAAATTTATATTATATATAAAATAATTAATAATAATAAATCAATTAATAAATTAATATAAAAAACAGTATTTTATAAAAAAATCATCAAATTCATATTATATATAAAATAATTAATAATAATAAATCAATTAATAAATTAATAAATTAATATAAAAAACAGTATTTTATAAAAAAATCATCAAATTTATATTATATATATAAAATAATTAATAATAATAAATCAATTAATAAATTTTATTTTTATGAAAATTATTATATCTGGAAAAAACATAGATATTGGGGTCTCATTAAGAGAACATATAAATAATTCAATATTAAAACTCTCTGAACAACATTTAGCAAGTGCAAACATTAGTGGAGCTGTTTCTATTGAAAAAGATAAAAAGAAAAATACTTATTTTGTAGCAATATTAGTAAATGTAAATGATCATAGTAAAGTTGTTATAAGAGGTAATAATACTAATATAGATCCTTACCATGCTTTTGATGAAGCTATGATAAAAATGATAAAACAATTAAAAAAACATAAAGAAAGAATTCAATGTCATAGAAGAATTCATAATCATGATTTGATGTCAATTGATATTAAAAAATATGTTGTTAATTCAGGATATTTTGATGATGAAGAGGATATAGATGATGATATAGATGATGAGAAAGATCAATATGATGAGAAAGACCAATATGATGAAAAAGAAGAAAAAAGTAAATCTTTAGTTATATCAGAAGAAAATATTAAGATGTCTAAACTTACTCTTCATGATGCAATTATGAGAATGGATCTTCTAAATGTTCCTGCTTTTGTTTTTATTAACAAATTTAATTCACATATTTCAGTCATTTATTATCGTAAAGATGGAAATGTATCTTGTATAGATACCCAGACTTCTATAGAATCTCCTGACGAAAGTTATACATAATAAACTATTTATCTACTAAATAAGTTATTTTATTATAATATTTGAATTTTATTATAGTATTTATAATATAATTAGCATTAATATATAAAATATTAAGATACTCAGACTTCTATAGAATCTCCTGACGAAAGTTATACATAATAAACTATTTATCTACTAAATAAGTCATTTTATTATAATATTTGAATTTTATTATAGCATTTATAATATAATTAGCATTAATATATAAAATATTAAGATACTCAGACTTCTATAGAATCTCCTGACGAAAGTTATACATAATAAACTGTTTATCTACTAAATAAGTTATTTTATTATAATATTTGAATTTTATTATAATATTTGAATTTTATTATAATATTTATAATATATTATAACTTAATTATAGATTTTATGTCTTAATGTATTTGTTATAGCAGAATTTGCTTCTTTACTACTTTGATCAGCATCTTCTGATATTGTTTTCATGTGATCTACAACATCTTTAGTATCATATGCTACTTTATAAGATTTAATTGGTCCATTTATTTTTATAGATATTGATCTATTTGGTGTATAATCATTAGTTAACATAAAATAATAATTACTTATTCCACTTATTGCAGAATTAGGAATACTATAATTAGCTGCAAAAATAGATACAGCTCTATTATTTGTTGCTTTAGCATTTGTTATAGATACCAAACCATCTTTAATATCTATATTAGCGTTCATATCATCAAAAAATGAAGTACCTTCAGAGATTGCTTTATTGAATTCATCAAGTTTTTTATCAAAATTTCCATGTGAGGTATCTATAATATCAATAGCTTTACTTATATCTAATCCATTCCAAGCTATATTTTTACCTAAAAACGATAATTTACCATTCATATTTTTTTTTAATTCCATCGAATTATTGCCAGAAGTTGTAAAATCTCCACCTATACTAGCATATCCATCTATTTTATCTAATCCTGTTGTAATATATAAAAAATTCTTTGGATTAAAATTACTTATATTAAAAATAACATAAGAACTTGGAATTATTTCATATAATATTATTCTAGCTTTTAAATCTATTTCACCGTCATCAAATATTTTACCACGAAATTGATTCACATTTAATACACCACCATTTAAAGATGAAGTCATTTTATAATCAGATATTTCAACTTTATCACTAAATATTATTTTACTGGCATTCATATCAATATCTAAATCATAATGTGAACTAGAAAATTTATTTATTTTATTATCACTATCTTTATGTAAATAAAGAAAATTTCTAAGATATGAATCATTATTAGCAGTAGTTAAAAACTGTTTATTACTTGGAAAATTTGAAATTATTTTACGTAAATCAAGATAATCAAAGTAACTTTTAATTTTAAAGCTGGGTTTAAATTTATCTAATTCTATTTTAAAATATAAGTTTCCTTTTAAATTATTAGAATTAAGTTTAGTTATAAAGCCAAAATTTCCTTTACTAATAGATGTATTAAAATAGAATTGATTAAAGATTTCATTTTTTATAATCGCATTATCTGCTTTGAACTCTAAATTCCATTCCGATTTCATAGAACGGAACAAATTATAATTTTCTGTAAGCTCATAATAAATATTACCAGTTCTATCTGGATCAGCAATATAACTTATAAGTAGAATTCTATCTAAAAAATTACTTACATGAAATTTATCAAAATTTATATAATTTAAATAAATTTTATTATCTAATTTATTTTTATCATTAGATCTTTTCATATTAGTAGATGATATGAAACGAATATCATTTCCTAATAATCCTTTAGCTTTTATTATTGCACTACCAGAAGTTATAAAAATATCTGATTGAATAATAAGCTTGTTATCAAATAAATTATTTAAAGAGATATTATTTGTTACTTGAGGAGATGTAATTATTGGTTTTATGATGTTTTTATTAGAATTATTCTGATTTTTTGCTTCATTTAGTTTTTCTTCAAAGGATACAATTCCATTATTTTTAATAAAAATACTTTCTAAAAATAACCCAGCAGTATCAGTTTTTAGTTTCAAAATCCCATTCAACTTTAATATTCCATTTTCTTTTTTTATAACAGTTTTCAGATTAATATCTGAATTTTTTTTAATTTTTACTTGAAATTTATTACAAATAGAAATATTGTTTACATTTCCTAATCTAATTATTATAGAATCTATTTTTCCACCAATATGCTTAATATTTTCAATATCAAAATTTAAAATACTATTTATATTTTCAAGTGGATCAAAAAGAAATTTATTTGCAATATCTTCAATAACTTTTATAAAAATAATCCATATATTAGAACTATCACTACTTTTTCTTTCTATTTTTAATAAATCTACTTCTTTTGCCGAAAGATATCCACCGAATGATCGTTTATTATTTTGCTTTGTTATTGTTATCTCACCATCCAAATCTTGAATTGGTCCAGTTGATATAAAATTATCAATTTTACCATCACCATTTTTATCAATTAAAGTTGAGAAACTAATGCTAATATTTTGATTATTAAGTGGACTTTTATTTAATAATTCAATTGTATTTTCATTAAATTTTTTATTTATGATTTTATTTATAAATTTGTTAAATAATTCAAAATCGTTTAATTTAAAAAGTGTATCCACTTTTAATGGTATAATTTTGCTAATTTCTCCTAAATATCCATCAATACGCAATTCTGCACCAGGAAGTATATTTAGTAAATTTAATAAATATTTTTTATCACTATTATCATTAATTTTTACTAAAGTACCTTCAATTATAGCCTGCATATCTTGATAATTAAATATACCTTTTATATAATTTTCTTTATTAGGATTTTTATTTATTAAAAAAAATAATAATTGACATTTCCTTATAAGGGGAAATTTTTGAGATCTTAAATAAAAATGATTAAGTGATATTTTTTGAAAAATATCATTTTTATTATTAAGAAATTTTTGATTGAATATTAAATTCAGATGATCTAAATCTATAAGACCATTTTCAGCTTCAATATCACCAATCGAACTATCGACATTCTTTAATATATAACTAAAAGATAAAGGTATAATAATTTTTTTAGCATTTATAATTTGCTTTTTTCCATCTCTTATATCAACACTGTATAATATAATTGACGGATGTGGTAACCACTTAGTTATAATAGGTCCATTGATTTCAACATCAAAACCATAATTATATTTAATTTTATTTATAATGTTTTTTTTATGATCACTACTATTAAGTAAATAATCTATACCTAGTACTATGCCGAGCAGAGATACTGCAGCTACTAACAAAGTAAAAACTATAATCTTGATCTTTGTTGCAGTCTTGATTTGCACAGAATATTTTTACAATATATTGATTATATTTTTATAGATAATTATCAATAATAAAGATCTAATAAAATTAATATGACTATTTATTTATTTTAATATTATATTATGAAATGGTCAATATCATGAATATCTTTTTCTAAACCATAAAACTATTTAAATAGCATATACAAATGCATATGAAAAAAAATAATAAAAAAAAAATATCATATAATTATAATAATAAATTATTAGCCAAAAAAATTCCTCATCAATTTTCAATACATAATGAAAATATAATAGATAATTATTATTGGATGAGAGATGAAAAATGGCCTCAAAAAGTTGATAATCCTGATATAATAGAACATATCATAGAAGAAAATAATAATGCAAAAAAAATACTTTCTAAATTAAATCGAATTACAAATGAAATTTATACTGAAATATTAGAGCGTATTCCGATTGAATATAAAAGTTGCCCAATTATCCATAACGATTATGCCTATTATAGCATATCATGGAGAGATAAAAATTATTCAAGATATGTTAGATACCCTATTGAAAATCCTGATACCGAAGAAGTATTATTGGATTTAAATGATATGAGCGAAGGATATGAGTATTTTTCTGTACCTGGATATGAAATTAGCTATAATAATAACTTATTAGCATATTTTTTAGATGTAACAGGAGAAGAAAAATTCACAATATATATTAAAGATATTAAAACCAATACTATTGTAGATAGTACTGTAGATTCAGCTTTTTATGGAATAATATGGGATAAAGCGAATGAAGGCTTTTTTTATATTGAAGCTGCTGAAGATTGGAGGCAAAAAAAAATATTTTATCATAAAATTGGAAGTAGTATTGAAGATGATATAATGCTTTATGAAGAAAAAGATAATACTTATAGTGTTGATATATATGAAACTGACAATGATGATTATATTGTTCTTCATATTCAAAGCGCGGATTGTACAGAAATTAGAATTTTAGATAAATTACCAGAATCTGATACATATAATTGGTTAAAAAGTTCAAATTGGTATAAAATTTTAGATAGAAATAAAGGATATAGATGCTCTATATCACAAGATGATGAGTATTTTTACCTTACTATTGATGATCTTGGTAAAAATTTCAGATTGATCTCAATTCCTATCGAATCAGTATTCCCAAAAGAATTATCTTCAAAAATTCTAGAAGAAGATTTTAATTATACTAAAATTTGTTATGAAGAAATTTCTCACCATAATGAAAAATATTTATCTGATATTTTAGTATTTAAAAATTATATAGTTATAATGTACCAAACCAATGGATTAAAAGAACTATCAATATATAAGAAAGTATATAAAAAAGATCAAATAGATAGTGAAATTAAAGATATTCAGATAAATAATTTGAAAAAAAGAGAATTATTAAGAAAAATAATTTTTATAGATAATATTACTATGTCTGATCCATGCTATGATTTAGATATAATGGATACTCCATATGATTCTGATGTATTACGTTATATTTATAGCTCATTAAGGTGTCCATCTAGGATTTATGAATATAATTTTATAAGTAAAGAAATAAATATTATTGAAGAATATCCTATGCCAGAAAATTTTCAAGAAGATAATTATGTTATTCAGAGAATATGGGCTGATAGTAGAGATGGATTTTCTAAAATACCGATTTCATTAATATTTCATAAATATAAAGTAAAAAATTATAATATAAATCAATTTTATAAAAATAAAGAAGATATTAAATCTCTTCCTCTATTATTATATGGTTATGGTTCTTATGGAATAGGAATTGATTGTAGTTTTAGAAATAGTATTATATCTTTGTTAGATAGAGGATTTATATATGCTATTGGTCATATTAGAGGTGGAGATGATTTAGGATTAGAATGGTATGAGCAAGCGAAAATGCTGAATAAAAAAAGAACTTTTAATGATTTTATAGATGTTTCTGAGACTCTTATAAATTTAGGATATACAAAACCAGGAGATATAGTAATACATGGTGGAAGTGCTGGTGGAATGTTAGTTGGTGTTTGTGTTAATGAAAAACCTGAACTTTATAGAGCTGTTATAGCAGAAGTTCCTTTTGTTGATGTTCTAAATACTATGTTAGACAGTAGTTTACCATTAACTCCTGGTGAGTATAAGGAATGGGGAAATCCAGAAGAAAATAAGGAATATTTTGAATATATCCAATCTTATTCTCCATATGATAATGTTAAAAATAACAAATATCCACATATGTTTGTTACAGCTGGAATTAATGACCCAAGAGTTGGATATTGGGAAGCTATGAAGTGGGTTGCAAAATTGCGTGAATTCAATAATAATACTAGTTCTATTATACTTTTAAAAACTGATATGGGAACTGGACATTCTGGAAAATCTGGTCGTATTGACGCTTATAAAGATATTGCGGAAAAATATGCATTTATAATAAAAAATTGTTTATAGTTGCTATAAAATTAAATTATATATTTATAATATAAATATTATTACAATAGTAATTGTTATTAAAATTTTACTGTAAAAATAATTCGTATTATTATTAATAATAATTAATATACGATATATTATTTAAAATCTAATATATATTTGCAATTAATTATATTTATTAAATCTATTTGATGAAAAAAAATTAAATATTTATTTGTAAATATGTATATTGTATATATATTTATATTATCACTTGTATAGATAATAATTCTGTATTTCAAATACAATTAATAGTAATAATTTTTTGTGATAAAAATTTTTAAGGAATGAATAATAATATTATTATAATAAAAATTAAAAATTATATTATATATACTTATTATTTGAATTATACCAACTTTAAGATAGTTTGACTTAATTTATAATATGGATTTTATAAAAAATTTAGAAAAAAATAAGATTTTAGCTTTAATAGTTTCAAGCTTTTTACTTATTATTATAGGAATAAGTGTTTTTTACACTATTTCAAATCCATCTATGGTACCTTTATATAATAATCTTTCTCCAGAAGATAGTAGTCCAGTATTATCACGTCTTCAAGCTATGGGAGTAAAATATGATATTAATGGTGATGGAAATCAGATAATGGTACCATTTGATCGAGCACTATCATTGAGAATGATATTAGCTCAAGAGGGATTACCTATGATACATTCACAAGATGGATATGAAATTTTTGATAAGTCTTCTAATGTATTTGGTTCATCACAGTTTATGAATAATGTTAATCTAACAAGAGCAATGGAGGGTGAAATTGCACGTACTATAAGTAGCCTTACACCAATAGAATCAGCTAGAGTACATATAGTATTACCAAAAAGAGACTTATTTAGTAAGATAGGTCCATCTCCTTCAGCATCAGTTGTTGTTAAAATTAAACCAGGTTATCAATTAAATAAAAAAAATATCAATGGTATAGCACATCTTATGGCAAGTGCAGTACCAGATCTTTTAATGAAAAATATAACAATTCTCGATCAAACTGGAAAAAAACTTCAATTAGAATTAAATGAAGAAGAAAAAGATAATATTAGTAAAGAGATGTTAGAATATCGAGAAAATATTGAAACAAAAATTCAAAATTCTATAGAATCTATTATTTCTAAATATGTTGGTGAAGATAAAGTAAAAGCTACTGTTAGTGCTAATATTAACTTTAATAAAGAAATGGTAAATATTGAAGATTTTAATCCAGATAGACAAGTTATTAGATCTAAAAAAAGCAATAACGAAGAAAATACAGAAAAAGATTCAGGTAAAAATGTAACTGTTGCTAATAATGTACCTAATTATAATCAATATTTAAATGAAAATGGAGATCCATCTAAAAAACATTCCTCATATAGTGATATAACAAATTTTGAAATATCAAGAACAGTTACAAATAAAGTTATGCAGTGGGGAAATATTAATAATCTATCTGTAGCTGTTATTGTTGATGGTTCTTATCAAAAAGATGAAAATGGAAATCAAGTATATAAACAAAGATCTGAAGAAGAAATGAAAAAACTATATGCTTTATCAGCTAAAGCTGCTGGAATTGATGAGAATCGTGGAGATACATTAGAGGTAATAAATTTACCTTTTGAACAAAAAATACAATCAGATATTGAAAATACAAATAAAAATATTATTGATGATAAAAAAACTTTTGCTAAAATTGTACTTATAGCATTTGCATTCTTAGTTTTAGGATTTGTAGGATTGCGCCCATGGATTCTTAAATTTATAAGAGGTAAGATGTTAGATATCAAACTAAATCAAATAAAGCAAAATACATTAAATGAAAATGATAATAATCAATATAATAACGACAAAAAAATTGATTTATCATCTATTCCTGATCAATTTTCTAGAAAAATTCTAACAAATAATAACAAATCAGATAATATGTCTAATATAGATAATAAAGCAGCAAATATAAATAGCATTAACACTGAAGAAAGAAATGGGAGTTTAAAAAATTTGGTAAAGCATTTAAATGATTCCGTTAAAAGTGATCAAAAAATTGCTATGAATGCAATATTATGGTTATTAAATAGTAATAACTCTGAAAAAGAGTAATATTTATTTGTTAAATGCATTTTTATATAGAAAATCTATTAAAATTATAAAAAATGTTATCAGAACAAAAAAAATCACTATCAGGACCTGAAAAAGTAGCTATTTTAATGCGTTTGTTAGATGAAGATTCATTAAATTCTATTTTGCCCAAATTTGATGAAAATGAAATTAAGCAAATTTCTAAAGCACTTATGTCATTAGGACAAGTTCCATCTGAAATTGTTGAAAATGTATTATTTGAATTTTTATGGAGAGTTAATGAGTCATTTAATGTTGTAGGAAATAAGAATTTAGTTCTTGATATGCTTCAAAAATCTTTAGGCTCTGAAAAAGCTAATAGAATTATAGATGAAGTTGAAAATCATAATAGAGTTAGCGTTTGGGATCATCTTGAAAAAATGAGTCGTCAAGATTTAATGATTTTTTTAAAAAAAGAACATCCTCAAACCATAGCAGCTATCTTATCTATTATATCCTCTCCTAAAGCGGCAGCAGTTCTTTCAGTAATGGACAAAGAATATTCATTTGAGATTGTCAAAAGAATTTTGAGTATGGAAAAACTATCATCACAATCTATAAAGCATCTCGAAAAAGCACTGCACAAACAATTTACGGAAAAATTTATTGTTGAACAAACAAGAACAAAAAGCAATATTCAAGTAATTGCCGATATATTGGATACATTAAATGCTAATGATAATAGTACAATAAATAGTGAGAATTTTTTAAATAAAATAGAAATTTATGATAAGAATGCAGCAGATAATATTAAAAAAATGATGTTCTCTTTTTCTGATATAGCAAAACTTGATTATCCATCTATTCAAACTATTCTTGCAAACTTGCAGAATAAAAATGATCTTATAATAGCTTTAAAAGGATCAAATGAAAATATTAGAAGAGTTTTTGCTAATGCTATGTCACAACGTGCTGCAAAACTTCTTTTAGAAGAAGTTACAACTTTAAGCAATACTAATGCTTCTGAAATAATGAGAGCACAAAGAACAATAACAGATCAAACAAAAAAATTACTCGATTCTGGTCATATTGTTTTAAAAGATAACATCTTAAAAGATAATAATTAATAATATATAAAATGAAATTTTATTTTTTTATTTTTGAATTGTAGATATGTCATCTTCTTCACAAAAATTTAGAAAACTTGATTTAAAAGATTTTTCTAAAAATTCTTACAAAGAAAATGATAAAAATTTTGAATTAATAAATAATTTACAGGATAAGTCTCTTGAGAAAAATACTGAAATTAATTCAAATAATAAAGGATCTATAAAAAATAATAATGAAAATTATTATAATTATAATCAAAAAATAGATAATATAGATTATACTAATTATATTAATTCATTAACTGAGTATAATATTTCAGAAAAATATTCTAATAATAAAATTATTACTGATAATGATTTTTATAATAATATTAGTGATAAAGTAATTCAAAAAAATAATAATTCTGAAATTTTGAATAAAAACATATCAGAAAATAATAATACTACATATAGTGGTCCTTATAGTAGATATTATAATCCAAATATTGCACCAACAGCATCTCTTATTAGTATATCATCAGCACAACTTCAAAGTATTATAAATAATGTTAATAATTTAAAAAATATTATCTCTATAAAAGAAAAATCCCAAAAAAAAGAAGTTGATCAAGTCGATGAAATTCATCAAAAAATATCGGATATATTATCAAAAATTGATCAAAAAATCGAAGAAATAAATGATATATTATCGAAAGAGCTTATTAATAATAAAAAAAATACATTGATTCTTGTAAAATCAATGGTACATAAAATAGTTGATAAAATATATAAATACATCCCAGAAAATATTATAGATGATTTTATAGAAGAAGAATTATCAACAAATATTAATTATTCTATATCTACTATTGAAGTAAACTCAAATATTGTTAATTCTCTTGTAAAATTAATTGGAGATAGTTTTAAAGAAAAAGGGATAAATCTAGTTGGTAGTCGTAAAATTGCACCTGGTGATTGTAAGATTATTTGGAATAATGGATATACTTTAAAAGATAAAAATATTATACTACAGAAATTGGATGAAATAATAAATCATTATATAGAACCTTGGTTTATAAAAAAAGATGACGATATATAACTCAACTCAATTCAAAGATTAAAAATAATTTTATTTATGATGATATTATTTCTATTAATTCCAGTATCTAATAAATATATATATTTATTGTAAAAAGCCCTTGCAGTAATTATCAAAAATTATTATTTTATAAAAATATAAATATATTACTAATTATTACATCTTATTATTTTGTCAAAATATAGAATACAATTAATTTTTATAATATGAATAAAAGTTAATTTTTAGTTAATTTTTAGTAAAAATAATAGTTTCTTAAAAAATCCTATTTAATTTTTAGAATTATATTTAAATAAATATATATAGTTATTAATATCATACTATGACATCAACAGATTTGAAAAATAAAAAAGAAAATTCTACAATTGATAAAACTGATAAAAAAGAAGGATCTTTCCCATTAAAAGCTGTTTATAATATTCCATTAGAAGTTAATATTGTATTAGGCAGTAGAAAAATGAGTGTTGCTCAAGTTCTTGATATAAAGCCTAATTCTATAATTGAATTGGATCGCAAAGAAAATGAGCCAGTTGAAATTCATATTAATGGAAGATGTGTAGCTTATGGTGAAGTTATTATTGTTGGAGATAAAATAGGTGTGACAATTACTTCAATTGTAATACCAGACAGCTCAGAATAAAACTCATAAATAAACAAAATAGAAACAAAATAGAAATAAAAATACAAAAGAGATTAAATATTAGAAAATATTAAAAAATCAAAGATTATGATGTGAATATGATAAAACTTTAAATTTAAAGGAATCTAAAGAAATATTATTAAAATTTGTAAAAATCTTTTGCAGTAATTATCTAGAATTATTTTATTATAAAGATATATTACTAATTGCTATATCTTATTATTATTTTATCAAAATGTAGAATAAAATTGATTTTTAGTAAAAATCTTATACAAAATTACATTTATTAAATAAATAAGTATAAAATTTAAAATTACTAATTTTTAAAACTACTAATTATCTACAAAACATTTTTTCTAAAAGAGGAGTATAAAGCTTAACATATGTTGGTCTCCCATGATTACATTGGCTTGTAAAATCATTATTTTCAATTTCTTGAATTAATGCTCGCATTTCTTCAACAGTTAATGCATTTCCTGCTTTAATACTAGAGTAGCAAGCAATTCTACCACAGATTTCATCTATTTTACTTAAAAGTATTTCTTCTGTTATTAAAGAATTTGATATAACTTTTTGAATAATATCTATTATTGCATCTTTAGCAGAAATAAATCCACCAAATATTGAAGGAATAGAATTTACTTCGATTTTTGATTCATAAATTTGAATATCTATACCAAATTTTTCAAAGAGATATTTATTCTCACGTATTATAAATAATTCATCTTTAGAAAAATCAATACCTTCTGATAAAATTATATCTGAAAAAAGAAGATTTTGTTTAGGTAAATTCATACCATTTTTTAAAGTTTTTTTCATATTTTCTAATACAATTCTTTCATGTGCAGCATGTTGATCGATAATAACTAGAGCATTTTCTATATGACAAATAGATATAATATATAAATTATTAATTTGACAAATTGGATCACCTAATTTTAGTATTTTATTACTATAAATAGGTCTATTTTCATTAAAATATGTATTATTATGATATTGTTTGTAATTATATAGATATTCATCATGTTTGTTTTTATCACAAAAAGAAAACTCTAATTCTTTTAATAAAAGTTTATTATTTTTTAATTTTATATAATTATTTAAATTATCTGAATCCTGACTTAAATCAATATTTTCATTATTAATATTATCTTTTGTAGTAATATTATTATATTCTGATAAAAATTCTGATAAAATGAGTGATTTATTCTTATTATTATCATTTATTCGGTTCAAAATACTATTATCTATAATATTTTCAATGAGAGTAATACTACTGCTAGAACGACGTAATGTATTCTTAATACTATTTATAATATCATTCTTCATTAATATTTCATTAGTAAATTTAACTTGTGTTTTATGAGGATGAATATTTACATCAATATTACTACTATCAGTTTCTATAAAAACAACACAGCTAGGAGTATATTTTTTCTCAATTAATCCATTATATGCTATTTTGATAGATGAATATATTTTTGGATCTTTAACAACTCTATTATTAACAAATGTTATAATTTTACCACGATTTGTACATCCAGTTGGATTGATAATATAACCTGAAATATTTAAATATTTACTATGACTTTCAATCTTTAAAGCATCATTCCAAAAATTTATTCCCATTACATATTCTATTCTTTTTGATATATCCGTATTTTCATGAATATTAATAACTATTTTATCATCAATTTTTAATTTGAATTTTATTTTATTGTTTATTAGAGTAAATTGATTAATTAATTCTATAATAGTAGCAATTTCATTATTCTTTGATGGTAAAAATCTTAATTTATTTGGGATTAAAGAAAAAAGATCTCTAACTATTACTGTTGTACCTTTTTTTTCACGATAACAAGAAAAAATTCTTATTTCTTTTTCTTCCTTTCCATTCACATCTAGTTCCCAAGCCAAATCTGAATCTGAATTCTTTGATATAATAGATACATTTGCACTACTTACAATAGATGCAAGAGCTTCTCCACGAAAGCCAAGAAATCGAATATCATTAATATTATCAGATGTTATTTTAGAAGTTGCATGACTTGTAATAGCAAGATGTAAATCTTCTTTATCAATTCCACCTCCATCATCTGAAACTTCTATTAGAGTTATACCAGCATTTTTAATAATAATATTAATTTCATCTGCACCAGAATCTATTGAATTTTCTACTAATTCTTTAACTACAGATGCAGGTCTTTCTATAACTTCACCTGCAGCAATTTTACTAATTGCAGATGGTGAAAGAAGTTGAATTTTTCTCATTTTTAATAAGTGAATAAGTATTATATATTATAAAATTATTTTTATTATTATCATTCATTATATTCATTAATTTATTATAATTATTTTATAAAATACAAATGATGTGATGTTTTATCAAAAATATTATAAAATTGACAGATACATTCTATTTCATATACTATAAATTCGTATTACATAAGCTTTATTATAAGCAGTTTTATTTTTTACTAATCAAATTATATCATCATGAGTCAAAGGCCTATTCTAATAGATAAGTTATTAAAAATATCTCAAAAAGCTGGGTCTGCAGTAGTAAGAGATTTTGGAGAATTAAGCTTATTATCAGTTGAAACAAAAGGATCATTTGATTTTGTAAGTAGTGCTGATAAACAATCAGAAAAGATAATAGCTTATGAATTACAACAATTTCGTCCAGAATATCATTTTTTACTTGAAGAAAGTGGATATATTCAAACAACATCTTGGGAAAAAGTCCAAAAAGATGGTTTTGTAAGACGTTGGGTAGTAGATCCAATTGATGGAACAACAAATTTTATTAGAGGAAATCCTAATTTTGTAATTTGCATATCATTAGAACATATTGCTATACCACCAAATATTACTAATGTTAATGAAATATCAAAATATGTTCAGAATCCTAAAGTTATTGCAAAAGTATTATCATCAATGATATATTATCCATCTTATCAAGAAGTTTTTTGGGCAGAAGATGGAATAGGCGCGTATCATATTGATCAATATGGACAACAAACAAGAATTAATGTTATGCCATGTAAAGAAATAAATGGTGCAGTTGTAAATACAATTTTACATAAAGAAAAAATTTCTGCTTTTGATTCAGTATTTAATTTTTTATCAGATCATTCAGTAAGATGGAGGATCTCAGGTAGCATAGCAAAAGATATTACATATTTATCAAGTGGAAAAAATGATTTAGTTATATTTGCTGAAAAGTTAAAAAGATGGGATTTATCTGCTGCTTACTTAATAGGAAGAGAAGCTGGTGTAAAAATTGTAGATTTGAATTTTAAAACTATTAATAATATATCTCAGATGGAAGATAATGGAATAATTGCAGGACATCCTACATTTATTAATAAACTTCTCTCAGCAATTAATACTAATAAAATAATATGAAGTATAAATATTGATATGTTATGATGAGTTATTTTTTAACATTTGATTTAGATTTTAACTACTTTATTGATAAAGATCTTTTAATATATAAAAGGAATAAAAAAATAAAAGAGTATAGACATAATTACTCTATAAATATGAGAAAATGTGATATCAATTCAACAGATAAAGATATTGATTTCATTAATAATAATTACATATCTAATTATGACGATCATCATAATGTTCATAAATTCTGCTGTAATGCAAAAGAATGTGATATAGCATACTTATCTATGATTAATGAGCAATTTCATGTGTTATTTGACGATATTGATAGAGCTGAGCATATGTTTAAATGCTTGGGTTATTCAGTTGAAATAAATAATAAAGATTTATCAATGTTAATTTTTTCACTGTATGAAAATCTTGAAAAAATAAATAATGAAAAAGAATGCAGGATTTTACAATCAGAAATAAATTCTGAAATAAAAAATTTAATAAATAACTTATATTTAAAATTTTCCGAACAAAATTATAAAATAGCAATAGAAATCTGGCAAAAAGCATTTTTTTTAAAAAAATTCTCTCATAAAATTATAAGAAAAATTAGATTTATAAATCATAATAATGAATAATAAAAATTTAAAAATTAATCAAAAGAGTGAAGACTCTCTAAGAGTTGTTGGTATAGATCTTGGGACAACTAATTCTTTAATATCTATTTGTTTGCCTTTTAACGATGAATCAAGCGAATCAACATATAATGATGATAATGAGCAAGATTACGTTATAAACTATGATGTAGAAATTATGGATGATGAATATCAAGATGTAGAATTGAGAAATAAAGTAGAAATAATAGCAAAATGCTCATCCTCTGTTTATTATACTCAAAATGGAAAAATAATTGTTGGAGAAGAAGCTGAAAAAGAAGAATCTTGTTTAAGATCAATAAAAAGATTGATGGGTTTAGGTTTAAAAGATATTACTGCAAATGATAGTAATTATACTAAAAATAATAAATATCGCGAATTTAATATAGATTTTAACTTATCAAATGAATCAATTATATATATTTTATGTAGTGATCATAAATCACGTACTCCGATAGAAATATCATCAGATATACTTAAATATTTAAAAGAACAAGCAGAAACAAAATTAAAAATGAAGCTAGATAATGCTGTTATAACGGTTCCTGCTTATTTTGATGATGCAGCGCGATCAGCAACCAGAGTTGCAGCATATATGGCAGGATTTAATGTATTAAGACTTATTAATGAACCTACATCTGCTGCAATAGCTTATGGTAGTTTAGATAAAAAAAATTGTGATGGTAAATATTTTTTAGTTTATGATTTAGGAGGTGGAACTTTTGATGTCTCTATTGTAAAATCTCAATATGGAGTTTTGGAAGTATTTGCAACAGGAGGAATAAGAGATCTTGGTGGTAATGATTTTGATAAAGCATTAGCTGATCATTATAAGATTAATAATTTACAACTTGCAAGATCTATCAGAGAATGGCTATCTGAAAATGATTCCTTTGAATTTAAAGATATTTTAAAATTTAATGATACAAAAAGTATAAGTAGTACAAGAAGTATTACGGAAATATTAAATAATCTAAAAAAACAAAAAGAAATATTACCTATAATAAAAAAATCTGATTTAGAAGAAATATGTATTGAAATAGTACAAAAAACAATACGTATAATGCAATCTGTTATAGATGATGCTAAAATTGATATAAATGATATTGAAGAAATAATTTTAGTTGGAGGCACAACAAGAATGCCTATGATAAAAAAAATAATAAGTGATTCTTTCTTTAAAAAACTTAAAAATAATATCAATCCTGATGATGTGGTTGCTATAGGTGCTGGCATTCAAGCAGGAGCACTAAGTGTTAATTCAGGTATTTTATTACTTGATGTAAATCCATTAACATTAGGTATTGAAGTTGCAAATGGATGTGTTGATCAAATTATTCCAAGAAATACACCAATTCCATCTATAATTAAAAAATCTTTTGGTTTATATGAAGATAATCAAGAATTAGTAAAAATTCATGTTGTACAAGGAGAATCTGATTTAGTAAAAGAATGTCGTTCTTTAGCAAAATTTTCATTCAAATGCTCTGAAGGTTGTTCAAAAGAAAATGATAGAATAGAAATAACATTTTGCTTAGATGTTAATGGAATTCTGACAGTTACAGCACAAGAAAGAAAAAATGGTATACCATGGGGACAAATCAAAGAGATAACCATAAAACCATCTTATGGTCTTGATTCCGAAATAATAGATAATTTATTAAAAAATAAAAATATAAATAATAATGATATATTATTTTAAAATTTTATATAATTAAATATATAAGTATATAATTAATCTCAGTATTATATTAAAGTATAGTATATTATATAAAAACTAAAATAGATATATTATTATATTATAATATAAGATAATATTTTTATTATTTAAATTTTATTTAATTATTAATTACTAATTATTATTTTTCGATTTTTTAATTGATAAAATCAGTTATAGATACCCAAGAAATCTGTCTTCTATATTTTATATCATTATATTGATGATTACTGAAATAACGATAACTAAAAAAATTATCTGGATTAGAGTATGTATCAATTGGATATAATGCTATAGATTTTATATCATATTCTAATAACTTTTGCTTACAATATCCAGGTAAATCAAATAAATACTTAATATTTTCTTTTCTTATTATTTTTTGATTTTTTTTTAAAAAATCTATATTATCTTTTTGATTTTCTAGATATTTTCTAGAAAGTTTAAAGAAAATTATATTTTTTTTGTTAATATCTAATACTTCTGTATAAAATTTATAATCAACTTCATATGAATTCTGCTGTATGCAAGGACCTATAAAAGCTGATATTTCTTTCATATTTGCACCATTATCCTTCATTTTTTCTAATGAATTTTTAATAATATTATTAATTGCACCTCTCCATCCAGCATGAACTACAGATACTACTTTATTATTTTTATCAATTAATATTATTGGAATACAATCAGCGGTTTTAATAGCTAGTATAATATTAGTTTCTCTAGTTATTAAAGAATCAGCTTTAATATTTCGAATCCTTTCAGGAGATATATTCTTATCATTTATAACAATTGGTATATTAGTATGTGATTGATTGAGAAGAAAAAAAGGTAATTTTTTATATTCTATTCCATTTTTTGTTTTTTCTGATATTTCTATATAATATGGAAAATCATAAAATGATAATAAACTATTATTTATCGCATGTGTTATAGCATTTGAAATATTTAGATATTTACTTTGTATATCTGTACTTATATTATTAAAATTATTGTTTTTAATGTTAAAATTTACTGATAAAGCAAATTTATTTAAAAATCCATAAAATATTTCGTTATTAATCATATATTAATATTGTATAGTTTGTATACTTATATATCTTTTACTTATATATCTTTTATATATATTTTTATGTAATAATAAAAATAGTTAAAATTATTCTATAATAATATAACTTTATTTAAATAAATCATTAATTAATCTATTTCTAGAAAAATTTGCGTTTTTTTCTAGAGCAAATGCAACTTTAAATATTATGTCTTCTTGACAATAATTACCAATAACTTGTAATCCTAAAGGTAACTGTTCCTTTTCAGATAAACCACATGGAACAGATATTGCAGGTAATCCTGCTAAAGATGTTGGAACTGTAAATGCATCATTCATATAAATAGTAGCAGGATTATCTTGATTTTCTCCTAAACTATAAGCTGGTGTTGGGGCTGTAGGTGTTAATATTGCATCAACAACTTCAAAAGCATTTTTAAAATCTTGGGCAATTATATGACGAACTTTTTGTGCTTGACCATAATACTTATCGTAAGTTCCAGCAGATAATACATATGTTCCTATCATAATTCTTCTTTTTACCTCATTTCCAAAAAATTGGCTTCTTGTTTCAGCTACCATTTCATTAAAAGTTTGTCCAGAACGAGTTGCTCTTTCACCATATCTGATACCATCATATCTTGCTAAATTAGATGATGCTTCAGCAGGAGCTATAACATAATAAACAGATATTCCAACACTAGTATTAGGTAAATTAATTGGAACAATCTCAGCACCTTCTTCTTTTAACCAATCTTCAGCTTTTTCCCACATTCTAATTATATCTTCACTCATTCCTGCTATTTTATAATCAGAAGGAATTCCTATTTTTAAACCCCTTATACTACAATTACTCTTTAAAACATCAGTACATCTAGTTGATTCAAAATTTAGTGAAGTTTGATCTTTTTCATCATAACCAGTAATAACATCTAGAATTAATGCAGCATCTAATACAGATCTAGTAAGAACTCCTGCTTGATCTAATGAACTAGCAAATGCAATCATCCCCCAACGTGAACATCTTCCATAAGTTGGTTTAACACCAACTAATCCTGAAAAAGCAGCAGGTTGTCGAACAGATCCTCCAGTATCACTTCCCAAAGCTGCCATACATTGATAAGAAGCCACTGCTGCAGCTGAACCACCTGAAGATCCACCTGGAACAATTTTTTTATCAGGGAATTGAGAATTTTTCCACGGACTTATTACAGGACCAAAATAACTGTATGAATTATCAGATCCCATTGCAAATTCATCCATATTAGTTTTTCCAAATGGAATTGCACCAGATTTTTTGAGCTTATAAGTAACAGTAGATTCATATGGTGATCTGAAATTTCTCAACATAGCAGATCCAGCAGTTGTCAATTCATTTTGAGTGCAGAATAAATCTTTAATTGCAATAGGAATTCCTTCTAGCAAATTAATTTCATCACTATCTTTTCTCAATCTATTATCAGATTCAATGGCAGAAGCTCTTATAGCATCATAATCAATTGTAATAAAGGCATTCATATATTTAAACTTTTCAGCTAAGGAAATATATGCTTCTGCTAAATCAGATGCAGAAATTTCTCTACTTCTTAAAAGTTCACTTACTTCTGAAATGCTTAAAAAAATGTAATCATTCATATATACTTTATATTTTAAACTATCAAATTAATTAATAATATCTGAAATAATTAAAGCTGAAAAGCTTAAAAATCACTTACATATTCAGCATCCTAACAGAAATTATAGCAAAATGACAATCATTTAATACAATAGAATTATTAAACAATTATCAGAACATTTGATAGTAAAACAGTATATTCTTTATTAATATTAGATATTAATACCGTTAATAAGGTATACAGCTATTGAATTTTATTTCATATATATAAAAATATATTATTTTAATTAACAAAGCTGAATACCCCTAGGAGAAGGAAAAGATTTTAGAAATCCATATCACCCATACCTCCCATACCTCCCATACCACCACCTGGCATTGATGGAGTATGTTTTTCCTCTGGAAGATCAACAATAGCACCCTCAGTAGTTAATAATGATATTGCTACAGATCCAGCACTTTCTAAAGCAACGCGAACTACTTTTGCTGGGTCTATTATTCCTTCATTAGCACTTACATATTGCATTTTACGAGCATCATATAGCATATTGCTATCCCCCTTTTCTAATAACTTATCAGCAATAGATGCACTATTTTCTATTCCTGCATTTGTAAGAATACGTAATATTGGAGCACGTAAAGCTTTTTTTACAACTCTTATACCAGCTTCTTCTGCGGGATTAGCAGCTTTGATAGAATCTAAAGCTTTTGATGCATATAGAAGTGTGACACCTCCACCAGCAACTATACCTTCTTCAATAGCAGCTCTTGTTGCATTTTTAGCATCATCAACGCGATCTTTCTTTTCTTTAACTTCAACTTCTGTTGTTCCTCCAACTTTCACAACAGCAACACCTCCTGCTAATTTTGCTAATCTCTCTTCTAGTTTTTCTTTATCATAGTCTGATGTGCTTTCTTGGATTTGATGACGTATTTGAGCACAACGTTTAGCAACAGCATCTTTTGTTGTATTAGCATTTCCAACAACTATTGTTGTGTTATCTTTTGAAATAGTAACTTTTTGAGCTGTACCTAAATGTTCTAATGTAGTATTTTTTAAAGTACGACCAACTTCTTCGCTAACTAGTTGAGCGCCAACTAATATTGCTATGTCCTCTTGCATTGCTTTGCGTCTATCTCCGAATCCTGGAGCTTTAACAGCAGCTACTTTTAATCCACCACGAAGTTTATTAATAACTAAGGTTGCAAGCGCATCTCCATCAACATCTTCAGCTATAATGAGTAACTGACGTCCAGATTGTACCACACCTTCTAAGAGAGGCAATATGTCTTGAATATTACTGATCTTTTTTTCAACAAGAAGAATTAATGGTCTCTCCATTTCAACTGTCATTTTTTCTGAATTAGTAACAAAGTATGGAGAAAGATATCCTCTATCAAAGTGCATACCTTCTACAACTTCTAATTCCATCTCATTACCTTTAGCTTCTTCTACTGTAACAACCCCGTCGTTACCAACTTTTTCAAATGCAGATGCTAAAATATTTCCTATTTCTTGATCTCCATTTGCTGATATAGTTGCAACTTTTACTATATCGGAGGAATCACTTGCTTTTCTTGATATTGATTTTATATACTCTATTGCTGATTTTATTCCTTTATCTATACCTTTTGCAATATCTACTGGACTAACTCCACTTGAAACTGCTTTAAATCCTTCAGCAGCCATAGCACCAGCTAAAACAGTAGCAGTTGTTGTTCCATCACCTGCTGTATCATTTGCTTTACTTGCTGCAGCTTTTACAATTTGAATTCCTATATTTTCTAATCTGTTTTTAGATTCAACTGATTTTGCAACTGTTACTCCATCTTTTGTTACTTTTGGTTGACCAAATTTTGAATCAAGAGCAACACACATGCCACTTGGTCCTAAAGTGACTTCGACGATAGAACATAAGCGATTAACACCATTCATAATTTGTTTTCTTGCTTCATTTCCTGAAACGATTTCTTTTCCTGACATATAAATTTTTTATTATAAAAATTGTTAAATTTATTAAATTTTTGTTTATTATTGTTTTATAATTTGTATATTTTATTTTATACTAAAACGAAAAGTGAATATTATACTAATTTAGCAAGAACATCACTTTCTTTGATGATGAGATATTCTTCACCATCAAATTTAATTTCTGTTCCTCCCCATTTAGCAAAAATTATTTGATCACCTATCTTTACATCAAGAGGTATAACTTTTCCATCTTTATCTCTTACTCCAGAGCCCACTGCAATTACAGTACCCTGAATTGGTTTATCTTTTGCGCTTTCTGGTAAAAGAATACCTCCTGGTGTTTTGTCTTCACCATCCTTTTTCTTGACAACAATTTTATCATGCATAGGCATAATTTTATTTTTATCAGTCATAGTACTTTACATTCAATTAATGGTTAAATAAATTTCTATATTATTTTGTATTTCAACTAAAGAAAGTTTTTAATTTTTTTTAAATAAAATGTTTTAAATAAAAATGTTTTGATGTTATTACAATTTATAATATTGTGACAGCATCAGCCACACAATATCTATATATGAATGCTATTATTGATTTTCAAGTGGGTAATTAAATAAAAAATTAAAAAATTATTATGAATTTTATATCAAGTAAATTTGTAAAAAAAATAGCAAAAAACTTATTTTATATAATGTTTAAGCCACTTTTTCTCGATAAAATTTATTTAATTATTCAAAGTTTGTATTTTAAATTACAAAAAGTGATGATGGTATCAGTTCCTGTAATATCCATAGGTAATATTGAAATGGGAGGAACTGGAAAGACCCCTTTAGTAGAAGCAATGGCGAAAAGAATCTCAAAAGATGGATATAAAGTTGCTATACTTTCGCGTGGATATGGCAGAAAACAAAATATTTTTAAAAATATTTTTAAGAAAGAAGATGTTATTATAGTTGATTACAATAAACATACCGCAGAAGAAGTTGGGGATGAACCATTATTATTAAGTAAAGCAACAAAAGCAAAAGTATATGTTGCTAATAACAGAGTATTGGCAGCAAAAACAGCAATGGAAGACGGATGTGATATTATATTGATGGATGATGGACATCAGAATTTCAAGATACAAAAGGATTTTTCTATAATTGTTACTAGTGCTCTTGATTTAAAGCATGATCCTTCTTTATATAAAACAATTCCGTTTGGTAGACTACGTGAAGACTGGGAAAATGCGTTAGATCGTACTGAAGCTATTGTTATTGTAGGATATGATAAATCAATGCTTGAATCTCATTATTATTACAATTACACTAGTCGCGTGGCACCAGATGTTAAAATATTTAAAATATTAGCTGAGACAAAAAATCAAGAAAATTATACAGGAAAAAAATTCTTAGCTTTTACTGGAATTGGTCAACCAGAGAAATTCTTCTTTACTTTGAAACAATGTGGAGCAATAATAGTTGAAAAGCATGTTTTTAATGATCATCACAGATATAAAGAAAAAGAAGTGATAAGTCTTATTCAGAGAGCTAAAGAACTTGAAGTTGATCTTGTAACAACATCTAAAGATTATATAAAAATCTCACAATATAATAATCAATATGATAATATATATCATAATATATATCAGCTTGAAATAAGCTATAATGAACCACAAGTTGATAGATTATATAATTTTGTATTTGATCATCTTATAGCCAATCGTATACTTGATGTTAATAAAAGAATTTACCTTACTTTATAGTAATAAGGCATAATACTCAACTTATCTTAAAAAGTAATAAGAAATAAAGTAATTTTTCAAAAATCATAAAATATAATAGCATTTAAATAATACTAGCGTATATTATAAATTATAAATAATAATTAATCTTATTTAATAAAATATTACTCATACTTTTTACATATGCCTCCAATTGTCGGTGTTATTTTAATGGTTATCGTTATAATTTTCTCTATATTTGATCCTAATGGATCTTCTCATAATGCTTTTTTACATTATAAAGAGTATCTAATTGTTATTGGAATGATGTTAGGATATTTTTTTATAAGTAACCCAATATTATTACAAAAGGAATTAATTAAAAAGATTATATTTTATTCTAATAAAAAAAATCTTTCTAAAGAAAGTTATACATCATTATTGATGACATTACTTGATTTTCTGCGTTTTTCTCAAGCAAATACTCATCAAGATATAGAAAGACATATAGAAAACATTGCAGATAGTCCTATTCTAAAAACTAATAATTTATTAATAAAAAATAAGTTAGCACAAACATTCTTCTGCGATTATTTTCGTTTGATAGTGATTGGTTTTGACAATGTATATGAAATAGATTACATGATGTCAGATCGTATTAATGAAATAAAAACACATAATGATCGTCTTTCAGGTGTGATCAATAAAATGGCTGATGCTTTGCCAGGAATTGGTCTTATAGCTGCGATATTAGGTATGATTATTGCTTTATCATCAGCAGGAGATGAAGCACCTATCTTAGCGGCTAAAATAGCTAGTGCAATGGTTGGAACATTTCTTGGTATTTTTATGTCTTACTCTATTTTTTCCCCTTTAAATAATTATCTAGAAAATGTTATGGATGTTGAAATAAAAATTATAGAATGCCTAAAAGCCGCAATATTAGCTTATGTAAAGGGTCATCCTCCATCAATATGTATAGAATTTGCAAGACAAGTTATTCCATCTTATATACAACCTTCATTTCATGAGATAGAATTAGCTGCGGATAGGAAAAAATAATAATTATTATAATTTTTATTAAATTACTTTATAATTCATAAATTAAATTCAAAATCTTATTATTTTTTATTATACTTTATTAAAAATATTTTCTTAAAAAGAATTACAAAAATTATTTCATTGATATTATGATATAAATAATATAAATAAATGAAATTGTTAACTTTACAATAGTATATTTATGAAAACAAAAGAAAAAAGAACTTCTGGATACCAATATAATTTCAGTAAATATAGCCATGGACATGCCCATAGTAAAAAACATCAAGGTGGTGCTTGGAAAGTAGCGTATGCTGATTTTATAACGGCAATGATGGCTCTTTTTATGCTTTTATGGTTATTAAATTCAACACCATCAAATAAATTAAAAAAAATAGCAGAATATTTCAAACCTGGTTTTTATGGTAATGATGAAAAAGAAAACAAAACTGGAAAATTAGAAAATGAGAAAGCTATTGATAATAAAGTTGAAAAAAATTTTGATAATCCATCTGATAAAGAACATATAGGTATATCATCAAATTTGGAAAGTTTAAGAGAAGATATAAAACAAAGTCTTGGTGCTGATGATAAGGAGTATTCTGCAAATAATTCCGTAACTTTTGTTAAAATGCCTAATGGTCTGGCAATATATATGAGTGATTCTGGGAATTCAACTATATTTGAAAAAGGTGAGGCAAAATTAACATCTTTTGGGTCTTATTTATTGACTAATATTGCTAAAAAAATTCGATATACAAATATGTATGTCTGTATAGATGGATTTAGTGGTAAAAGTATTGATCTATCACTAAATGATTATGGTAAATGGGAATTATCTTTTGATAGAGCTAATAATGTACGAAAATTTCTTATAAACAATGGGTTGAGTATAGATAATTTTTATAGAATTAGTGGATATGGTGATAATGACCCAGAAAAAGATAATGATTCTTCATTATCTCCGAATCAAAAAAAGATTGGTATTATACTTATTGGACGAGATACAGTTAATAAAAAGAAAACTTTTAATCCTAATGATCAACTTTAAATAAAATATAAAATTATTTAAATAGAATATAAGAATATAAGAAAGGATAAAAAATTATAGAAATAAATATAATAAATAAATAATAAACGAATAATAAAGGTAATTAAATTAATTATTTATTAATATTAAGTTTTTTTTTAATTTAGTATAGATTAATACTAATATTTATTTTACAAAATTTTAGTTTGCATTGCAAAAACAATTATTATTTTGTTAGTGAGATTATATCAATTGAGTTAAATGAATTGTTTATAATCAACTTTAAAAATAACGATATGCATGTTATTGTTAAATATAACAAATTAAATAAATAGTTGTATTTAAGACGTTAAATGATTTCACATTTTTTTTTAAAGAGACCAATATTAGCTTCAGTAATATCTATCATTATAACTATGATAGGATTAGTTGCTATGAAAATATCAGCAGTTGAACAATACCCTCAGATATTACCAACAGATATTATTGTTAGTGCAAATTATCCATCAGCTAGTCCTGATGTTATTGCAACTACTGTTGCTGCGCCACTTGAACAAAAGATCAATGGAGTTGAGAATATGATATATATGAAATCTTCAAGTACTAGCAGTGGTAATCTGACAATTACAGCTACATTTGATGTAAATACTAATCCTTCTCAAGCTGAAATAGATGTTAATAATAGAGTTCAATCTGTGATGGCACAGCTTCCAGAGGAAGTAAAAAAACAAGGAATAGTTGTAACAAGAAAATCCAGTGTGATATTACAGGTTGTTACTGTATCATCAACAAATTCATTATATGATCAACTTTTTGTTAGTAATTATGCTTCTGTTAATATTATAGATACTTTGAAGAGAATTGAGGGAGTTGGTGATGCTTCTTTGTTTATTGGGCAAGCAAGTTATGTAATGAGAATTTGGATAAAACCAGATAAATTAAAATCTAATGAACTGACAGTTAGTGAAATTATATCTGCTATTCGTGAACAGAATTCTCAATATGCAATAGGAAAATTTGGTGATCAACCTAGTGATTATGCATATGAAATTACTTATAATGCTATAACAAATAGTAGATTTAGTACAGTAAAAGAGTTTGAAGATATAATTTTGAAAACTAATAAGAAAAACGGTTCTATTTTAAGATTGAAAGATGTAGCAAAAATTGAACTTGGAACTCAAAATTATAATTTCTCTTCAACTTATGATAAAAAACCATCAGCTGCTATTAGTGTATTTTTAAGATCTGGAGCTAATGCAATAGAAACTGCTGATTTAGTAAGACAAGAATTAGATCGTCTTTCAAAAACATTTCCTGAAGGTATAGAATGTACAATTCCTTTTGATACAACAAAATTTGTAAAAGCTTCAATGCGTGAAGTTTCTCATACTTTTATTGAGGCAATTATTTTAGTTATGGTAGTAATATATTTATTTCTTCAAAGTATTAGAGCTTCAATAATTCCATTAATAGCAATTCCTGTATCTCTGATAGGAACATTTTCTTTTATGTATTTATTTAATTTTAGTATAAATCTATTTACATTATTTGGTTTAATACTTGCTATAGGAATTGTTGTTGATGATGCAATTGTTGTAATAGAGAATGTCGAAAGAATCATGACAACTGAGAAATTATCACCATATAAAGCAACTTATAAAGCTATGTCAGAAGTTACTGGTCCTATTATAGCTATAGTGCTTGCTTTATCAGCTGTGTTTATACCAGTAAGTTTTATAGGTGGAATGACTGGAATAATATATAAACAATTTGCAATAACAATCGTTATTTCGATAGTATTATCTGGAATTGTGGCATTAACTCTTACACCTGTTCTCTGTGTAAAAATTTTTGAAAATAATCATGAAAGTGAAAAAAATAAAAGTGAAAAAATAAACTTTTTTCATAAATTTAATGATATTTTTGATAAAAGTACAAAACAATACTTAAAAGGAGTAAAATTCTTTTTAAATCATCCTAAATTATCTTGGAGTATAACATTTTCTTGTATTATTCTAACTGTCTTTTTATTTAAAAGTCTTCCTAAAAGTCTTGTTCCTGATGAAGATCAAGGATATATAATATCATCTATTTTTACTATGCCAGGTACAAGTTTTTTAAAAACTGATGGTATTGTTAAAAACTTTATTAATGATATATCAAATGAATATGCAATAGAACATACTGTTGCTCTCAGTGGATATGATGTTTTAAGCTCTGCTTTAAAAAATAGCTCAGGATGCGTTTTTATTACGTTAAAAGATTGGTCTATGAGAAAAAAGTATACTGATGATTCTCGTTTTTTATCAAGGAAATTAATGGGATTAGGAATGACTAAATATCAGGACTCACTAATTATGTCATTTAATCCTCCACCAATTATAGGAATGAGTACAACTGGAGGATTTGAAGCATATTTACAATATAGAGGAGAATCTAAAAATTTTGCTATTAATTTACAACAAAAAACACAAGAAGTTATTGAAGCTGCGAAAAAACATCCAGCACTAACTGGATTACAAACAACTCTTAGTATTAATTCTCCACAATATTATATTAGTGTAAATAGAGAAAAGGCAAAATTAATGGGTGTTAATATAAAAAGTATTTATGATGCATTGCAAGGTATTATAGGTAATTTATATGTTAACGATTTTACAATGTTTGGGCGTAATTATAATGTATTTATTCAAGGAGATTCTAAATCTAGGGGAACACCAGAAGAAATAAACGATATATATGTTAGATCGGATAAAAATAAGTTCTTACCTATAAAATCTTTTTTAAATATCACTAATATAATAGGACCTGATATAATAGATCGATTCAATATATTCCCTGCTGCTAAAATCATAGGTAGTCCTGCTCCTGGATATAGTTCTGGTGATGCATTAAATGCTTTAGAAGAAATCATTTCAAGTATTTTATCAAATGATTATACTTTAGCTTGGAGTGGATCTGCATATCAAGAAAGAGAAGCATCTGGTCATAGTTCAACAGCATTTGCTTTTGGAATAATAGCTGTATTTTTAATTTTAGCTTCGCTATATGAAATGTGGTCACTACCATTAGCAGTTGTAATATCAGTTCCATTTGCAATTCTAGGAGCTGTCATTGCAACAAAATTGAGAGGATTAAACAATGATATATATTTTCAAGTAGGAATTGTTACATTGATAGGATTATCTGCGAAAAATGCAATACTTATAGTTGAATTTGCTATAACAGAAGTTAAATCCGGTCTTAGTACATATGATGCAGCTATAAAAGCTGCAGAATTAAGATTTAGACCAATTATTATGACATCATTGGCTTTTATCTTAGGATGTTTACCTTTAGTTTTCAGTACAGGTTGTAGTTCAGCAAGTCGTCATGCTATTGGAACTGGAGTAGTGGGAGGAATGCTTTTTTCAACTTTAATAGCTCCTTTCTTTGTACCATTATTCTTTAAAACTATTATAGATCTCACTAAATTTAATTTTACAAATCCTAAAAAAATTGAAGATAATTAAAAAAAATACAAAATATAATTAAATAATATTCTAATAAATATTCTAATATTCATGTACCATATAAATATATCACATAAATCGTAAATATGAATTTTAATAAAAAAATAAAACTATTAAAAATCTCATTATTATCATCTTTAATTATAATATCTAGTGGATGTAATAGAGATTTAAATTATAAAAGACCTTCTTTTGATTTACCAGAAAATAATACTTCTATTAAGAATAATAATTTATCCGATAAATCAATTGTAAATTCATTAAATAATAATATCTTTCAAATAATATATTCAAATACAAATTATCAGTTTAAAAATAATAATTCTTATAATAATGAAAATGATTATAATAATCACAAAATAAATCATACATTATATTTAGATAATTCTTGGTGGAAGTATTTTTATGATAAAAATTTAAATTATTTAATAAATTACAGTTTAGAAAATAATTATGATTTATTAAATGCTAAATATAATTTAGATCAAGCTAAATTAATAGCAAAAATCCAGGAAAAATCTCTACTTCCTTCATTAAATGTTGATGCTATTTTATCCCGTGGTACAAATAAAGCTTATGACGAAATATTAAATAATAGTTCAATTGATTTTTCATTGAATTATCAGCTAGATGTGTGGGGAAAACTAAATGCAGTTAGTAAATCAAAACAAGCAAAAATGATGCAAACTGCTGAAGTTAAAGAAACAGTAAAATTAACAGTGATAACATCAATTATAAATAGTTATTTTGATTTATATAGAGATCAAAATATTTTACAATATCAACTTTATAATTTGATAATTCAAGAAAAACTCAAAGATCTTGTTGAAAAATCTGTTAATATTGGAAAAATTGATATTTCTTATCTTAATACATCTGAAAAACTGATTTCAGAAGCTGAAATAAGATTGCAAAATGCTAATAATCAACTATGTAATACTAGGAATAAATTACTTACATTACTTAGTTTATCTCCAAAAACATTAGTAATAGAAATAAACTATAATAAAGATATTACATTAGATGATATATCTCATTTAATATTAAATAATAAGAAAAAGTGGATTATATTTGATTTACCAAATGAAATACCAACTAATTTATTAGAACAAAGACCAGATATTAAAGCAGCTGAATATGATTTGATTTCTGCGCATGCGGATATATTAAAAGCAAGAGCTGAATTTTTTCCTGATATTAATATTTCTACAACTATTGGATTAACAAATGATAAATTTTCAGAAATATTTAATAATATGCATAGACAATGGGGAATTGCATCATCATTAGTAGGAAATATTTTTAATTTTGGGAAAAATATTGATATTTTACAATTAAGTAAATTAGAAAAAGAAAAAAAATTAGTACAATATCAAAAAACAGTAATAATTGCTTTTGCTGAATTATCAAATTCTTTAAATATGTATAATAATGCAAAAAAATCATTTCTAAATGCTAAAAATTATTATGAATTACAGTTAGAAAATGCAAAATTACAAGAAATACGATATAATACTGGCTCAATACCTTTGCAAGACTATTTAAAAGAATTACAGACAACAATATCTGCATTATCTAAAGCAGAATCTGCATATAATGATTTGAATTATTCATTAATTTTAGTAATAAAATCAATTGGTATAAAAACACAATAAATAAATAAAAATAATAATTATATAGTTAAAATTTTTAATAAAATAAATAAATAAAAATAATAATTATATAGTTAAATTATTTTAAAAAAATGTTTTTTATCTATAAAACAAAGTATAATTATATTAGGTAGATATTAAATAAGGATTATAATTTTTTTTAGAGATAGATTTATAATTATTGCAAAATATAAACAATATAAACAATATTAACACATATTTTATTAATTATATTTTTATATAAATTCTGTATTATTTTTACTATGATTTTATTGTAAACTTTAATTTTTATGTATTTTTTTCAATATTTTAGTAATAAATAACTTCTCACATGTAATAAATTTATATAATAACAATATCAACAGAATTTCTATTCTATATTATTCTTACTATGATTTTATTATAAACTTTAATTTTTATGTATTTTTTTCAATATTTTAGTAATAAATAACTTCTCACATGTAATAAATTTATATAATAACAATATTAACACATATTTTATTAATTATATTTTTTAATATATAGACATTTCATCTAAATAATATTAGATTGTTATGAACTATATCAATACTATATCAATTTTATAAAATTCAAATATTTTATAATCTTTAATATTATTTTATGCTTTTTTAAGTATGGGTTTAACAACAAATAGAACATCTTATAAACCATTTGAATATCCATGGGCATTTGAAGCATGGAAAATACAACAATCACTCCATTGGTTAGCCGATGAAGTTCCAATGGGTGATGATGTTAAAGATTGGCATCATAATCTAAATGATAAAGAAAAGAATCTGCTTACTCAAATATTTAGGTTTTTTACACAAGCTGATATAGATGTTAGTTCTTGTTATTTAGATAATTATCTTACATTATTTAGAGCCCCAGAAGTCAGAATGATGTTAACAGCTTTTGCTAATTTTGAAACTATTCATATAGATGCATATTCTAGACTTCTTGATACAATAGGAATGCCTGAAGTAGAATATCAAGCATTTCTGAAGTATAAAGCTATGAAAGATAAGCATGATTATATGTCTAATTTTAATATCAATAATCCTTATGAAATAGCTAAAACAATGGCAGCTTATGGAGCATTTGCTGAGGGTTTACAGCTTTTTGCTTCATTTGCGATGTTGCTTAATTTTCAGAGATTTGGAAAAATGAAAGGTATGGGACAAATAGTAGCATGGTCTGTTAGAGATGAAACATTACATACAAATTCAATTATAAAACTATTTCATACATATGTTGCAGAAAATAGATCTAATATCAATATTAATACATTAAATTCAGAATTAGTTGAAATATGTCAGAAAGTTATTGAATTAGAAGATGCATTTATTGATTTAGCTTTTGGGATCAGTGATGGAGATATAAAAGGTATGACATCAGATGATATAAAAAATTATATTAGATTTATAGCAAATAAAAGATTAAGTGATCTGAATGCACCATTAATATATGAAATAAAACAAAACCCACTTCCATGGATGGATGAAATTTTAAATGCTCCTTCATTAGCAAATTTCTTTGAAGCTAGAGTTACAGAATATAGTAAAGCATCAACACAAGGAGATTGGGAGAGTGTGTTTTAATATCCAATATAATTCTATTTTTTATATATAATTCTGTTTTTTTATATAAAGTTCTATTTTTTATATAAAGATTTGTATTTATTTTATGTTTTTATAAATTATTATAAATCATTATAAATATATAAAAATATATTTTAATATCCAATATAATTCTGTTTTTTATATAAAGATTTGTATTTATTTTATGTTTTTATAAATCATTATAAATCATTATAAATTATTATAAATATATAAAAATATATTTTAATATCCAGTACAATTCTATTTTTTATATATAATTCTGTTTTTTATATAAAGATTTGTATTTATTTTATGTTTTTATAAATCATTGTAAATTATTATAAATATATAAAAATATATTTTAATATCAGTACAATTCTGTTTTTTTATATAAAGTTCTGTTTTTTATATAAAGTTCTATTTTTTATATAAAGATTTGTATTTATCTTATGTTTTTATAAATTATTGTAAATTATTATAAATATATAAAAATATATTTTAATATCCAGTACAATTCTATTTTTTATATATAATTCTGTTTTTTATATAAAGATTTGTATTTAAACACTTCCTCTCCTTCATTAGCAAATTTCTTTGAAGCTAGGGTCAGAATTATAATGAAGCTTTTTATTATAAATTTATTATAAATATTTTTTTAAGTATTTACCAGTAAGTGATTTTTCACACATAACAATATCATGTGGTGGACCTGATGCAATGATTTCTCCACCATAATCACCACCATATGGTCCGAAATCTAGAATATAATCAGCTATTTTTATTACATCCATATTATGTTCTATAATTATTACACTATTATTAGAATCTATTAAGTAATTAATAACTTTCATTAATTTTCTAATATCTTCACTATGTAATCCAGTTGTTGGTTCATCAAAAATATATAAAGTATGTCCTATAGATTTACGTGTTAGTTCCTTTGCTAATTTAATTCTTTGAGCTTCACCTCCTGATAAAGTTGTTGCTGATTGACCAAGTTTTATATACCCAAGACCTACATCATGAATTGTAATTAATTTTTCTTTAATAAATGAAACATTTTCAAAGAAATCAATAGCATTATCTATTGTCATATCTAATACATCTGAAATTGATTTTCCCATATAAAGAATTTTAAGAGTATCAGAGTTATAACGTTTCCCATTACAATGCTCGCATGGAATATAGATCTCTGGCATAAAATACATATCTATTTTAAGAGTTCCATCTCCTTCACATGATTCGCATCTACCCCCCTTTACATTAAATGAAAAGCGACTCGAATTATATCCCATCATTTTAGCTTCAGGAAGTGATGCATATAATTCTCTAATTAATGTAAATACATTGATATAAGTTGCAGGATTAGAACGTGGAGTTCTACCTATAGGAGATTGATCAACTTCAATTATTTTATCAATGTTGTCAAATCCTGATATACTTTTATATTTACCTATTTCTAAATTTTGAGAATTTTGTATTTTTTTTTGTAATCCAGGATACAGAGTATCTATAATAAATGTAGATTTTCCACTACCTGAAACTCCACTGACAACAACTAATGCATTGAGTGGAATTACCACATCTATATTTTTTAAATTATGCTCAGATGCTCCAGTAACTTTAATACAATTACTCTGTAAATCTATATTTCTTCTTTTTTCGGGAATTTGGATAAATATTTCCTTTCTTAAATATTTTGCAGTAATACTATCAGAATGCTCCATAATTTCTTGAGGTGTTCCTGCAGCTACAACTTTTCCTCCTCCATCACCAGCTTCTGGACCAATATCAATAATATAATCTGCATTGAGCATTGTATCTTCATCATGTTCAACAACTATTACAGTATTTCCTTGATCACGTAATTCTTTTAATGTTCTGAGTAAATTATCATTATCAGATTGATGAAGTCCTATAGAAGGTTCATCTAAAACATATATTATACTACTAAGCCCTGATCCTATTTGAGTAGCTATTCTAATTCTCTGACTTTCTCCACCAGAAAGTGTACTTGATTTTCTATCAAGACTTAAATATCCTAAACCTATCTCTGATAATAAAGATAGTTTCTTCAAGATTTCTTTTATAATTCTATCAGCAATTTGATTTTGTGACCAATTTAATTTTTTAGGAAGATCTTTAAACCATAATATACAATTATCTATACTCATTCTACATACTTCTCCTATATGCTTATTATCAATTTTTATTGATAAAGAACTTTCTCTAATTCTATATCCTTTACAAGAACTGCAATCTCGAATTGATTGATATTGTTGTAAATCTTCAACAGAATTATTATTCTCTACATTTTCAATTTTATCTTGCAAATAATTAATTATTCCATTAAATTTCTTTTTTACAACTATTCTTCTTATTCCATCTTCTTCAAAAAATGGTATTTCTAAACTTTCATCTCCATAAATAATTTTATTCTGAATATCTTCAGGAATATCACAGAATGGAGTATTTGGATTAATATTATAATGTTTTGTTAATGCGTCTATAATACCATCATAATGATGCTGTTTTTTTCCAAGACGTGATTTACTACCTGGCTGAGATTTCCATGGTGCAATAGCTCCAGCCTTTAAACTTAGTGTTCTATCTGGGATTATTAAGTTAACAGAAAAAAACATTTCATTACCTATACCATCGCATTTTAAACATGCTCCATATGGACTATTAAAAGAAAAAATTCTTGGTTCTATTTCTGTCAAAGAAAAACCAGATACAGGACATGCAAATTTTTCAGAAAATGAAAATTTATCTCCAATTTTAAGAAATTCCTCAATATTTTTTTTGAATTTATTAACTTTAGAAAAATAATAATTATTCTCTGAATTTTCTTTTGTTTTTACATTTATTTCTGTATTTATTTCTTCATTTACCAAAGATTCTATAATTTTAATTTCTTTTTTGTCTAAAAAATTTTCTATATTATTCTTAATTAATAAATTTTTATTAGCTAAAAATACAATTTCAATTGTTAATATACCATTACTAAGTACTAAAGCATTTCTAACTAAAGATTTTAGAAGATTATTATCTTTAGATATAGAAATTTTACCTAAAATTAATTCAAGTGTATGTTTTTTATTTTTATCTAAAACTGGTAAATCAGAAAAAGAGTAATCAATACCATCAATTCTAATCATTTTATATCCTTGTCTACGTAAAGAAATTAGTTCTTTACGATGTTCTCCTTTCTGTCCAACAATTATAGGTGATAAGATTAATATTTTTGTTCCTTCAGGAAGACTTATAATTTGATTAAAAATCTCATCAGGTGTTTGTTTATGAATTTCTTGTTTAGTTAATGGAGAATATGGAATTCCTATTCTAACAAATAAAATACGTAAATAATCATAAATTTCTGTTGAAGTTGCAACTGTAGATCTTGGATTACGAGAAGTAGTTTTTTGATCTATTGCAATAGTTGGTGAAAGTCCCTTTATTGATTCAACATTTGGTTTAGTATTATTTTCGAATTGTTTTGCATAACTATTAAGACTCTCTATATATAATCTTCTTCCTTCCTCACATATTGTATTAAATGCTAGAGATGATTTACCAGATCCACTCAATCCAGTAATAACAACAAGTTTATTTTTAGGAATAGCAATAGAAATGTTTTTAAGATTATTTTCTGCTGCACCAGATATAATAATATGAGTTTTATTACTGATTTCAATGCTCATTTGATGATATTATTATTATAAATAAAAAATTTTATTATAAATTATAAGTAATACTATAATTTCTACAATTTTATATACTTATGATTTGATTAATATTTTTTTATAAAAAATTTTTTGCTAAAATTATTAGTTTATTATACTTTTTACAATATATATTATGTATACATAATATAATAATATTATTATATTATTTTTTTCTAAATTTTTTTCTAAATATTTTAGAATACTTACTAATAATATATACTTTAAGTGTATAGTTCAAGTATCTAAATACTCTATTTTACGAGCATTTTCTTCTATAAATTGTCTCCTTGGCAGAACTGACTCTCCCATTAACATATCAAAAACGTTACTTGCTTCTATTGCATCTTTTATAGTAAGACGCTTTATATTTCTAGTTTGAATATTCATTGTAGTTTCCCATAGTTGATCTGGATTCATTTCTCCTAATCCTTTAAATCTTTGTATATGCAATCCTTTTTTAGCATAATCAAACATATAATCTATAACTGATAATGGGAAAAAACTTTTAAAAGTAAGATCTTCTATTTGAAGCTCAACAATTTCACAAGAAAAAATAACTTTAATTTTACTTAAAGTATTTAATGTACGTTGATCTATTTTAATTATAAGATTACGTAGATTAATTTCTTGTTTAAAGATAGCTTCTTTATATTTATACTGAAAAATAAAATTATAAAGATTATCATAGTCAAAAGACCAAATTATTGAAGTATTATTCAATTTTTCTTCTTTATTTAATAGTTCTATAACTTGATTTGCCCAATCTATATAATCTTTTAACTCAGATTTTTTAGAATTTTCAAAAATATATTCCAAAATAGGAGCAATCCATAATGCTTGTGAAATTTTATGGTTATTGATAAAGTTTTGAGAGCTAATAAAATCATTAAACCATATTAAAAGGTTAAAAAATTCCTGTAAATTCTGTTTTTGTTCATTAAAATTTATAGGAGATTGCAAAATAGTAGGATAGACATTACAGTCATCATTTTTTATATTCTTAGTAAAATAAATATTTATATTCTTGATAAGTGAATTGATAAAATAATCATTCATTTCTTTATTATTACGTAAGTATGTATCTTTTTGCCCTATTCTGATTTTATATAAAGGAGGCTCTGCTATATAAAGATATCCTTTTGATATGATATCAGGCATATATCTGAAAAAAAAAGTCATTAGCAATGTTAATATATGTGATCCATCAACATCAGCATCAGTCATTAATATTATTTTATGATATCTTAGTTTATTGATATCAAATTCATCTTTTCCAATTCCTGTCTCTAATGCATTTACAAGACTAACGATTTCTGTAAAGCCATATATTTTATCTATTCTTGCTCTTTCAACATTTAATATTTTACCTCGCAAAGGAAATATTGCCTGAAATTCTCTATCTCTGGCTTGTTTAGCAGTTCCACCTGCTGAATCACCCTCTACAATAAATAATTCAGATTTAGATGGGTCTTTTGAACGATTACTTGCTAATTTACCAACTAAATTTGATAAAATATTACTTTTTTTACGACTTATATCACGTGCTTTTTTAGCAGCATCTCTAGCTATAGATGCGTCTATTATTCTATTAGCTATTATTCTAGCCTCATTAGGATTCTCTTCTAACCATTTATTAAGTGATAGTGTACATATATTTTCAACTATTGGACGAATTTCACCGCTTACAAGTTTATCTTTAGTTTGGGAAGAAAATTTTGGATCAGGTACTTTCACACTTAATACGGCTGTAAAACCCTCACGAATATCTTCTGGTTGTATTATAAGTTTATTATTTTTTTTAAATATCTCAGATATATAATTTGTTATAGATCTAGTTAATGCAGCTCTTAATCCAGTAAGATGTGTACCACCATCACTTTGTTTAATATTATTAGTAAAGCATTGTATATTCTCACTATAACTATCATTCCATTGCATAGCAACTTCAACAATTATTCCCTCGCTTTCTAGACGTGAATAGATAGTTTTGTGAAGTAATTTTTTACTTCTATCTAAATATTCTGCGAAATCTTTAATACCACCTTCATAACAAAGATTTAAGATTAAATTTGGTTGTAATCTCTTATCAGAGATACTAAATTTAATATTTGAATTTAAAAATGCTGTTTCTCTTATTTTTTGCTCAATTATCTCAAAGTCAAAGGAAGTAAAAGCAAATACTTGAGGAGAAGGAGCATAAGTTATAGTGGTTCCTCTTTTTTTTGTTTGTCCTATTATAGTTAATGGTTGAACTGTATCTCCATTTTCAAACCTCATAAAGTGTTCATTTCCATCTCTATATATTTTGACTTCCATCCATGCTGATAATGCATTTACAACTGATACACCTACTCCATGTAATCCACCAGATATCTTATAAGAGTTATTATCGAACTTCCCACCCGCATGAAGTTTTGTCATTATTAATTCTGCTGCAGATATTCCTTCTTCTGCATGTATATCTACTGGAATACCACGACCATTATCACTAATAGTAATAGACTCATCTTTATTTATTATAATATCAATTTTATCACAATATCCAGCCATTGATTCATCAACAGAATTATCAATAACTTCCCTGAGTGTGTTATAAAGACCAATTTCAGATCCTACATCTCCTATATACATACCAGGTCTTTTTTTTACTGGATCCAGACCCCTTAAAACTTGAATTGATTGAGAAGTATATGAGGAATGGTTACTACTTTTTTTCACTTTAAAAACAAAAAACCGTTGATAGAATCTGATCATCAGGATATCATGTAGTTTGTTTAAAATCAAGAAATCCGTTTTTTGAGATAAAATTTTATAAAATTAATTTTTTATAGAAATTTATAAAATACATTTAGTTTAATAGAATTATTTCGTATATAAATTATTTATATATGTTATTTTTATATTTATTCTATTATTTTATAGAATCAGATATTTTATAGAATCAGATATTATAATAATATTTGTACAGAATTAACTCAAAAATAAGCAGATTGTTTCAATAATTTATTGTAATATAATGAAATGTCTATCATAATAGTTTCTAGAAAAGAATTAGCAAAAGCTTTATCAAGAATAGTTACAATTATTGAAAAAAAAAGTAATATTTCTATTTTAAAGCATGTAAAAATAGATATAGAAAATAATTCTATATCTTTAACTGTTACAGATAGTGATGTTATTGCAAGTGTTAACTTTGCAATTGATTATTTATCAAATGAAAAAATCAGTTTTACAACAATTGCGCACAATCTTCATGATATATCACGTAAAATGTCTTGTGATAATATATCACTGGAAATAAATATTGCAGAAAAAAATTTATTAATTACATCTGATATAAATCGTTTTTCACTTCCTTGTTTAGGATCTTCTTCTTTTCCCAATTTCAATTCAATTGACGATGCATTTTCATTTTCACTTAATGTTAGTGATTTAAAACATCTAATATATCACACTAAACATGCTATGTCTTATGGTGATAATAGATATTATCTGAGTGGTCTACATATTCATACAGATGATGATAAACTTACTGCTGTAGCTACTGATGTACATCGTATGGCTTTAACAAAAATAAATAAGCCTCTTGATCTATACAATAATGTGAGTATTATAATTCCTCGTAAAACAGTTTCTGAAATATATCGTATTATTGGAGATTACAGCGATAATGATATAATAATTACTTCTATATCAGAAAAAAAAATCCATCTTTCATTAAAAGACTTTAATTTATCATCAAAGTTAATAGAATCAAAGTTTCCTAATTATAAATCAATATTTTCTAAAGAAAATCAGATAAATATCAGAGTAGAAGCTACACAATTAATAAAAGCTGTTGATCTTGTAACAGCAATATCTGAGAGTAAAATAAAATCAGTAAGAATATTATTTAAAAAAGATAATTTAGTTTTATCTGTTGATAATCAAATAGGTCATAAATCTTATGGATCTCACTATATAGATTCTTCAACTGAGAATTTTAATGAAGATATTGAAATTATTGTTAATTCTAGATATTTAATTGATATCCTTTCAGTTATTATTGGTAAATATGTAAAAATATCAATTTCTAATGCAATAAATCCTATTATTTTTTGTGACGATAATGATAATCGGGCTATTTATATATTAATGCCAATGCAATTTGGTGAATAAAAAATTTTAAGTAATATTAATAATTTTAATAATTAATTAAAATATTTGAATATAAAAAAGAATATAAAAGTTATTTTAAGTAATATTTCAAGTTTTAATTAGATTTAAATAAAGAATCTACAAAAGAAGAAATATTTCCATTATTAATATATGATGACAGAAAATTCTTAAAAAAAGATGATTTATTTAAAATATTCATTCCAAAACGACGTGTTATTTGTAAAAATGTGTTTTGTGATGAAAATAAAGATTCAATAAAAATTGTACCATAATTTATTAAATTAATATCTAAGAATCTTGAATTTTCATAATTTTTCAAAAGTAAATAATCTCCGATATCTAATCCTATATTGGAAAAATTTTTTATTAATGAACTTATAGTTATAATATCTCTTAATCCAAGATTAAATCCCTGTCCTGCGACTGGATGAATGCTATGATATGCATCTCCGACTAATGCAATTCTTTCTGAGAAAGCTTTTTGTGCTATTATTGATACTAAAGGATAAATGCTAATTTTTGAGCAAATTGAAATATCTCCTAAATATCCATCAAGTATTTTATTTAAAAAAATTAATAAATTTTCTTTATTAAATAATAAATCTTTTTCATCATAATCATTATTAGGTTCAGTCCATACAATTCCTGAATGATAACCACCATATTTAGGTAATATTGCAAGTGGGCCATTTGGTCTAAATTTCTGAACTGCTACACCATCATGATTCCAATTTGGATGATGAATATCAAAAACAATTGCGATTTGATTAAAATCATGTTTTTTTATACTAATTCCTGCATATTCCCTGATAGATGAATTTTTACCATCACATGCTAATAATAATGATGCAATACATTTTGTATTATCATTTTTATTTATATTATCATCATAGAGTGATTTTTTATCTTTGAATTGTTCTATATTATGCTCTAATTCAGAGTTTTTATCATATTTATCATTGTTATTGCTAATATTAACTTCAATTTTATCTTTTTTTATCTGATATGATATAATTTTTGATTTTTCGATAATATTTAATTGATCACGATAAAACCAAAGACTTTTTCGAAGAAAATTTTTTAATTCTATTTCATTTATCATTATTCCAAAATTTTCTTCAGATTCAGATAAAAAATCAACTTTTGCTGTTGTATTATCATCTACTACTCTAATTCTAAGTATTTCTTCTATTTGTGTCTGTTTAAAATTATTTAGTTTTAATAATTCAGATATTATAGATAATAATATCTGCCATGATTTTGATGATATTGCAAATAAACGGCCTTCATCATATATCTCTTGTTGTGTAGTATTAAATGGATCAATAGGACAAAATTTTTCTATATTTTCTAAACTTACAATAGTAATAGAAATTTTCTCATTATTATTATTTCTTTTTAATTTTTGATTATTTTTTTTTAAATTAATACTTCCTATATTATGATTATTATAATATTTTTTTGCTTTTTCTAAGTTTGATTTTGAAATCTGAATATTAAAATCATTATTGAAAGTTGTATAATCAATTTCTGGATTTAATATAGCTAGTGCTGTTGCAAGACCAGTACATCCACTTCCTATAATAATTATATCAGTTTCAATAGAATTATTGTCAGTATATTTATTTTTTGTAATTATTTTTTTTATTTTTTTCATAAAAATATAAGTATTTTGTTATACTATTAATTTTAGTATTAATTTACTAAATAAAAATCAATCTATTATGATTGTATATTACAAATTATATAAATTATAAATATAACTCATTAAGTATTAATATATTTTTTATTTTTATCATTCTAATTTATATTTATAAAATTATTTTATATTATGAAAGATAATAAGAGAAAATTTTTAATTCCTTAATTACAAATATTAAAGGATTATCAATATAATAATATTAAAAAATAAAAATATTATATGAATCAATTAAAAAATTTATCAAATCAACTTTATTTAACTAATTCAAAAACAGGAAAAAAAGAAATTTTTAAACCATATGATGAAAATAATATAAAGATGTATGTATGTGGCCCAACTGTTTATAATCCACCGCATATCGGTAATATTAGATCAGCTGTTTCATTCGATATTTTATATAGAGTTTTAATATATATTTACGGAAAAGAATGTGTATTTTACGCACGTAATATAACTGATGTAGATGATAAGATCATTATTGAATCTAAAAGATCTAATAAACCTATATCTGAAATTACTAAAGATATGACAAATATTTATAGAAAAGATATTGAAAGTGTTGGATGTTTATTGCCAAAATATGAACCTAAAGCAACAGATAATATAGAAAATATGATATCATTGATAGAAATACTGCTTTATAATAAAGTTGCTTACATTGCGGAAGGACATGTAATATTTTCTGTTGATGCTTATAAAAATTATGGAGAATTATCGAAACAAAATCAAGAAGATATAATTATGGGATCTAGAGTTGAGATTGCTCCATACAAGAAAAACCCTGCAGATTTTATTTTATGGAAGCCATCTGATGAGTTTTGTGGATTTTCTAGCCCATGGGGAATGGGAAGACCAGGATGGCATATTGAATGTTCTGCTATGATTAGAAGTATTTTTAATAGTTGTATAGATATTCATGGTGGTGGAGGAGATTTATTATTTCCTCATCATGAAAATGAATCAGCACAAAGTATTTGTGCTTATGGTGACGAATTTGTAAAATTTTGGCTTCATAATGGATTTGTTTTAGTTAATGGAGAAAAAATGAGTAAAAGTTTAAGAAATTGTTATACAATATCTGATTTAGTATCAAATTCTAGTATAACAAATAGCCTTGAGCTTCGTTATTTTTACTTAACAAAACATTATCGTAAACCAATTAATTATACTAATTCTGCAATTAAAAGTGCACAAAAAAATCTTTATAAATTATCTAAAGTTTTAATTAAAATTAATGATACAAATCAAGCTTTATATAGAATAAACTGTAATTTTAATAATAATATTGATAATTTTATTATAAAAAATAATATTATAGATGCATTATTTGATGATTTAAATACATCTTTGGCTTTATCTCATATGATTAAATTATCTGAAGAAATTGTTAATATAATAGAGATTATTATTGATAATATATCAAATAACATTTTTTCTTCAGATTCTGATTATTTTAAATCTTATATAAAACTCACAAATGAATACAAAATAGGATTATTTTTACTTGGATTTGATGAAAATAATATGTATAAAATACATCAAAATAAGGCTTTAAATTCTAGTAATAAATTAATATTAGATAACATAGAAGAGTTAGCAAGTAAGCGTTGGGATGCAAAATTAAATAAAGATTGGAAAACAGCTGATTTGCTCCGCGAAGAGATTAAAAATTTAGGTTATGATATATGTGATATGGAAAATAGTTATAAAATCATTCCTAAAATTTAAATTCATTATCATGATGCAAAAGATATACGTAAAGATCTAATTAATTTAGATATAGCAGGTGTTGGCATAAGAGCCCCCCCCTCCAACTAAATTATTTACTTTTTGATAATATATTTACTATAATTTTATTATTGATAATATATTCTACTATTTTCTTTATTATATTTCCTTTAAATAAAAATAATACAATAAAATATGAAAATGCTACTATAATAATTTTTATAATTACAATAAATCTATTATAATTACTAAATTCTAAAAAAAATGTGATATATTGATTATAAACTAATTTATTATAAAATAATATAGGTAATAATGATAATATAGAAGATATAATATATTTTACAATTTCTTTTTTTATTTTATGATAAATAATAATATTATATTTATTCTTTAATAAAAAAAGAGATAAAAAAATAATAGTATAACTTGAAATTACAGAAGCTAATATTACACCAACATATGATAAAATATTTAATAATATCCATCCTATTAATCCGTTCATAACAACTGCTATTAAAGAAAATATTGTTGGAATTTTTACATCACCTTTACCATAATAAAAATTATTTATAATTTTTATTATTATAAACGCTGGTAATCCAATAGACATATAATTTAATGCTAAACTGCTTTGCATTACAGATTTATTATCAAAAGCTCCATAAGCAAATAATAAATATAAAAGATCTTTACTGAAAAAAATTAAACCTATAGAAGATGGTATAGCTAAAAATAAAGAATAATTAATACAATTATTAAATAATATATTAAGTTTCTTATTATTTTGTTTAGTTTTTAAATTAATATTTTCATTATTTTTATATTTTGATGTATTTTTATTATTAAAAAATGATTCTGATGATATACCATTTTTTGATGAATATTTAGATATTTTAGGTAAAAAAGTTATAGATATAGCTGTACCAATTAAAGCCAATGGTAATTGCACTAATCTATCAGCATAATAAATATAAGACATACCACATGGAACAAATGATACTAAAACCATATCAATCCAAATATTTACTTGATTAATTCCAGATGTTAAAATTGCCGGAATAATTCTTTTGAAGAATTTATTAATATAAAAGTTTTTTTTTAATTGAAATGATATTATATGAATATTTTCTTTATAAATCCAAAATATCATCCATAAAAGCTCAATAAATCCAGATATTAATATAGAATAAGATAAAGCAAAAACAGGATCTATTTTTTTATTATTCAAATATAATATCCCAATTATACTTATAATATTCATTAAACATGATGTACTAATATATGGGAAAAATTTACCATAACAATTTAATATAGAACCATATAATGCTGCTAGAGATACTAATGAAAGATAAGGAAAAGTTATAATAGCTATTTTTGTTGCTAAACATATAGATTCAGTATTTAATCCAGGAGTTGTATATTTGATAATATCTGACATATTAAATATTACTAATATACTAAATAAGATTAGAGCTATTATAAGATAGCTTTGAACTTGAATAGCAAAAACTTTTGCACTTCTATTACCTTTGTTATTTTTTATCTCTGAAAAAATTGGTGTAAAAACGGAATTAAATGCACCTTCAGCAAATATAGTTCTAAAAAGATTAGTCAACTTAAATGCTGCTATAAATGCATCATTTTCTTTCCCTGTTCCTATAAAATAAGCTACTATAATATCACGTATATATCCTGTAATACGAGAAATAAATATAAATAAGCTCACATGTATTGTTGACTTTATAGTCATATTTTATTGTTTATGATTTTAATATATTTAATATGATTTTAATATATTTAATATGATTTTAATATATTTAAAATATTAATAAATTTTAAAAAATAAAATAAATTAATAAAAATATTATTAAAAATAATATATTAGAAAATAAATAGAATTTTAATATATTATTGTAATCTTAAAATATATTTTTTCTCACAAACATCAACAATAATATCAGATTTTATATCTGAAATATAATCTTGTATATCTTCTATTTTTAATAGAGTTAGTAATTTTTGTTCTGGATAAATTCCTACTACTTTTCCTATATTCTTGGTTAAACCGTTTGAATCTATATTTATCATCACTTTATCACCTCTATTTATTAATATATCATCAATTGTTAGTGGGTATAAATGATATAATTTTTGTCTTATTTTATTTCTAAATTTTGTTCTTGTTATCACTTCTTGTCCAATATAACACCCTTTATCAAAACTTATAGCACCAATATTCTCTAAAGAGAAATCAAAGGGAAAATATTCATTAGGAAAAAAATCATGTCCAAATTGTGGCATTTTTATTTTTAACATCAAATCATCTATCATATTCATTTCATATTTTCTATAATTAGAAAATAATTTTGTGAAATAATCTAGTTCAACAATTACTAATTCAGATGTTATATTTAAAGAAAAAAATAATTGTTTTTGCGATGAAGATTGAAATTCTAGAAATCTTGGATCAGTATATTTAACAATATAATTACTTATATTATTTTGATTATTTTCAAATTTATCATCAAATTTATCAAATTTATTAAAATTTTTATTACATATAATGTTATTATTACATATAATATGTAACATCCGTAAATTTTTTATGATTTTAATATCAACAGATGATTTTATTTTATATATCTTTAATTTATTATAAATATCTTCTACATAATTCGGATGACAGGCTAAATAATATTGAGAATTTAACTCATTTTTATTATTTATATTATCATCAATAATATCTTCAGCATTAAAAATATAATTAAAAATATTAAAATTTTTATCTAGAAGAATAAAAAAATCATATAAGATTTTTCCTTGTGGGCTTAAAAGTAAACTGTATTGACAAGATATATTATCTTTATCAGATAATTCGTTTATATCAGTAGTTACAATATTTTGTAAAAAACTTTTAGCATCGTTTCCAGAAATACTTATTAAAATTCTATATTTATCAGATAATAACATTTTTTATATTTTTTTATTATTTTTGTCATTATTAACATTATAATACTCTTTTCCTATAATAATAGGATTTCTATCGCGACTAACTCTCCAGTCATTAGTATCTCTAAGAGAATATATACATCCACAGTATTCTTGTTTATAAAAATTTTCTCTTTTTGCTATTTTATACATTCTTTCTGCCCCACCATTTGATCTCCAGTTATAGGTCCAATATGTAATATCAGGATATACAGATGCCGCTTTAATTCCAGAATTATTTATTTGATTCATATCTTTCCATCTAGAAATTCCAAGAGAACTTGTAAAGACCTTATAATTATTTTCATATGCATACAAAGCAGTTCTTGCAAAACGCATATCAAAACACATTGTACATCTTATTCCTCTTTCTGGCTCCATTTCCATACCTTTAGCTCTAGAAAACCAATTCTGAACATCATAATCAGCATCTATAAAATTTAATTTAAGTTTATTAGCAAAAGATATATTTTCCTTCTTGCGTATTTCATACTCTTTTTTAGGATGAATATTAGGATTGTAAAAAAATATAGTAATTTCTAGACCTGCTGCATGCATAGTTTCTATTACCTCTCCAGAGCAAGGTGCACAACAAGAATGAAGGAGAATTTTTTTTTCACCATTTGGTGGAATCATTTCATTTAATATTTTTTTATTTTTTTTACCTGATTTCATTACTCAATAAACTTTTATTATAAATTCTTACAATTAAATATATATTAAATATATATTATTATATTTTACCATTCATATTCAGAATTAATCTGAGATTTATTTTTTTTACCTGATTTCATTACTCAATAAACTTTTATTTTAAATTTTCTATCATAATAAAATAACAATTTTTAATACTTAAATAATTCTGTATAAATAGCTAATAATAATTTATTTAGTTTTTAATTATTTTAATTAATTTATTAAATATTAAAAGATTATTAAATATTAAAAAATTATTAAACTTTTATTATAAATTCTTACAATTAAATATATATTAAATATATATTATTATATTTTACCATTCATCATTACTAATTAAATTTGGATCTTTAAAAATAAAAATTTTATCATCAATTTCTCTATTGATTTGAATATTTTTTAGAAAAATCTCACTGACAATTTGATCATTTGCATTTATTGTAATAAATTTTTTTACTGTTAAATTATCTAATTTACTATTGTTAATTGTGGTATAACTGCTATTATTTTGAATGACAATAATCATACCATTTACTTCTGCTAGATGCAAAGAATCTTTATTTAATTGATTTTTTAATTTAAATTTTAAAGATATTTCCTCAGAATGATTTGTTTTTTCTTCTATAATAGAATTTTTATCATTTAAATTTGAATTATATGATTTATCTTTTATTAAACTATTTTTAAAATTATCATTTACTTTTAATGATTTTTCTTTAACATCTGGAAGTTGTTTACTATAAAATTCAGATAATTTAATACAATCAATAAAAAATTTCTCTTTGACTTTTTTATTACCAATTATGCTACTAATTTTAAATGGATCATCTATAAATGATGTTTCTTTTAATAAAAAATCATACATCGTTATTTTATTATTATTAGCTAATATTAATAAATGATTTGGATTTAAGTATTCTATTTTCATTTTATTTGGTGATTTCATAACAATTTTACCATTCATATCATTATGATCATGTTGTATAAAATCAGCACTCAATGATTTTAGTTCTAGTATATAATTCAGATATTTTTCCGATTCATTATTTGTACATTTTTGAGAATTCTTTATATTATCATAAGCTATAAGATTTGATGATATAACATCTAATGTTGTAAAAAAACATAAAATTGATAATAAATATAAAAATTTTATGTAAGAATTATATTTATCAGTCTTAATTGTCATCTTCAAATTAAAAATTTAATAAAATTAATATTTTTTAATATTTTTTGCATAATCTAAAGCACTATATGTAATACAAGCACATGCACCAGCTCTTTTAAATGAAATCATTGATTCTAAAAGTGTTTTTTCATAATCAATCATATTATTCATAGCTGCGCACTTCATCATAGCATACTCACCACTAACTTGATATGCTATAATAGGTATATTATGTTCAATACTAGCACGATAAATAATATCAAGATAGAAAGATGCTGGTTTTATTATTATTGCATCAGCCCCTTCATCTATATCAGCTTTTATTTTTCTCATAGAACCATTTAAATCTCTTGGATCAAGTTGATAATTAAACTTATCACCAACAGAATAAGACCCTACATGATCTCTAAACGGCATATAAAGAGATGATGCATATTTAGCACTATATGAGAATATTAATTTATAATTATATCCATTTTCATCTAAAACATTTCTAATAGCTTTGACTCTACCATCAGTCATATCTGATGGTGCAAGAACATCAGCGCCTGCTTCTGCAAGAAGTTTTGCATAATTAGCAAGTATAACAACTGTCTGATCATTTAATAATATTCCATCTGAATTTATTATTCCATCATGTCCATGAGATGTATATGGGTCAAGAGCTACATCAACAATAACTCCTATTTCTGGAAAATTATCTTTTATATTTTTTATTGCTTTGAAAAAAAAATTATTATTATTTAAAGAATAACTTCCAATATCATCTTTTAATATTGAAGGTATTATCGGGAATAACATTAGTGCTGAAATTCCAAGTTCATAAGCTATTTTGATTTCTTCTATAGCATTTTGAATTGAATATGATTTCAAGAAATTATTATTTTTAATCAAAATATCATCTTCTAAATGAATAAAAATAGGATATATGACATCATCACAAGTAAGATATAATTGATTAGTAATCTTTCTAATCCATTTATTAATACGATATCTACGTTGACGTTGTGTTATATTAATCATTATTTATTTATATTATATTTTTTTTATTTTTATTTTTATTTTAAATAGATTTACTTAATCAATAATATTATAATATTTATTCATAATTTTTAATAAAAAAACAGAAATGATAATAATAATCGTTAATAAAATTATAAAATATAATGGCATAGTTATACTCATACCATTATGAAGTATGCTCATACCAAATGTGATGCATGATGTAAAACAATAAGTTATCAAAGAAAATATACTAGATGCTGTTCCAATGTTCTGATTATATCCATAGAGAGATAACATTAATGCATTAATCATAAGAAAGCTTGTTCCTATTCTTGTTATAATTTGACTGATAATACATAATAATGCCATTTCATGTATAGAAATTATATTTAGAGATTCATGGAGATATGATGCAATAAGAAAGAATGTATTGCCCATAAAGCATAATAAAGATCCGTACATGATAATTTTATGTGGTACAACAGATTCCTGTAATTTTTTATTAATAACACCTCCTATAATTCCTGCAGCTGATATTATAGTAAATGTTATTCCATATTGTGATGGAGAAAAGTTTAAATTTTTTATAAATATAAATGGGGCTTCACCAAAGTAACTAAATCCCATTCCTTGAGTAAGACTTACAATAATAATACAACAAATTGTTTGCTTATTAGAAAATATATATTTGAAAGAAGAAATTATAGCATAAAAATTTTTTAAATATATGTCACTAATATTAGATTTATTATTAAAATATATATTTTTATTAGTTTCAGGCAATTTTATTAATGATAAAATCATGATTATAATACAAATTATCAAAAGACAAATAAAAATATTATTCCAATGTGTATGTTCTACTACAAATCCTCCAAATAATGGACCAATTGCAGGAAATATAGATATTGCAGTCCCTATTGCTGAAAAAACATATCCAAGTTTTTTACCACTAAAACTATCCCTACATATTACTTGCCCTAAGACACTACCACTACTACCACCGAATGCTTGGAAAAAACGTGCAATGATAAGTATTTCAATGGTAGAAGAAAAATAACAACCCAAACAAGAAATAATATAAATCATTAAGCCTATTAAAAGACTTTTTTTTCTTCCAATATAATCAGATAAATTCCCCCATATTGCAGTACCTAATGCAAATCCAACTAGATAAAATCCTAATGTATTTTCTGCCATAGATGCAGAAGATTTAAAATATAAAGCTATACTTGGTAATGATGGTGTATAAACTGTTTCTGAGAAAAGAGGAAAACCAACTATAATTATAATTATCAAAACTGATGGATATATTTCTATTTTTCCTGTTTCCTCTATTTTTCCTGTTTCCTCTGTTTCTTCTGTTTTTCCTGTTTTCTCTATTTTTCCTGTTTTTCCTATTTTATTAATATTTTTCTTAATATCTTTAATATTATGTAATTTATTTGTATTTTTTATATTATTCATTCTGATCTCATTATAATTGTATAATTTGTGATTCTTTCTATTTTATTAGATATTTCTTCTATTTTTCCAGTTTTTCCTGTTTCTTCTGTTTCCTCTATTTTATTAATATTTTTCTTAATATCTTTAATATTATGTAATTTATTTGTATTTTTTATATTATTCATTCTGATCTCATTATAATTGTATAATTTGTGATTCTTATTACAAAATTTAAAAAATTATCTATAAATATCTATAAATTGTTTATTATTGTGAAATTATTTCTTTAGCTTTTTTACCAAATACTTCGTATCTCCAGCCATGTTTTAATTTATCGCATTGATCAATTGATGTTATATGCCTAAGTTCTGCATTATTTACAATTAAATCTGCGGATATTCCTGTTTCTTGACTAACTTGATTAAGTAAATTAATTAAATTTCTTGCAAAATGAGATGTATCATAATATTTTAACATTTCTTTTTTTATTTTTTTATACTCATTTACTTCATATTCATTTATTTCTGACATAATTTCCTTAATTTTTTCACTTCCCAGATTAAAACTAGCATTTATTCTAAGAATAGAAACAGGAATTTTATTTTTCTCTTCTATTATGCAATATACAATATTTTGAAGGTTTTTATCAGATATAATATTTTGTCGACCAATATTATTTTGTTGTGCAATATCTTCACGTAATTTTATTAGTCGCATTAAATATGGTGCCATTTTTTGATTATCAAGATCTGGGGCTTCTTTAAAAAGAATATTCATAAAAATTTTTTCAATTTTATTCTTATTATCTTCAATTTCAATTATTGAATTTTGTACTTCTTCTTCGACCCATTTTCCATAATTCCTTTGTTTAATTTCTTCAAATATTATAGGATATATTTTATACAAGTAATTAACATCATTTGCAGCATAGTCTAATTGGCGTCTATCTAGAGGTCTTTTCAACCAATCAGACATTTGTTGATTTTTATCAAGCTTAATACCACAATAATGCTCAACTAAAGCGCGATATGAAATCATACGATGTTCACTAATAAATGCTCTAGCTATTTGTGTATCGAATATCCCTTGCATTTGACACTTCATATTAAATTTCAAAGCAAGATGATCATGTTGACATGCATGTATTACCTTAATTATTTGCTTATTTTCAAGAATTTCTTTTAAAAAATTCATATTTAATCCAGCTTTAGCATCAATTAAAACTATAATAAGATCTTTATTAGAAGATGATATTACAGAACTTGCATCCTCTATTTTATGTAAATTTTCTTTATCTGGGCATGCATATGCTATTTGTATAAGTGAAAGGTCTGGATAATATGAAGAATTATTAGCTATAAATTCTGTATCTATTGCAATAAATGGTTGCTTCCACATTTGTTCACAATGTTTTTGAAGAGACTCATTAGTCTTGATAAATATATTCATTTGACTATAATGTAAGTTGAAAATTTATATAAATAATAATTAACACAAATTAAAAAATTAAAAATTTATTTATCATTTTTATATTTGTAATAAATTATAAACGAATTATTTAAAACAATAGTTAAACAACATTAGGATATTATCATATGAATAACAAAACTATCAATCATGAGAATAATAATATTAATAAAAATATCAATTTTATGACAATTGATCAAATGGAACAAAAAATAAGAAAATCTATATCTATCATGCGCGACTATCTTTAACTGGGATAAAATACAATCTAAACTTGAAGAATTATCAGAAAAAGCAGCACAAATCGATATTTGGGAGAAAGATCCACAAGAAGCTACAAGAATAATGAAGGAAAAAAGTCATATAGAATATAATATAAATGAAATAAAAAATGCTGAAAATACAATTGATAATTTAATAGAATTATATAAATTTGCAGAAGATGACCCTGAAATTTTCTTAGAAATTCAAAATGATATGCAAAATCTCATGTTAGATCTCTCTAATAGAGAAATTGAGTGTCTATTTTCAGGAGAAGCTGATGAGCGTAATTGCTTTATTGAAATACATTCTGGTGCTGGAGGTACAGAAAGTGATGATTGGACTAGTATTTTAATGAGAATGTATTATAGATGGACTGAAAGAAGAAGATTTAAAGCAGAAATTGTAAGTCAAATTTTGGGTGAAGAAGCTGGAATTAAATCAGTAACAATAAAAATTATAGGAAAAAATGCATATGGTTGGTTAAAAGCAGAAACTGGAGTTCACCGTCTAGTAAGAATATCTCCATTTAATAGCGCTGGAAAAAGACATACTAGTTTCGTCAGTGTTTGGATATATCCTTTAATAGATGATAAAATAAATATAGTTATCAATGATAGTGATATTAGAGTAGATACATATCGATCTTCTGGAGCTGGAGGACAACATGTAAATACAACAGATAGTGCAGTACGTATAACACATATACCTACAGGTATTGTTGTCCAATCTCAAAATGATCGTTCTCAACATCGTAATAAGGAAGAGTGTATAGTTATGCTAAAATCCAGATTATATGAACTCGAAATACGAAAAAAAGAAGAAGCTGCTAATAACAATTCTAAAACTGAGATAGGATGGGGGCATCAAATAAGATCATATGTACTTCATCCATATCAAATGGTAAAAGATTTACGTACTAATCATGAGACAAGTAATACTAAAGCTGTTTTAGATGGAGAAATAGATGAATTCCTTTCTGCAAGCTTATTAAGTAAAATACAAAATATTAAACAAGAATAATAATATTAAACAAGAATAATAATAAGATATATAAAAATTTATAATAAATTTATAATAAATAAGAATAAGAATGATAATATAAAATTCCTACGTTTTTAATAAAATTAATAAAAAACTTATAATATACTTATATATTTATATTATTGATATATCAGTATTTGTAGATTTATTATTTATTAAGTTTTATTAAGTAAAATACAAAATATTAAACAAGAATAATAATATTAAACAGGAATAATAATATTAAACAGGAATAATAATAAGATATATAAAAATTTATAATAAATTTATAATAAATAAGAATAAGAATGATAATATAAAATTCCTACGTTTTTAATAAAATTAATAAAAAACTTATAATATACTTATATATTTATATTATTGATATATCAGTATTTGTAGAAGTAATATGATATTTTAATATTGTTGCAATATATGAAAAATAATCTCTATATTTTTTCTTAAAATTATTAACAGAAAATTGAGATTCTTCCATATAATATAAATATCTCTCTATTACTTCTAATGAAGAAAATGGATTATTTAATATAGGTAATATACTTTTTTTCTTTTTAAGATTTAAATTTAACATTCTATAAACTTTTCTAATAAGTGCAATAGCTATTTGTGAGTTTATAATATACTCATTAATATATCTATTATCTATGTCTATAGACATAATCTTTGTATCTATATCATTTATCAACCCAGGAGATTTTATAATATTATGATTATAATCTAATATTTTAAATATATTTCTTAATTTAGATGAAAAAATTGATTTAAATAATAATTTAATATAAATTGATCGGAATTGTTTATAAGGAAAAAAAATACAATAAAAAGTTGATATAAAATTCAGAGAAAATCTTATACCATTTATAATTTTTTTAGTATTATAATAATATAGTATAAAATACTCATATATTTTATTGGTAGTATTATCTGTAACAAAATCAAATATATGCAAGACTTCATTTAAAAATAAAGGAGTTATATTATTTAATATATTTCCATTTTTGATCTTAAAAAATGGTAATATTTCCTTTACTTTATTATAATATTCTTCATATGAATTAAATTTTTTTATATTTAATGGAATAATAGAAATATTTGAATTTCTTCTTTCAATTGTAAAATTAAATTTAGAAAAATTATCTTTATCTAAACAATTTATTGGAGTTGAACAAAATTCAATATATTTATTTATATAATCTGAAATTACTTCAGATAAAACATATCTTTTAGTATTATTTTGATTACTTTGATTTATTTCCCATATTCTTATAGATCGTAATCCTGGAATATATTTTTTTATATTATCATGTAAAACTAATTTATCAGAATATGGATTATTTAATCTATTCATTGATTTTGCAATATATAACATCATATAAACTTTTTATTTATATATTTATAAAGATTTATAAAGTTAAATTATTATTATATAATTTTTGTTTTTTTTATGAAATTACTCTGAGATTACTCTATTTTTAATAAAATTACTTAAAATTATATAATTTTATGCAATAGAATTTTATTTACCTATGCAAAATTCTTTAAATACAACATCTAATATTTCATCTAATTTTATTTCCCCAAATAATATAGATAATTCATTAATTGCGAATCGTATATCTTGTGCAGATAATTCTAAAGATTTTTGCAAAGAAAATTTCTCTAAATTTATTAAACATTCTTCTATACATTGTCTTTGTCTCTGATTTACTGGAAAAACCTCTGAAATTTGATTCATAGATTTTTTTATTATATTTTCAATAATATTGAATAATATTATAGTAAAATTTTCTATATTATTGTTTTTTATAAGATAATTTTCGGTATCAGAAATAATATGAGATTTCATAGAAAATAATATTATATCCATACTATTTATAAGTGTATCTATATTTTTTACTATTTCAGATAGATTTTCTAAATCTGGATTTATTTTTGATTTAATTCTAGATATAATTGTATTTTTTAATTTATTTTTAATAATATTTAAATTAATATCAAAATTATTATTTATTAATGATAATAAATTATCGTAATTAATATTTAAATCTTTTTTATTTTTAGTATTTGTAATATCTTGAGATAAAAAATCTATATTTAATAAATTTAATATAGAATTAGATGGAAATAAGTCAACTTTATTCAATATAAAAATTTTTGGTTTATTTATTGATAGAATATTCAATAACATATCAATTTGTGAATAAATATCTTCACTTTGATCAATAACAATAATTATAATATCAGCATCATCAGCAGCTTTATAACTACGCTTTATTCCATGATTTTCTATCACATCATCTGTTTGATCTCTTATCCCAGCAGTATCAGTTAATAATACCAAAAAACCACCTATATTTAGTCTTATTTTTATTGTATCTCTAGTAGTACCAGCGATATCAGAAACAATAGCTATATCGTCACCAGCTAAAATATTTAATATCGTTGATTTACCAGCATTTGGTGGACCCAAAATAGCGATTTTTATACCTTCTATTAAATTAATACTTTTATTATTTGAATATAAATAGTTTTTAATAGAATCTTTCAAATTATCAATCTCATTTTGACTATTTAAAAGTACACTATGTGGAATTTCATCATCTGGAAAATCTATATAAGCTTCTAATTGCGCCATAATAGATACTAATTCCATTCTCCATGAATAATATGGTAATGACTTATTAGTAATATTATTTAATTGTTGTTGTACAAGTTTTCTTTGATGTGATGTTTCTGCACTAATAAGAGCATTTAATGCTTCTACTTCAAGTAAATTCATTTTCCCATTAGAAAAAGCACGATAACTAAACTCACCATTTTTCGCATGTCTTATAAATTCAATATTATTTAACCTTTCTAATATAGAATCTATAATTGCAATTCCCCCATGTGGAAATATTTCAAGCATATGCTCACCTGTGAAACTGTTTGGTGCTATAAAATATATAACAACTACTCTATCAATAATAAAATGTTGCTTATTAAGATGATTATTATCATCATGTAGAGTATGATCATTTATCATATCAATACTGCTACTACTCCTGCTATTATCAGTAGAATCATATATATTAAGATGATTATTATCATGTAGAGTATGATCATTCATCATATCAATACTACTACTACTACTGCTATTATCAGCAGAATCATATATATTAAGATGATTATTATCATGTAGAGTATGATCATTCATCATATCAATACTACTACTACTACTGCTATTATCAGTAGAATCATATATATTAAGATGATTATTATCATGTAGAGTATGATCATTTATCATATCAATGCTACTACTACTACTGCTATTATCAGTAGAATCATATATATTAAGATGATTATTATCATGTAGAGTATGATCATTCATCATATCAATACTGCTGCTGCTACTACTACTATTATCAGTAGAATCATATATACAATGATTTTCAGTACTAATAATATCGTATATTTCTTTTACATATGCTCTCCTATCAACAAAAGATGATATATCACAATCAAAAAGAATATTTATAAGATCAGATATTTCTTCCTGATTTGGAGAAGAAATTCTTATAGCTGCTATAGCTGATTTCCCATATGGAGTAGAAAGAGCGTAAATGGTTTCATTATTATCTTTAACAGTAAATTTCTTAGATTTATTATAATATAAGTTCATTCTTTATTTATTAGATCCTATATTACATCATATAAAGTTTCACTGAATGTAAAAATATCTGGAGCTTTTTGCAATCTCATATTCAATGATGATACATGACATGTTCCATAATTAACGAAATATAATTTCGCGATTTTAGATTTAGGATTAGAATTATAAAAACTACTAATTTTTAATAAATTTTCTATTCTTTCTTCAGATGGTGGTGTACTTGCAGTATATAGAAAATCTATTGATGTTGGCATAAATCTTGGTGAAAATCTTGTTTCATCTACAAGTAGACTCACTATTTCATTCTCTATTTGTAAAACAATAATATCTTTAGATTTAAATGTTTCAATAATCTTTTGAACGATTTTTTCTTTAATAATAGAATAATGAGTACATGCAAGAATTAAAATAATTTTTTCAGATTCAGATTCATTTATAACTCCTTTGATTGCATCAAGATTTATTTCTTGTTGATATTCTATTTCATTTGCTAAATTAGGAATAGATATAAACAGTCCGTTTCTTCCTGAGAATGTATAATCTTTATTGCTATCATTTATTATGACATTACTCTGAATAGAAGCAATTCTATTTTGATATACTTGAGAATCTATTGTGAAAGGGGTTCCAAGAACAATTATTGGCAATTTCTCATCATAAGACTCTAATAATTTAATAGTTGGTGTTATAACATCTATTATATTCTTCTTCTCTCGCCTATTTTTAAATTTATTTAAGATTTCATCGTTACTACAGGAATAGTCAGTATCTTTTAAAAGTGCAGCTGATGCTGTATGGCAAGCGCAAATTATCTTAGTACATCCTATTTCCTTTAAAAAGTGCTGAATGGATCTAGCACGATTTAAAATAAAATCGTAATCTTTATTGCCGTAAGGCATTACTTCATTATCAGAAAAGTAGGTAATACTTTTATAATGATTGACTAGCAACGGATTATTTACAATTTTTGATAATATTGTTAATCCGCCCAATCCGCTATCAAAAACTCCCAAATGGGGTGTTGGATTTTTCATAATGAATATTAATTAATATAGAATATAGTAAAAACTTTTGTTTTATTTTACTTAATAATTTCTTGATTTTCATTATATTATATTTGAATGGATCAATAGTTAGATTAAGCACTTATTTTTTTTATTTAGGTTGTAATTTATATACTAATTTTTTTATCTAATCTACATTAAAAATCAGTTTTTGAAAAAATATATCTTGACCATTTTACTTCTATTAATTTTATTTCGCCAATTTCATAAATATTACTTCCTTCTACTGTATAATTTAAATAATCCATATCAAAACGTACTAAAATATCAAAAAAACAAGAAAAACTTATTTGTTGTTTAAATGAAGGTGGAATAGAAAAAGTAATAATGCCATTATCATTATCAATTGTATACAACTTACTAGAACATAATTTATCATCTATAAAAATTTTACAACTATCTATACGTGGTTTATTAATAAGACGTATTTCTTTAAATTTATTTAAGATATATTCTTTAAATAACATAAAAGATTTCTTATTACCATCCCCATATCCTATAATTTGATTTTTTACAGTATAATCTCCCCAATCTTTGAAAAGAAAACAAAAAGCACGGCCTTTTGCAATACGAAATAATGAAATAATTTCAGAAAGTTTATTATAATCTCTTATACTAGGTGGTATTGTAAATTTCATTTTAGGTATACACCAATTTATATTACGTTGTTCATGGCCACCTACACCTTGTGAGACTGAAGTTGAATATTCTATAGAACTTGAAGAACCACATGATATATCTTCTGGAAAGAGAATCTTAAGAAAATTATCTGAGTTACTTATATTATTATGCGATAATAAATAATCTACTTTGTAATTTTTATTAGAATGATATTTATAATCTTCTTTTTTGACTTGGATATCATTTTTTATATCAAAATTATTATTAATATTATTTTCTTTGTATATTTTCATATAATTTATTATTTAATCTAAAAATTATTAAATATTTTTAATTAAAACTATTAATTTATGATATTTTTAATATCATATTTTTTAATATAAACTCATATTTTTATTTATTTTTTTTATTAAAAATTATTAAAAATGATTATTGTTTTTCATCTTTTTCTTTCTTTTTAGATAAAAAACAACCATTATTTTTATGAATAAGAGGGCCACTATTATCAAAGACAAGATCTTTTTTATATCTCTCTAGATAATCTTCAACTATTGAAATATCAAGTGGGATAATATTGTCTTCTTCTTCATTTAACTCTTTATTTGTTTTTTTATCTAAAATTTTAGATTTTATACTATTTTTTAATAAATTCTTCGCGTTTTTTATTATTTTTCTATCGCTATAACATTTATCATCAGAAATAAACAATGAGTTTAGTAGAGGAATAATTTTTATTAAAGCACCTAATGGTGTTCCATTTCCTTGCATCCAATATTTATAATCATTATTATCATTTTCTTTTTTTTGTATATCATTATGATAATATTCTCCTTTAACAAAATAACTTCTATAAACATCATCTTGTTGCGATGTGCAAGAAATATTTTGCATAATAGGAGTATTATAATCAATAATTTTATTATTACTCATAGCTTTTATATCATTGATAGCTTGATAACATAAAGAAGTAAACTCCTTGATTAATTCCTTTCTAATAACATTACAATTAATATTACAACGTGTTTTATGGGTATTTTTATGAAATTTATTATCTAGGTTATAATTTCTCATATAAATAAAATTGATATAAATTTATGTTACATAAAATATTTATAGCGATTTATGGCCGATATAAATCATTATGAATTTATAATATCAATTTATTTTGATACCTAGGAAGTCCTAATAATAAGGAAGTCCTAATAATAAAAATTTTAAACTATTTTTCTAACTTTGGTTATTATTTTTATGTATTTATCATTATTCTTATAATTTTATAGATAATAGATAATATTTTCTTAATTTTATAAGAAATAATATAATTTAAATTATTCTCTTTATTTGTTTAAAGTATTCTTCTGCAATTTTAATATCTTATATAGTACTTTTTCACCTCTTTAAATAGATTTTCCTTAAATTTATATATATTCTTATAATTTTATAGATAATAGATAATATTTTCTTAATTTTATAAGAAATAATATAATTTAAATTATTCTCTTTATTTGTTTAAAGTATTCTTCTGCAATTTTAATATCTTATATAGTACTTTTTCACCTCTTTAAATAGATTTTTCTTAAATTTATATATATTCTTATAATTTTATAGATAATAGATAATATTTTCTTAATTTTATAAGAAATAATACAATTTAAATTATTCTCTTTATTTGTTTAAAGTATTCTTCTGCAATTTTAATATCCGACATGATAAATTTTTTATTTCCAACAATTTGATATTTTTCATGTCCTCTTCCTGCAATTAAGATTATATCATGAATTGTTGCATTAGTTATTGCATAATTTATAGCATCTTTTCTATTTCCTATTTCAATAACTGTAGCAAGATTTTTATCACAATGTATTATAATTTCCTGACGAATTAAGGCTGGATCTTCTTGACGTGGATTATCGTCTGTAATGATGATATAATCAGCAATAGAAGAAGCTATTTGTGCCATTTTCCTGCGTTTATCTCTATCTCTATTACCTCCACATCCAAAAACTAACCATAATTTTTGATGATATGTTTTTTTTAGCTCAGTTAAAGCCATTAAAAGACCATCAGGTGTATGAGAGTAGTCAACATATATATTACTTTGTGATATCTTTTGCATTCTTCCTGGAGGTTGTGATACCAATGGTATTATTGAAATCAGTTTATCAATATCAGCATCTGGTTTTACAGATAAAAATAAACTTATTCCACAAAGTAAATTCTGTATTTGAAATTCACCTATAATATCAGTTTTACATATATAATGTTTTTGATTTAAAACTAAAGTAAAACCAATACCAGGAGTATAATCATAAAAAAATACTGTCGATATAATATTATGATCTGTTATATCTTTTATATATGATTCATTTAGTTTATTTATTAAAAAATTTTTATTAAAAAAGTGATTATTATTAATAATTTCATTATTATTATTTATAATTCTACCATAAAAAATTATTTTTTTATCTTTATGAAGATATTGTAAAATTTTATATGAAAATTCATCATTTATATTTAAAACAACTATATCAGATGTTATTTCTGTAAATAATCTTAATTTAGCTAAAAAATAATTATTAATATCTGTATGATAATCAAGATGATCATGTGTTAGATTTGTAAAAGCAACAGATTTAAAATTAACAAAATCCAATCTATTCTGGTGTAATCCGTGACTTGAAGCTTCTATAGCTACATGATCAATTTTTGTGGATTGTTTTATTTTAGATTTATTTATTTTTTGAGAATTACTATAATTAGTAAGATAATTAAGAGTTTTATGAATTGTTTTTGAATCTGGAGTTGTAAGATGATTGGTATTATCAATAGATCTACACATTACTTTTTGTTTAGATTGTGAAAAATAACAATAAGTTTCTCCTAATGTTCCAATATAGACCGAATTCTTCCTAGAATATGCAGATGAAATGCATGAATAAAAATGTGCTGATGATGTTTTTCCATTAGTTCCTGTAACTCCTATTATTTTATCAGGCTGCTTAGGATAACATAAACTGCAAAACATAGCATAAGCTCTACGTATATTTTTAGTTTTATATAAAAAAACAGATTTTTTTAGTATTATATCTAATTGTAGTAAAGAATTTAATATTGAATTTTCTATTGTAGTTGGAATTATTACATATTTTGCACCATTATCAATAGCAGATGAAATAAAATTAGAACCATCAAATGTAACTCCAGGTATTGCAAAAAATATTGCATTTGTTTCAATTTTTCTATGATCTGATTCAATTTGTGGAAAATAAATATTATTACTAATAATAAAATTTTTTATATCATTTAGAATTAAATTAATATCAAGAGTTTCTAAAAGAGATATATCATTTTCGCAAAAATTATCTTTATAATACTCATAAAATTTAAATTTAAGATTAATAGATAAATTTTCTGGTAAAAGTAAATCAATTAAATAATTAATAGGTAATATTTTTTCTATTAGATTTTTTTGCATAATTAATAAGATATATCAATTATATTATAAAATATATCTAAAATACTTTTTATTATTTATATTTATAATAAATTTATAATTTAAAAATAATATTCTTAAAAATTATAATTAAATAGTATGAAATTTAATAAATATTTCAAAAATATTAAAAATTTATGTTATAATTGAATCCATAGTTTGAATAATTCTATTGATACTTTTTTCTTTTCCTATTACTTCCATAACTTCTGAAACACTTGGAGATTTAAAAGTACCTATAATAAGTGCTCGTAATAAAGACATAATTTCATTCTTTTTTATACTTTTTTGCTCAGCAATTATTTCAATAGTATCGTTAATTTTTAAACAATTCCACTCTTTTAAGTTTAAAAGATACTTTTTTATATCATCTACTAAACCAACAGTAATTTTACTTAATACTTGTTGGCATTTATCATCTATTGGATTTTTTTTATAAAAATATATCATACAAATATCAGATAATTCTAAAATTGTTGAAACTCTTTGTTTTGATATATCAATTCCTTTAAGTAACATTTTTTCATCTAATTCGAAATTATACTTTATATCTATAAGATTTAATTTTTCTATAATCAATGGATAAATAAGTGAAAAAAGTAATTTATTGTCTGTTTTTCTGATATAATGACCATTTAAATTATTAAGCTTTTGTATGTCAAATCTTGCAGGAGAACTACTAACCTTATGCAATTCAAATGATGAAATAGATTCATCTCTACTATAAATCTCAGTCATACCATCTCCACCCCATCCTAATCTAAGTAAATAATTTATCATTGTATCAGGAAGATAGCCCATATTTTTATATTGATCTATACCAATTGCTCCATGTCTCTTAGACATCTTCTTTCCATCTTCTGCATTTATCATTGGAATATGTGCATATTGAGGAATATTCCATCCCATAGCATTATAAATTTGTAATTGACGAAATGTATTTGTAAAATGATCATCACCTCTAATAATAGTATTAATACCAGCATCATGATCATCAACAACAACTGCAAGCATATAAGTTGGTGTACCATCAGAACGAACTAAAATCATATCATCTAACTCATTATTATTAACTTCAACTCTACCTTTAATAATATCATTAATACCACTAATAGAATTTAAATCAACTTTTAGTCTAATAGTATATTGTTTATATTCTAGATCTTTGTATTGGTATTGTAGATCTTTGTATTGATATCTATTATTATGCATTTCATTTGTTTCTTCTTCATTCATATTTAAAATGCTATGTACATGTATATTATCTGCGTCAGCTATATTAATATTTCTCCATGGACTAATAACTTTACCAAATTTCTCACGCATTTCATTTATTTCTTCTTGTGTCATATAACAACGATATGCCTTTCCAATTCTTATCAACTCTTCAGCAACTTCTTTATGCCTAAAAACATTTTTGCTTTGCAAAATAATATCTCCATCCCAATCTAATCCTAGCCAATTTAATCCATTAATAATTGCATCGATTGCTGATTGTGTAGATCTAATTTTGTCTGTATCTTCAATTCTTAAATAAAATTTTCCACCAAATTTACGTGTATGTAACCAGTTATAAAGGGCAGTACGAGCACCACCAATATGAAGATAACCAGTTGGAGATGGTGCAAAACGAGTTATTGGAATCATATTAGAATTTAAATTAATATATTTTTTATAAAAATTTATATTAGGATTTAATTAAAAAATCTACAACATCTTTTATATTTTGCATTTTAATTATTGTAATTTCATTACAAATTTTATTATTTAAATTAATATTACTTTTATTATCTAAATTGGTATTATTTTTATTATCTTTAATATTTTTAATATTTATTTTGTTTTCTTCTGGCATTACTATTCTACTAAACCCTAATTTTTTCGCTTCATTAATTCTATTTTCTATTTGTACAACCTGTCGTAACTCACCTAATAATCCAATTTCTCCAAAAAATACTATATCTCTTGGAATAGGAATTCTTTGTGCAGATGATATAATTGCAACAGCTCCAGCTAAATCTATAGCAGGTTCATTGATTCTTAAACCACCAGCAATATTGATATAAATTTCTTTATCAGATATTTTTAAATTAAGACGAGAAATTAAAATTGCAATAATCATAGAAAGACGATTATTATCCCATCCTACAGCTGATCTTTTTGGTGATGGTAAGAATGATTTTACAACTAAAGATTGGATTTCTAACATAATACTACGACTTCCCTCATATCCAGCAAATATACAAGAACCTATAGTTTCTTTTTCAAATCCTGATATAAAAATTTTAGATGGATTATTAACTTCAGTTAATCCAGTATTTTCCATTGAAAATATTGCTATTTCATTTGTTGAACCATATCTATTCTTAATTGCTCTAATAATTCTATATTGATGAGTTGTATCACCCTCAAATGATAAAACTGTATCTACCATATGTTCTAATAATTTTGGACCAGCAACCTGTCCATCTTTAGTTACATGACCTATAACTAAAACTATTACAGAAAAGTTTTTAGCTAAACGGGTTAATTCCATCACACAAGATTTTGTTTGGCTTATTGTCCCTGGAGCAGAATCTATTTCTTCTAAACTAATTGTTTGAATGGAATCTATAACAACCAATGAGTGTTTTTCTATCATTTGAGTCGCAGCAATAACTTCATTCATACTATTTGTTGCAAGAAGTTTTATATCTTTATGGCAGATATTAAGTCTTTGAGCTCTTAATTTTATCTGCATGGAAGATTCCTCACCTGTTATATAAAGACATTGAGTATTATTATTTGCACACGAATTGGCAATCTGTAAAAGTAATGTTGATTTACCAATACCAGGTTCACCATAAAATAATATTACTGAACCAATTACCATACCTCCACCAACAACACGATCAAATTCACTAATATAAGTCATACATCTATATGGTTCTGATATTGATGATGACTCACTTAAATCTGTTAAAGTAATTGGTAAACTGTTTCGCAATGCATTAGATGAAATAGCTGAAGAAGAATTCTTTATCTCTTCAATCATAGTATTCCAACTACCACACTCACTACACTTACCAACCCATTTTGTAGATTGAAAATTACAATTCTGACAAATAAAAACAGATTTTTTTATTGATGACTTCACTTTAATTCTGTTTTTATCTTATTTATCGAATTATAACAGTTTATAACAATTTTTTATTTGATTTATTTTGTTTCTATCGAATGATTATTTTATATAAATGATTTAATAGTATTAAAATAATTAAATATAATAATTATTCTAAAATATATAAAAACTTAATAATTTAATATAATAATTTAATATATTTAAAAAGATAATATATTTAATCTAAGACATATAATCCTGGAGCTGGTTCACCATATTTATCATCAACTGTGAAAATAGGTCTAGATTTACGCATACAAGATTCACATTCTTCATCTACCATTTTCTCATCATACATAATTTCACCTTTATCTTTATGTTTATGAGTTTGATGATTTATCAGCCATCTATGCATATCATCCCACCAAGAACCATCAATTTTCTTTGCACACTGAATCCATTCATCTGATGTTAAAATATTTTCTAATATAATATTATTTTCTACTTCAGAAGGATCAGAACGATTATCAACAACATAATATCCATATTTTCTTTTAGCTGTTGGTGGATTAACTATTCCCATAACATGACCAGATTCTCCAAGAACAAATCTTTTTTCTTTACTGCTTTTATATGCCATTTGAAGCCCCTTATATGTTGATTTCCACGGTGCTATATGATCATCTTTAGTTGCTACCATATATATAGGGAGATCTATGTTTTGAAGATTTATTTTCGTACCTTCTATTGATAAATTCCCTTTTATTAAATCATTTTTTAAATATAAATTCCTTAAATAATATTTATGACACTCTCCAGCCATGTTGGTAGAATCAGCATTCCAATGTAAAATAGATAATGGTTTTGGATCTTTTCCAAGCATATAGTTATTAATAACATAATACCATAACATATCTTTTGGACGAACCATTGAAAATGTTGAGAACATTGAATTTCCACTTAAATATCCTACATTATCTACATGCTCATCTATAGCATCTATAATATTTTCATGAATAAAAGCTCCAATTATTCCACAATCAGAAAAATCAACTAAAGAAGCAAGAAATGTTAAACTAGAAATATAGTTTACACCAGCACTTTTTAAATATGCAGCAGTAATAGCCATTACAGTGCCACCTAAGCAATATCCTATACAATTGACTTTAGAGTTATTACCACAAATCATTAATGCCATTTCTATGGCAACTATGGTACCTTTTATAATATAATCTGAGAATTTTTGTTTACAATTATCTGATGAAGGATTTACCCATGAAATCATAAATACTGTATGTCCTTTTTCCACTAGCCATTTTACTAATGAATTCTCAGATTCAAGATCTAGTACATAATATTTATTTATCCAAGCTGGACAAATAAGCACAGGGTTTTGGTAAACGTTTTCAGTTGTAGCATTATATTGTATAAGCTCAAATATCTCATTACGATAGACGATTTTTCCAGGTGTAGTAGCAATATTTTTTCCAATTACAAAAGTATTCTCAGGAGTTGTAACCATTTTAAACTCTCCAGATTTTTGATAATTTTCTATATCTTTCATATAATTATCAAAACCATTTTCCATACTTTTACCATTAGTTTTAATCATTTCTACCCAGAAATCATCATTAAATAATGGATAATTATTTGGTGTTTTCGCAGAATATATATTATCATAAAAGAATCTAAGAAGAGATAAATCTTTTAATGATAAATCACCATTATTTTTTAAATATTGATTAAATGGAAATGATGGATAATGATTACATAATGTATTAATGTTATTAAATGCATTTAATGAAGCATTTAAGCTGTGGAATGGATTGAAAGTATGAAAATTATTAAAAGGATTCATATTTCCACTAAAAATATACCCTGGTAAAAAATTTTGAGCTGGATTTTGTGGAAAATGCATCATTTCTGGAAATTGTAATAAATTTTGTGGAAAAGATTTAAAACAAGTATCTAAAAAATCATTTTGTATCTGTTTATATAAGTTATCATATGAATTTTCATCATATGAGCTATTATTATTCTGATTTTGATTATTTGTATTCTGAGATTTTGCAGATGTATCTGAATCATTCTTCTTAGAATTTTTTTCAGAAGAATTTTGATCTGAATTATTGTGAGAATTTCTATAAATTCTTTCATTTAAATGACGAGTTTTGATAATATTCTCACATCTATCTATTGTATCATTCAAGGTAGAATACACAATATCATTATGTATTTGCCAATTTTGCGTTATATTTTTAAAAAAAGATGAAGATTGTTGATTATTATTCTGATTATTTTGATTATTCTGATTTTGATCAAAAAAATTATAATACGGAATATAATTGTAATAAGGAGTTAATTTGTAAAAATTTTCATTTATTTTATATAAAAAATCCATAAAAGAATAATTTTGAGAATTATTCTGAATAATTTCTTTATATTTTTCAGTAAATTTTTTATTTAAGGTTTCAATAAAGAAATGTAAATTACCATATGAAGCCCAAAATAAATTGTTCTTTTCAGAAAAATTACTCAACATTATTTTGATAATTTTTGCAGAAAAATATAAATTATTTTTAATGTTATCTTGTTTATTATATATAAGTGAGTTCATACTATTGAAATAATGCTTATAATTATCGAAATATTTCAAGAAATAATTGTTTGATGTCATATTATATGTTAAAATGGCCTTATATTATTTTATTTACGATAATTTTAATTAATAATTAATTTTATTTATATATTTTTTCTGATAAATCATTCATAAATTATTATTTATAGTCCAAGTTATTAATTATATACTATATACTGATTTTCAATAAATTTATATCATATAAAATGACTTACTAATTAATATACTAAATATAAAATACTAAATATAAAAAAATAGTTTATAAATAATATAGTCATGTTTGAATTAATGATAATTTAAATTATGCAATTTATTTTAGATAAAAACAACTACAAATATATTAATAACATATTTGTAATATTAATCATATTATTTTATTAGTTGTTAATATCTAACTTATTACATGTAAAATAAATTAACTAATACAAACTCATACACAAATATATAATATAAAATTTTAATATATAATTAATATTATATTCTCGAAAACAAATTATATTGATTTATAACTTATGTCCATAAAGCTTTTAATTTAATTATATATCCTAAATTAGATGTTTTCATGATATCATTCTTAGCAAGTTCAAAAGCATCAGCAGCAATTTCCGCAATATAAAATCTTTTTTCTCCACTAGAAAAATAAATTTCATATTGATTTGGGATAACATTAATTTTTTTATCTTTTTTATTTTCTAAAAAGACATAAAAATTTTTATCAACTACAGATGTAAAATAAGGCTTGAATAATTTTTTGCGTTGCTCATCTGATATCATAGCAACAAATTCTTCAGAGGATAAATTATTAGATTTCATTATTCATTATTTAATATTAGATTTCATTATTAACTGTATATTAATCAACAATTAGTGATCACTTATATATAAGTAATTATACTTTATTCAAATAAAAAATTTAGTATTTTTTATAAAATTAAAACTTCAAAAATAATTAATATATTTATTTATATGGCTAAATTACTAAAAAAATTATAAATAATATTATATAATTAATGATTATATGTAATAATTACTCATCATAAATTCTATTATCTAGAGGAAATTTTTTACATAAATCAATAACTTTGCTACGAATAGGAATAAATTTTTCTTCCCAAAGAGAATGATTTTTTATTATTTCTAATTGAATTTCAATTTCTGATTTAGTTAATCTCTCTGAAGAAGAAAATATATTATTTGATTTAGATATAACTACTTTTATTATATTTTGACATAAATCTAACACATCACATATCATGTGTGAAACTATTTCTATACTTTGTAAATCAAATTTTCTACTTATCATTGTTGGACTTCCTATTCTTAATCCTGATGTTATTGTTGGTCCAGCTCTATCATGTGGAACAGAATTTTTATTACATGTTATTCCAAAAATATCCAAAACTTTTTCGGCTAATAATCCTGTAATTTCTGTATTTTGTAAATTTACAATCATAAGATGTGAATCCGTCCCATGACTTACTATTTTATAACCTCTTTTTTGGATAATTTCTGACATTTTTTTAGCTGCTTGAACAACGTTATCTATATATTTCTTAAAATTTGGTTGCATTGCTTCATAAAAAGCAACAGCTTTAGCTGCAATAATATGCATGAGTGGTCCACCTTGAATGCCTGGAAATAATGCTGTATCAATCTTTTTAGCTAAGTCCTGATCATTGGTTAAAATAATACCACCACGTGGTCCGCGTAATGTTTTATGTGTAGTTGATGTAACAAAATGAGCATGTGGCATTGGATTTGGATAATTTTCTGTCACTATGAGTCCAGCATAATGCGCAATATCGGCTAATAAATATGCATTAACACTATTAGCTATTTCTCTAAAATGTACAAAATCTATTTTTCTACTATATGCTGAAGCTCCTGCTATGATCATTTTAGGCTTAAATTCCAATGCTAATTTTTGAACTTCATCAAAATTTATCAAGCCATTATCGTCAACACCATAATGTTTAACTTTAAACCATTTCCCAGATTGATTTGCTATATGACCATGGGTTAAATGACCTCCACAGTTTAATGACATACTTAGTATTTTATCACCTGGTTGCAAAGTAGCCATAAATACAGTTTGATTGGCTTGTGATCCTGAATGAGGCTGAACATTAGCATACTTAGCTCCAAATAATTTTTTGACACGCTCTATCGCTAAATCTTCAATTTTATCAATAAATTCACAACCACCATAATACCTTTTTCCTGAATATCCTTCTGCATACTTATTTGTTAATATAGAGCCTGCAGCTTCCATAACAGCAGCACTTGCAACATTCTCAGAAGCTATTAGTTCAATAGAATATTCTTGGCGGTTTCTTTCTTGAAATATAATACTTGAGATTTCTGGATCTTTTTTCTCCAAAAAATTATTTAAGTAACAAGATGAATGAGATTTTATATTATTTTTTTCCATAAATTTAGAATTAAAATTTATTAATATTATATATTAATATAATAATTTTACACAATAAAAATTAAATATATTACATAAATCAGAAAAAATATTAAAAATATTAAAAAATAATTTTTATAAAAATTTTAAAATTTAGACTTCCATACAATAAAAATAGTTGAGAAAAGTATAACAATTGTAATTTTATGTTTATGTTAAATATTTTATGTATTGTTTATTTGAACTTACTAAACTTTCTATAAGTTATAAGATAATTTTACTATTTCATTTTATAATAAATTTTTATAAAAAAATCATTAAAAATATATGGATATACATAAAAATACAAGAAAATTTTTAATTATAAGATTTTTATACAAAAATTTAATAATAAATTTATTAATAGTATAATTAATTAATATTTATATAAAAAATTTATATGTCATTGAGAATCAAAAATAAAGTTCTAAAACATAGAAAAATACAAAGAGTTTTTCATAATACAAGAAAAAATAGATTTATTTATAATAGAGAACATAATAAATTATATAATAATTCTGATAAAATTTCTGATAAAATTAATAATATAATTCGTATTAGTATTGCACAAGAGATAAAAAAAATTGGACTTGATTATATGTATACACATAGCAGTAACGTTATGAACAGTGGCAGAATTGATAGTAATGTATTTAATCAATATCAAGAATATAATATTAGTAAATATAGTAAAAAAAGATTTATGAGTAATATTTTTCATAAATTAATATCAGAACCAGATATAAAATATCAAAATATTAAAAATAATAAAAATATTTCAGATTATTTCGGTATGTCTGTAAGACAAGTAGGTATGAGTATTTTACAGAAAATAATATCATTAGAGTAATTATTTAGAATAAAATATATATTCTATTAAAATTAATATTTGTATTTTTTATAGTATTAAATATCAACATTAATATAGTATTGATAAAAAAAATAGATAAAATAATTTTATGGGATGAAAATTAAATATCTCAGATAAATCATATAAAATATAAAGAAATAATTTAATCATAACAAAATTTTTTATAAAATATATATTGACTATAATATAAAATTATGATATCAATCAACATTGCGGAGTTGTTCAAATAGATATTATAAATAATATAATATCTAAATAAGATAACCAAGACGGTTATCTTATTGTGGAGAAGTTGCTGAGTGGCCAAAAGCAGCGGACTGTAAATCCGCCCGTGTAATGCGTTCGTAGGTTCGAATCCTACCTTCTCCACCATATACTCACTTCATTCTATTCTTATATAATATATATTTATCTACTTATATCTACTTATATATATATTCTATAAATTATAAACAATATAAAAAACAATAGAAAACTATAAAACTATAAAAATAATATAAATTTAATATATTATTTCATTATTTCGTATAAATTTATATAGATTCATTCTATTCTTATATAATATATATTTATCTACTTTTATCTACTTATATATATATTCTATCAAATTCTCTTTATTAAAAGGGCTCTTTCTCTTTGTTCTATATCTGATTTAATTTCTAAAGAAAAATTATTATACATATAGATTTTCTTTTCTTCTCTTAGCAATTTAATCAATTTATCACTATTATTAGTAAATAACTTTATAAATATTTCTGCAATATCATATATTTGATTAATTCCACATTCTATAATAGCCCCACTATGCTTATTTTTTTTCAAACGATTTGGAATTTCCTTGATTATATTATAATAGTGACTTAAACCGTCAAATTCATCAGTCAATGCATTTCTAGGCTCATATTCTTTAATACTAGAATGTAGATTTGTAAATTCATTTAAACTTATATATGGTGGATTTGCAATAATATAATCAAACTTGATATCTTGATCAATATTGTTCCACCAAGAGCTTTGAATAAAGGTTATAATATTTTCTAAATCATGATATTTTGCATTCAAATTAGCGATTCTTAGCGCTTTTATATTATTATCTATTGCATATCCATTTACCAAAAATCCCAATTTCATAGCTTCTTTTATAACTGATATAATTAGAGCACCACTGCCTGTACCAAGATCTATAACAGATAATTGAGGTTTTTGATGAAATTCTGAATAATCTTCATCTTTATCTTTATTTTCTTTATTTATTTCCTTATTTATAACAGATAATTGAGGTTTTTGATGAAATTCTGAGTAATCTTCATCTTTATCTTTATTTTCCTTATCTATTTCTTTATTTATTTCCTTATTTATAACAGATAATTGAGGTTTTTGATGAAATTCTGAGTAATCTTCATCTTTATCTTTATTTTCTTTATCTATTTCCTTATTTATTTTATCTATAACAGATAATTGAGGTTTTTGATGAAATTCTGAATAATCTTCATCTTTATCTTTATTTTCTTTATCTATTTCCTTATTTATTTTATCTATTTCCTTATCATATATATTAATATTTTCATAATTTTTTCTTTCATTACATATTTTTGCAATTGACTCAACTAAAATTTCAGAATCTGATCTTGGAATAAGAACATTATCATTAACTATAAAATCTAAACTCCAAAATTCTTTATATCCAATGATATAAGCTAATGGCTCATTTTTTAACCTTCTATCGACCATTCTCTCGAGTTCACTTAAAATAAATGGTGGTATTTTCATATCTAAATTTAAAAATACATGAGCTGGACTTTCTAATCTTAATACATGAGCAATTAATATAATAATATCTTTATGAATTGATTCAATAATATCATTATTGGATATAATATTTGTATTTATGTTTCTACATATATTTTCATTATAATATATATTATTAGTAGTATTATTAGATATTGTATCTACATTTATATCTACATTTTTATAAAATAATGAGTTATATGTTTTATCACCAGATAATAATAATCTGATATACATTATCCATTCTTTAATAGACATACTATTTGATATATTATTTAAATTATCGTTTGAATTCATTGTAAAATGTATTTTATTATATAGTTTTTATTAAAATTATTTGACGTGTTATTTTATATTTTATTTTATATTTTTATACAACTTTTAAGAATTTATTAATGATATATTAGTATTATTATATAATTTTATAATAATATGAAAAATTTAGATTAAAAATTTTATATATAAGATGAATTATAAATTCATTGTAAATCATAAATAATTATAAATTATTACTAATATTTTTGATTAATTTATTTATTTTTAACAAATTTATTAATGTTTGAAAAATACCAATTTCTTTGATACAATTAGTCCATCTCAAAGATATTAAACTGAAATATAGCTTCAAATCTATTTTTAATTAAACTTTATTATTTTTATTCTAATAACTATCATTTAATTAATATCCTATACTTATTATTCATGCCTACCTCAAAAACTGTGTATCCATTACTTCCAAAAGCAATAGCTATGTGGCTAATTCAAAATACAACTTTGACATTTAATCAAATTGCTGATTTTTGTGGTATTCATACTCTAGAAATCAAAGTCATAGCTGATGGAGAAGGATCTCGATCTGTAGTAAGTTATAGCCCTGTATCAAGTAAACAGCTTACTTGGGAAGAAATTAAAAGAGGAGAAAATGATCCTACATATAAAATTAAAGTATCAGATTCATTAAAAAATATTATAATAGAAGAAAACAAAAGATTAAAAAAGAAATATACCCCTCTTAAACAACGTAAATGTCGGAGAAATGGAATAATGTGGCTTATAAATAGATATCCAGAAATACCAGATAAAGAAATAGCAAAATTACTTTCTAGTACTAAAACAACTGTTTCATCTATTAGAGATAGAACATATTGGGATATGAGTAATATAACTCCTAGAGATCCAGTTCTTTTAGGTTTATGTCATCAAAAAGATGTAAATGCTCTAAAAGAGAAGTATGTTACCAATAATAGATCGAAATAATCATATGGAAGGTGCATGCGGAGGTACTTTAGTATACTCAACTTATCATGTTATAGTAGATGAAAAATTTTATAACAAACAAGATCATTATAACATAAAGAAATATAAAATAAACTAATTATACAATTAATGACTAAGAATTTTATTATTATAAATTTTATTGATAAAAATGGAATAGCAAAATCTGTTGAAGCAACAATAGGTTTATCAGTATTGGAAATTGCACGTAAAAATAATATAAACATAGAAGGCGCATGCGGAGGTGCTTTAGCATGCTCAACTTGTCATGTTATAGTAGATGAAAAATTTTATAACAAACTTCCTAAAGCAACAGAAGATGAAGAAGATATGTTAGATTTAGCTTTTGACTTAAAACCTACCTCAAGACTGGGATGTCAAGTAATTATTACATCAGAAATGGATGGTATCACTTTACAAATACCTTCAGCATCTAGGAATATAATGCTAGATTAAAAATAAATTTAAGATTTCTCTTTATATTTCTTTATTTTAATTTTTATATTTCTATATTTTTGTATTTTTGTATTTTTATAATATAAATTCAGCATCTAGGAATATAATGCTAGATTAAAAACAAATTTAAGATTTCTCTTTATATTTCTTTATTTTAATTTCTGTATTTCTATATTTTTTTATTTTTATAATATAAATTGAGCATCTAGGAATATAATACTAGATTAAAAATAAATTTAAGATTTCTATATTTCTGTATTTTAATTTCTGTATTTCTATATTTTTATAATATAAATTCAGCATCTAGGAATATAATGCTAGATTAGAAATAAATTTAAGATTTCTCTTTATATTTCTATATTTTTGTATTTTTATAATATAAATTGAGCATCTAGGAATATAATGCTAGATTAAAAACAAATTTAAGATTTCTCTTTATATTTCTTTATTTTAATTTCTGTATTTCTATATTTTTCTATTTTTATAATATAAATTGGGGATTTTCATATATTTTTATTTATCTATTCAATCTCAAAAAGTAATATTCCAGGCATTACTACATCACCCTTAGAAATATGAATAGCCTGTATAATACCAGAAGAAGGACTAATTACTGCATTTTCCATCTTCATAGCTTCTAAGAATGCTAAAATTTGACCTTTAAAAACACTATCACCAACTTTTACTTTAATATCAGTTATTGATCCAGCCATTATAGAAACAACATTAGAAATTTTACTTTTATCTTCATCAGGTCTAATCACATATTTGCTTAGTTCTGCAGCTCTTGGAGTAATCATTTGAGCCATAACTGTTTTATCCATAAAAGTTATTTGATAATAACCTTTAAATGTACGTTGAACTTGTAGACTATAATTTAATCCATTAATTGTACATTGAAATAAACTATTACCAGCTCTCCAACGACTTATAATATATAATCTACGATGTTCAAAACTAACCTTAAAACCTTCATCAATTGGTCTAATAGTAACAGGATATTTTATTCTATCCATCACAATTACCCATTTTGTATTAATATCTGAATACTTAATATTTGGTTCCAGAAAAGAATTTCTTTTTTGCTCACTAAAAAATATATAACAAGCTACACTCAAAATTACAGCACTCGCTTCATTATCTAAAATTGCAGATTCTTTAGAAGAAAAAACCTTATCAACAAATGATGTTGATATATTTCCCTCAACATATTCTGGATGGTTTAATATTTTTTGTAAAAAACCACTTATATTATGAGATATACCCTCTATGATATATTCACTAAGTACTTTCTTCATAGTTTCTATAGATTCATTTCTAGTTGGAGCATGCACTATTACTTTACTGATCATAGCATCGTAAAAAGCACTCACTTCACCACCTTCATAGATTCCACTATCTATACGAACACCTGGAGCTCTATTTGGCTCAATATAAGTTGATACTTGCCCTGTAGAAGGAATAAAACCATATACTGGATCTTCAGCATAAACTCTACATTCTGTAGCATGTCCTTTTATCTCAATATCTTTTTGTTTTAGAGTTAGTTCCTCACCACGTGCGATCCTTATCATTTGTTCTACAATATCAACTCCTGTAATCATTTCAGTTACAGGATGTTCTACTTGTATTCTAGAATTCATTTCCATAAAATAAAATAAACCACTAGTATCAACAATAAATTCAACTGTTCCAGCAGAATAATATTTCGTAGCCTTAGCAAGAGCTATAGATTGCTTATACATCTTTTTTCTTATTTTTTCATTTATAAAAATACTAGGAGCTTCTTCAATGACTTTTTGATGATGACGTTGTATAGAACACTCTCTTTCTCCAAGACATACATAATTCTCATACATATCTCCCAAAATCTGTATTTCTATATGACGAGGATTCTCTATATATTTTTCAATAAATACTCTACTATCTGCAAAATTGTTTTTTGCTTCTCTTTGTGCAGATATAAGCATTTGTTCCATCTCATCATCGCAATTTATAATCCTCATACCTTTACCACCACCACCAGCAGCAGCTTTAATAATAACAGGATAACCAATTTTACGTGCAGCTTTTATAGCTTTTTGTACTTTATCAATACTACGATAATAACCAGGAACAGTATTTACACCAGATTCAGTAGCTATTTTTTTGGCACGAATCTTATCACCTGTTTCCCTAATTGAATGAGCCGATGGACCTATAAATATTATACCATTTTTTGTAATTTGTTCAGCAAAAGATGCTTTTTCTGATAAAAATCCATAACCAGGATGAACTGCATCAGCTCCAGATTCCTTTGCAGCTTGTGCAAGATTTTTGATGTTTGTATAACTGGATGGTGATGGAGATGAACCAATAAAAAAAGCTTCATCAGCTTGATAAACATGACGAGCATTATAATCTGCTTCGGAATAAACAGCAACTGTAGATATGCCCATTTTTCTGGCTGTTTTTATAATCCTACAGGCAATTTCTCCACGATTTGCTATAAGTATTTTTTTTATTATTTTTTTCATCAATACTAGATATTTAAAAAAATCCTTTTATAAATTAAATAATTTAAATTAGTAATTTATTACTTTTTTATAGAAAATATAATATATCTATATATATGCAAAATAATTATAGAAAATATATAAATTTATATTATAATACGATTATATTACATATATTATTTCAATATTTAAATATTTAATTATTACAAATAATATTTGTTAATTAAACAATTAATAAATTATAATGAATATTATTCTATAATAATATACAAAAAATTAACAACTAATAATTATAAAATTTTCATGCAACAAGAAGAAAAGAATTTAAATGATTCTGGATATAAATTTATTATGTCTAAAAATACAGAAGATGAATTAAAATCATATTTTGATAAAATTAAACAAGAAGGAACTGAAATTTGCGGTATTGAGCTTAGAAATGCACTTCCCAAAAAAAATCTTAATAATCTAGATTTTGATACATTTAAAGGAATTTTTATCAATATAAAAAAACCAAAAATTTTTGCTGAAAGTTTAAACGCATTTGGACAAAATTCATCATACAATAATACAGAATTCAATATTCTTGGTAAAATTAGCTGCGTATTTAATAATGTATCTGTATATGATACTGGAGAATGGGATGAAAATCAAGTAAAGAGGACTTATGATGATAATAATCCACCAAAAGTTCATCTTTCTTTTACACCTGGTTTTCTAAACACAAATACATCACCACAATTGATAAAAATTTGTGATGAGAATAATATAACGGATGTGAATCAAATTTCACTACAACGAAATTTTCCTCTCTATAGTCATGAATATGAAAAACATATAGAAGAATCTATTCTTCCAGTTTTGTTGAATTTTAATGAAGAAGGAGAAAAACTAGGAAAAAAAGTATACGTTACACTTCCTGGAATGGGATTAGGTTGTTTTAATAAGGTTTTTAGTAATAAAAAAACTCTTGGAGAATTATATTATCGATCTATACAGAATGTTATATCCAAACATCAAGATAAATTAAATAATATAGAAGGAGTAGGGATATTTGTATTTGGTGATGAAATTGAAAATAAAGAAGATCAAACAATTGGAAATACTAAATTTATTTTAAGAAATCATTTTCATCATGGATTATTTACATTTTCAAAAATATATAACGAATTTGGTGTTAATAATAATAGTAATGATGTTCTTTTTACAAGAATAGTAGCTGCAGATCATATATCATGGCCAGGTAATGATTATAATGCTCCATCTGTTAGCGAAAATATTAAAGACATTGTAATACAAAATAGACGTACAGATGAGGGTTCAGTAGGCGCATGTACTAATATTCAAGGAATTATGGCTTCAAATATTCCAAACATATCTTTTAAATATTATGGAAATGATCATAATTTTCAATTTGCTAAAGGATATTTTAATATTTTGAAAACAACTTTCTCTGAGACTGTTAAAAATAAAGGATTAAAATTACAGAATAAATGGGAGATTTATAATTTAAATACTAGAGAACGCGAAAATTCTAATCAGATTGAACTTCCATCTGCAATTCAAAATGATAATCAATCCCAGGGTAATAGTATTATTCAACCTGGAAATCGCTCCGAATCATTATTTAAAATAGTGGGTACTATAGCAGCTGTATTAACAGCAATTGGAATATATGCAATAAGAAATGTTATTAAATCGTTGATTTTAAAAATGATATCATCAAAAAGTCAAAATATGCAAATATTAAGTTAAATATAATAAATTAAGTGTAAATATATTTATTATCAGTAAATATTATATAAAATTGAATATAATTAAAATTGTAATATAAATATTGTTATTAAATCGTTGATTTTAAAAATGATATCATCAAAAAGTCAAAATATACAAATATTAAGTTAAATATAATAAATTAAGTGTAAATATATTTATTATCAGTAAATATTATATAAAATTGAATATAATTAAAATTGTAATATAAATATTGTTATTAAATCATTGATTTTAAAAATGATATCATCAAAAAGTCAAAATACACAAACATTAAGTTAAATATAATAAATATATTTAATTTATTGCAAAGAGCTAATAATCCAACCTCCACCTAAAAGACGATCATTGTTATAAAATACACATGCTTGACCAGGTGTTATACCAAAATAGTCTTCAAATAATTCAATTACAATATTATATTCATTATTATCATTATTTTGAATATAATTCATTTTAGATGATATTTTTGGATTTATTTCATAATCTGAATTTAAATTAATATTCTTATTTGAAATAATTTCTGAATAAAATTGACTATTTTTATAATCTTTATAGAGATCTTGAATGTTATTTTCATTTAATAGTTTATTAAATTGTACTAATGATAGTATTCTTGCTTTAGTTGTTTTTTGTGTATAGCGTAGTTTTACATCGCATTCATATTCATTCCAATCATCATTATCAAGCCAATTAATTATTTGAACTAATATAAATCGCTTCTTTAAAAATTCTCTTGGACCAACAGTTATTGTATTACTTACTTTATCTATTTCTAAAACATATAAAGGTTCTTTATATGATATATTTAATCCTTTTCTTTGACCTACTGTGTAATTTATAATCCCTTCATGAGTTCCAATGATATTTCCATCAATAAATTTAATTTCTCCTATTTTTTTAGATTCTGGGTATACATCTAATACAATTTTTCTATAATCACCATTAGGAACAAAACAAATATCTTGGCTATCTGATTTATCAGCCACAACTAAACCATATTCTTTTGCAAGATCTCTAGTTTGATTTTTATGAATACTACCTAATGGAAAAATAGATTTATTTATTTGATCTTGTGTAGTAGAAAATAGAAAATAACTTTGATCTTTATGATCATCTATCCCTTTGTAAAGACAATATCTATTGTCAAAAAATTTACGACTTATGTAATGTCCTGTTGCCATGTAATCAGCATTTAAATCAACAGAAGCTTTTAAAAGATCTCTAAATTTAATTTTTTGGTTACAAAGAATACATGGAATAGGTGTTTTTCCGCTGATATAACTATCAGCAAATGGAATTATTACATCTTCTCTAAATGTACTCTCATAATTAAATACATAATGAGGAATTCCTATATGTTGAGCAGCCATTTGAGCATCATATATATCAATTCCAGCACAACATGCTCCTTTTTTATTAATAGCAATTCCATGGTCATATAATTGTAATGTTATACCTATGACTTTATGACCAATATCATTCAAAAGTGCAGCAACTGTAGAACTATCAACTCCACCAGACATTGCAACAACTATTGTTTTTTTTTCTTTTCCGATTGATTGAGATATTTCATTAAATAAATAGTTTTTTACATCAAAAAGCATATAATTTATGTAATATATAAAAATACAAATTATTAATTATAATAAATAATAATTATATAATATTATTATTAGATTCTAATATTATTTTAATTAATTTATTAATATCATTAATATTTATTATATTTTTTATTAAAAGAGTTATTAAATAGTGACAAATTGGCAATGTTATATTGTTTATATATTTTGAATGTTTTAGCTGATGAGCTGTATGATAACCTTCAATAGTTATTTTATTTGGATTTATAGATAAACCATTGATAATATCAACATCAATTTTTTTAGAATTTAGAATTTGTCCTATTTCAAATCCATAAGTATAATTTCTTGATTTTTTATTAGTTGAAGTGAGTATTATATCACCAATTCCACCAGTTGTCATAATACTCTTTTTATTCCCACCAATTTCAACTATTAAATTTTCTATTTCTCTTATTGTTTTTGCTATATAAGAACATGTTATATTATATCCAGATCCAAATCCATAAATTATTCCAGAACCAATTGCAATTAGATTTTTTATAGCAGAACACATTTGTATTCCAAACAAATCGTTACTAACTTCCACACCAAAATTATCATATGATAATACAGATGCAACAATATGAGCAGTAGATATATCTGACGATGCTATTGTTGTTGTAGCTGGTAATCCAGATATTATTTCATAAGCAAAATTCGGACCAGCCATAACAGCTATTTTATTATCGGGGAAGTATTTTTGTGTAATTTCATATGGTAAGCAATCATCTTTATCTATTCCTTTTGTGCATAAAACAATAATTGAATTTCTAAATTTTTTTTCAAAGATATTATTATATTTTAATATAATATCTTTTATATTATCAAATAAATCTCTAAGATTCTTTTGTGGTACAGAAACAAATATTATATCACTTAGCATTGCATCAAATAATGATGTTGTTGCTATTATTGATTTAGGTATAGGATCTTTATGATCAACTAATGGGTTAATTTTATTAGTATTTATAGAATTAGCTATTATAAAATCACGTGTGTATAATAATATTTTGTGTTTTTTATATTGAGTATTTTTATTATATAATTGTTGTTTATATCCCATAATAAATGACAAAGCTGTACCCCAAGCTCCAGCTCCAAGTATTGATACTATTTGATCTGATTGCATATAAAAAAATAATAATAAAAATATATTTTATATCAAACTTATTATAAACTAATATTTGAAAAAATATTATAATATTTTTTACTAATATTTAGCGATTGCATTTTAATATATCATATTTTTTATGAATAGCATTGGAATTTATATTCATTGGCCATTTTGTGAAAAAAAATGTCCTTATTGTGATTTTAATAGTTATGTAAAACAAAATATTAATCCTGATGAATGGGTAAATTCTTATTGCAAAGCTATAGATTATTATAAAAATTATATAATAAAACGCCCTATTGAGACTATATTTTTTGGTGGTGGAACACCATCTCTTGCTCCTGTTTATGTAATCGAAAAAATTATTAATAAATTATATAAAGAATATGTAATACATCCAAATATTGAAATAACTTTAGAAGCTAATCCTAGCTCAACTGAATCTGCAAAAATGAAAGATCTAAAGAGAGCAGGTATAAATCGCATATCTTTAGGAATTCAAAGTATTAGAAATAATAATTTAATCTTTTTAGGTCGTAAACATAACGTAAATGATGCATATCATGCTTTAGATATTATTGCTAATAATTATGATAATTATTCATTTGATTTAATATATGGATTACCAGAACAAAGTCTTGATGATTGGAAACTTGATCTTGAAACTATGTTACCATTAGCTAAATATCATATTTCTCTTTATCAATTAGTTATTGAGCCTGGTACACAATTTCATAAAATGTGGCTGAATAATATAATAAAAATGCCTGATGAAAATCAATTGGCGGATTTTTATAATTTGACAAATGAAATTACTATTAAAAATGAATTTAGACATTATGAAATATCTAATTATTGCAAAATAGATAAAGAATCAAAACATAATCTGCGTTATTGGAGATATCAAGATTATTTAGGTATTGGGCCAGGAGCACATAGTCGTTTTTATAATTACACAAAAATATCTGATTGTATAAATATAAATGATATAAATAATAATATTATAAGTAAAAATGATATAAATAATAATATTATAAGTAAAAATGATATAAATAATAAAAATACTGATTTTTCAACTAGAATTGCAACTATTGATCATAAAAATCCTGAAAAATGGCTTCAATCAGTAAAAAAATATGATCATGGAATTAATGATATTGAATATATAGATTGCGATATTGCAAAAAAAGAAGAAATTATAATGAAAATGAGATTATTAAATGAAGGTATAGAAATAAATAAATGCTCAATATCAGATTCCGTACTAAAAGAATTAAAAGATTTAGACCTTATAAAAATTCAAAAAAAATATAATATTTATGATAAAAATTATGGTAAAAAGGATAAAAAAAATAATTTATGTACAAAATTAAATTTTAATAAAAAAGAAAATAAAAATGTAATAAATGTTAATAATAAAATAAGTAATAAAATTATTGCATCTAATTCTATAAAAGGTAATATAAATAATAAAATATTAAAGATTGATTCTATGCATGACAATGAAATCAATGATGATATATTTTATATTATGGTCACAGATAGAGGTTCTGCAGTATTAGATTTTGTTATAGAAAAATTAATAAAATAATAAATTAATAAAAATAATATTTTTTAATGAAAATTGACAATATTAAATTAATATATAGAAAAATAATTATATAAAATATAAAAAGTATTAAAAAATAAATATATAAATAAAAAAGTAACAATACATGAAAAACATAATAAATGACACCAAGAGTTAATATAAGTATCAAACAAATTTTTTCAGTCATAATGATTTTAACAATAACAATTTATTTATTGTTACCAATATTATTTCCAAATTTAAGAGATAATAAAATATTTGTTCATAATAAAATATCACTTGGTTTAGACTTAAAAGGTGGTGTATCTATTTTACTTAAGGTTGATATTAATCAATATTATAAAGATTGTATTGGTAATACAGCCGATTTAATATCAAATTACTTAAAAAATGAAAATATTAATTTTTTTAGTAATTATTCTGATAATACTAAAGTTATAGTAAACAATGAAGATAAAAATAATATAGAAAATAATAATCATGAAAAAATTTATGATATATTAAAAAGAAAATTAAATCATGATGAATACGAAGTATCGTTAAGTAATAACCAAGTTATTGTTGAATTTACTAATAAATTTAAAGAAAATACCATAAAACATCTTGTTAATCAGAGTATTGAAATTATTCGACATCGTATTGATGATAGTGGAACACGTGAGATAGATATTCAAAGACAAGGTGATGATATGATTCTTATTCAAATCCCAGGAGTATACAGCACTGATGAAATAAAAAATCTTATTGGTAAAACAGCTAAAATGACATTCCATTTAATTAGTAATGATATAACATTAAAGAATTATGATAAATTACCATTTGGTATTAGAATGTTACCAGTAATTGACTTACTATCAGAAGATGATGAATCTTCTGAAGAAGATATAGATTCTGAAAATAATAAGAATAATAAAACTCATAATAAAAGAAATGATATAAGATTAGCTCAACGTCTTCCGGTGATTATTCACCCACTAATGCATGGAGAAAATTTAATAGATGCACAATCAATAGTCGGACATATGGGAGAATATAATGTTAAATTTAGACTTAATGAAGAAGGAACAAAAACATTTGCAAATATAACTAATATTTATAAAAACAGAAATTTAGCTATAGTTCTTGATGGTATCATAATAAGTGCTCCTAGAATCACTGATACAATTATTACAGGAGTTGGTGTAATTTCTGGAAATCTTACAGCAGAAATGGCTAAAGAATTAGCATTACTATTAAGATCAGGAGCTTTACCTACTGAACTAAAAATTATTGAAGAAAGAAATATTGGTCCAACATTAGGACAAGAATCAATAGATGCTGGGTGTAAAGCTGTTATTATTGGATTAATAGCTGTAGCTATTATTATGACATTGCGATACAAATATTTTGGACTTCTAGCAAATATTGCTTTGATTATAAACTTAGGTATGATTATAGCAATTATGAGTCTTTTTGAAGCAACATTAACACTTCCAGGAATATCAGGAATAGCACTTACACTTGGAATGGCAGTCGATGCTAATGTGTTGATATTTGAAAGAATTAGAGAAAAAAGTAAATTTAGTCAGAGTATAGAAGAAGGATATAAAGACTCATTTGCAACAATAGTCGATTCTAATATTACTACAATAGGAGCTGCAATAGTTTTATATGCATTTGGAACAGCTTCTATCAGAGGTTTTGCAGTAACATTAATAATTGGAATAATTAGTTCAATGTTCACTGCGGTAACATTAACTAAAGTAATATTAGCATTGTTTTTTAGATTTTATGATAAATTTTACTATAAATTACATAAAAATGTAAAAAATATAAAGTATAAAAAATATAAAGCATAAAATATAAATAATTTCTTTGAATATTATCTACTATTAACTAATAATACTAACTGATTTTATTAATAAAAACATTAACTAAAGTAATATTAGCATTGTTTTTTAGATTTTATGATAAATTTTACTATAAATTACATAAAAATGTAAAAAATATAAAGTATAAAAAATATAAAGCATAAAATATAAATAATTTCTTTGAATATTATCTACTATTAACTAATAATACTAACTGATTTATAATCTAAAAAGTACTTTTTATATTTTTTTAAAAATTATACTTGCATCTCCATAAGAAAAAAATCTATATTTATTTTTTATTGCAAATTGATAAGCTTCCATCATTTTTTTATATCCTCCAAATGCACATACTAAAATAAATAAACTACTACATGGCATATGAAAATTTGTTACTAATACATCACAAATAAGAAACTTATATCCTGGACGTATAAATATAGAAGTTTTAGATGTATTTATTGGAAACATATTACTTAAATTTAATTGTTCCAATTTCCAATGATTTGTTGCAGCACTTTCTAATGCTCTCATTGAAGTAGTTCCAACTGCAATGATTCTTTGTTTATTTTTTTTAGCTTTTTTAATTGCATTTACTGTTTCTTGATCAATTGAGTATACTTCTTCATGCATTTTATGATCAGAAATATTATCGGTTTTTATAGGTAAAAATGTTCCAGCACCAATATGTAAAGTTATTTTATGTATTTCAACACCCATTCTTTTTATATCATCTAATAATTCATTAGTAAAATGTAATCCAGCAGTATGTCCTGCAACAGAACCCTCTTTTTCTGCATATACTGTTTGATATGAAAATTTATCATTATATTCTCCACTACGACGCATATATGGTGGTAGTGGCATTTCTCCAAAAAATGGTAGTATTTTATTTAACATATTTATTTTACTATGTTCAAATTTCACTATCCATATAAAATCATCTTCTTTATTTACTAATCTTAAAATAGTATAAATAAATTTATAATCTGGTTGAAATTCTATGTATTCTACTTTTTCATTAGTAGAATTTATTTTTTTATGTAATATATCTTCTATATCTTCTATATTTTTTATATCTTCTATATTATATTTTAAGTTTGATAAAAAATTATTTTTATTAGATATATTACATTCTTTATTAATTTTATCACGATGAATTTTTTTCAAAATTAATATTTTATCTCCTGGAATCAGTTTTTTTCCTTTAATTAAGCATTTCCAATATGAAAAATTATTCTCTGAATTTAGATATTCTATAATATTGATGTCTACATTTTTTTTGAAGTGTTTTGATACTTTTATACCAAATAATGCTGCAGGTATTACTTTAGTATCATTAAATATCATAATATCTCCAGGATAGAGGAATTTAGTGATATCTTTAAATTTACTATCTTGATAATGATCAGCATTATCATCAATCACTAAAAGACGTGATGCATCTCTAGGTAATATTGGAGAAGATGCAATTAATTCTTTAGGAATATCAAACTTAAAATTTTCAAGTTTTGATAAATTTATTGTATCTGTCATAATATAATTAACAATAAAAAATTATAAAATAATTTATTTTACTAAAAAGTAAAATTATTATTAATTATTAATTAAGTAACATATTATTATGGAATCATATTCCATTTATTATACAGATAAAATACAGATAAAAAGATATGTAAAAAGATAGCAAAATCTTCTTTTTATGTATTAGTTGTTATTAGTGATCGCAGTAGATTTTGTGATTTTAATTCTGCAAAATTCTTAGAAATAGCAAGAGCAAAATAGAAAGCGCCACATAAAATTAAACAATTTTCTTATAGAATTATTATATTTTCTTAAGAAATTTATCTTATAATTATAAAAAATAATATATATAAAAAATTTTTATTATTTTTTTAGATAAAATAAATTAAATTATATATTTCAGTCTTTTAAGAATTATATACTAAGATAATTTAGTATCTTTCCGGAAATTATTTTTAATTTTATAAAAATCTTATAGAATTATTTATTTTTTATATATTAATATGATTTTAGTATTTTATAATTAGTTATTATATTATTGTTATTATTACTTAGCCTTTCCAAAAATAGTATTTTGTTTAATATCGAGATTTATAGGTGTTGTTGGAGGTTTTATTTGCTCAGATATTCCAATGCTTTCTAGTTTAGGCAAACCAAATGCATTTCCAGCTTGTTGAGCACTATCAAAAATCTTATCTATATTAAAAGGCGCAGTAAGATCCTGAGATTTTTTTCCCGATTGACCTAATGTTTCAGTACCACAAAAATTACCTCCTATACCAGAAAGAATATTTGATCCAGGTGTACCATTCATAAAAAAATATAAAAAAATAAATATTAATTATTTTATTAACAAATTATTAACATTATTAATAATGATAAAAATACAAGATTGTATTTTAATTATCTCATATTTTTAGTAAAAGTACAAATACATTCTTTAATTTTTAAAATACATTATTTAATTTTTAAAATAGATTCTTTGCTTTTTGCAAATTATCTTATTATATAAATAAGTGATAATAATAATCATAAAAATTTTATGAAAAAGTTTTTATAAAAATAATTATATAATTGCATTTTATATGTTTTTTTCCTTTTTAAAAAAGATATTTCCTGATCAAAATACTAAAATATTGCGAAATATTCTTTCTATTGTTACTGAAATCAATAAGATTGAACATAGAATGAAAAATATGAGTAATAAAGAACTATCTAATCAAACAGTCTTATTCAAAGATAGAATAAGTGAAGGTGAATCATTAGATTCATTATTACCTGAGGCTTTTGCTACAGTTCGAGAAGTAAGCTTGAGAATTTTAAATAAAAGACATTTTGATGTCCAATTAATAGGAGGAATTGCACTACATAGAGGTATGATTGCTCAGATGAAAACAGGAGAGGGTAAAACTCTTGTAGCACCATTAAGTATATATTTAAATGCTTTAGTTGGAAAGGGTGTACATCTTATTACAGTAAATGATTATTTAGCAAGAAGAGATGCTCAAAATATAGAAAAGATTTTAGGATTCCTTGGGTTAAAAGTTGGATGTATTACAGGAAATATGAATGATGAAAAAAGATATAATGCTTACTCTGCTGATGTAACATATGGAACTAATAATGAATTTGGATTTGATTATTTGAGAGATAACTTAAAATATCTTCGTAGAAATGATGATTATTTTATTCCAGGTAGTATGATACAAAGATCATTACATTATGCAATTATAGATGAAATAGATAGTATTTTAATAGATGAGGCTAGAACTCCATTAATTATATCAGGTCAATCTGATAATGATTTTAGAATGTATAAAGTTGTTAATGACATAATAAAAACATTAAAAGAAAGTGATTATGAAATAGATTTAAAAAATCGATCTGTAATTTTAAGCGAAGATGGAAATGAAAATTTAGAAAATATATTAAAACAAAAAGGTGTTATATCTAATATTGGTTCAATGTATGATTTAGATCATATGTCAATAGTTCATTATGTAGATCAAGCATTGAAAGCCCATCATTTATTTGTAAGAGATAAAGATTATGTAGTTGTAAACGGAAAAGTATTAATTATTGATGAGTTTACTGGGCGTATAATGGATGGTAGACGTTACTCTGATGGATTACATCAAGCTATAGAAGCAAAGGAAAAAGTTAGAGTACAAAGTGATAACCAAACAATAGCATCTACAACATTTCAGAATTATTTTAGATTATATCATAAATTATCTGGAATGACAGGAACTGCAATTAGTGAGGCAGAGGAATTTAAGGAAATTTATGGTCTTAATGTTTTAGATGTCCCAACTAATTTACCGATAAAAAGAGAAGATTGTGACGATATTGTATATTCTACAGAATCAGGTAAATACAATGGTATTGTTAGTTTTATAGAGGAAAATCATAAAACAGGACGTCCAATTTTAGTTGGCACAACAAGTATCGAAAGTTCCGAAAAATTATCATATTTATTGAATGAAAAGAAAATTCCACACAATATTTTAAATGCTAAGTATCATGAAAAAGAAGCTAAGATTATAGCTCAAGCTGGAAGTTTAAATGCTGTTACTGTTGCAACAAATATGGCAGGAAGAGGAACTGACATTATGCTTGGTGGTAATCCAGATATCATCAAAGAAGAAGGTCAAGATTTTTCTGAAATAATAAGTAAAGTAGAAGAAGAAAAACGTAAAATTTTAGAACTTGGTGGACTAGTTGTAATAGGGACAGAGAGACATGATGCAAGACGTATAGATGAACAACTTAGAGGTCGTTCTGGAAGACAAGGTGATCCAGGTAAAACAGTTTTTTACTTATCTTTAGAAGATAAATTAATGAAGATGTTTGGATCTGAAAAACTCAAAAATATCTTAAGTAAATTAGGACTTAAAGAAGATGAAGCAATAATACATCCAATGGTAACTAAAGCTATTATAAGAGCTCAACAAAAAATAGAGTCTATGAATTATGAATCTCGTAAAAATATCTTGCGATATGATGATGTTATAAATGTTCAAAGACAAGCTATATTTAAAAGAAGATTCGATATTATTGATTCAAATGAAGAATTAATAAATCATTTAAAGGAAATACATAAGAATACTTTGGATCAAATATTAATAGAATATGAAGAATATCAAAAGATACAATTAAAAAATGATTTTAATGATAAAAATGATGGTTTTTTATTAAAAATTCGTCAGATATATGGATTAAAATTTGATTCTATTGATGACAATGAAATTTCTTTAGAAAAAATTAAATTTGATGTTAATACATGTTTTTATAAAAAAATAGATCAAATCAATGATAAAAATATATTAATTCACATATTAAAAAGAATTATGCTAGAAATAATTGATAAATTATGGAGATTTCATATTAACGATTTAGATCAAATACGTCGTGGAATACATCTTAGATCTTATGGCCAACAAAATCCTCTTAATGAATACAAAATAGAATCTTTTAATGCATTTAAACAAATGATATCTGATTTTGAAGTTGAAACATTATCTTCATTTATGCACATGCATTATTCTATTTCTGATAATTCAAATGATGATATGATAAACAGCGATAATATATTGAATGATAATGAAAAATCATATCAAAATAATAAAACAAAGAAAAATACAGAAAAAAAGACTAAAAAAAGTAAATTATTAAAAAATGATAGTAATAATAATGATAATAATATACCTATAGATAATACTATTAATAATAATTCTGATCAGGACATAGTCAAAAATCATGATATTAGTAGAAATGATCCATGTTATTGTGAATCTGGTTTAAAATATAAATATTGTCATGGAAAAATAGCTGATTATTCAGATTAAAAATAAATTTTTGATTTTTTATTATCTTTGTCTAATTAAATTTTTTATTATTATTTTTATTAATAAATAATTATGTTTATAAAAAATATTTTAAGTTTAATATATAAAACCAAATATATTTATATTATTTCTATCATCATTGCGTTAACAGGTGGATATTACAATATATCATTTTTAATTAGTTTTGGAGAAATTATCACAAATAATTTTATTAAAATTTTTAAATTTGTTAGTATTCCTATAATATCATTATCTTTAATTGTTACTTTATCAAAATTTAAAAATGATAAATATTTAAAAGATATTTGGAAACAAACAATGTATTATACTATTAGCACAACACTAATAGCTTCAACAGTTGCATGTTTACTATATATTATAATTAATCCAGGAAATATTAATTCTAATTCTTCTAACATTAGTAGTAATTCGTATTTAGGAAAATTTAGTTATTTTAATTATTTGGATGGTATAATCCCATCTAATATTTTAACGCCATTTATTGAACATCAAGTTATTGGAGTCTTGATCATTAGTGTATTGATTGGGATATCTATATCATTTATCACAGAAGATATTTATAGAAATACTGTTATTAATTTTTTTGCAGGAATTCATGCTTTATTTATTGTAATGACATCGTGGATTATAAAAATAATGCCATTGGGATTATTTGGTTTTATTATAACAACTATAAACCAATTAAATTCTAAAGGTGATATAAATAGTATTAGTAAATATTTATTAGTTGTTGTTTTATCAAATATATTACATGGAATTATAATCTTACCGATACTTTTATATTTTCATAATATAAAACCTATTTCTTCGATTAAAGGAATGTTTCCAGCATTATCTATGGCATTCTTTTCTAAATCTTCATCTGGTACATTACCAATTACTATAAATTCTATTGAAAATAATCTTAATGTTTCTCCTGAAATTAGTAGATTTGTTCTTCCACTTTGCACATCTATTAATATGAACGGTTGTGCTGCATTTATATTTTCTACAGTGATATATCTTTTACAAAATAATGGTGTAGCTATTGACTATATCACAATGATAATTTGGATAATTGTTTCTTCAATAGCAGCAATAGGAAATGCTGGAGTACCAATGGGATGCTTTTTTCTATCTGCAAGTCTACTCACAAGTATGAATGTTTCTATAGAACTTTTGGGATTAATACTTCCTTTTTACGGAATTATAGATATGATAGAAACATCGTTAAATGTTTGGTCAGATGCTTGTATTACACAAATAATAGATAAAAAATATCACAAAATAAAAAATATAACATCTTAAAAATAAATTCATATTTATATAAATTGGTCTTGCTGATATATTTAATAAATGATATTGATAATAATTATCAATATCAAATTGACTTGAATATACTATTAATTAATAAAAGATTGAAACAACATGAATATTAATAAATATTTAAATAATTCAAATAAAATCTGTCAAACTTTAGAAGAAGCGATTAAAAATTGTAAAAAAGCTTTAATGTTTTTTATTGTAGATATATTATTTGATGAATATAATGATATAGGACATCAGATAATTGGCGCAGATATAATGAAAAATGATATAATTGAAATATATCAAGTAAGAAAAGATGGAACTTTAATTGTTATTATTAATAATTTTAAAAAAATTGTAATAAATAAAGAATTTATTAATAATATATTAGTTTGTGATGCAATTCTTTGAATAAAAATTATAAATAATGAATAATATTATTAAAGTAGCTATAATTGGCCTAGTTAATGTTGGAAAAAGCAGCATATTTAACAATATTACTTCATCTAAAGCAGCAACAGGTAACTGGCATGGAGTTACAATATCAGCAGAAGAAAAAATAGTTAATAATATTAAATATATAGATTTACCTGGTTTTCATAATATAAATTTATTTATTAAGCAAATAACAAAAAATAAATCATTTAATTCAAATAAAAAAACAAATTATATTAATAAAAATTTTATTAATGCAAATAATGATATTAGTGTAGATCAAATACTTACTTTTGATTATATTACTAATTCTGATGTTGATTGCATTATTCATGTAACTGATATCGATCACTTAAGACAAAGTATAATACTAACAAAAGAATTAAAAAAAATAGGAAAACCATTAATTCTTATTATTAATAAAGTTGATTTAGCTCAAAGAAGAGGTATAGTAATAAATACTGCTAAATTAAGTTTAATAATACAAATCCCAATAATATTATATAGCAATAATAAAAAAATCACTGAATTATACTGGTATGGAGATATATATCATTATAAAAATATAAAAAATAAATTTAATACAATTAATAATTGTTTATCATCAATTCTTTTTAAATATATATTTTTTTGTAATATTTTATCTGCATTTGATAATTATTCACAAAATTCAATATTCAAGACTACTAATGAAAATAATACACTTACGTGGGCAGTAGAAGTAATTGATAAAACAGTTACATTCCATAAAGCAAATAAAGAACGTATTAGTGATATAATTGATAATCTCTTAATAAGATCATTTGTTGGAATTCCAATATTTATATTAGCAATATCATTAGTTTTAATTTTATCATTATATATCGGCGGAATAGGTCAGGATATTTGTCAATATATGATTGATAATTTCTTAATATATCCTTCTATTAAAATAATAAGTAAATTTTATATTAATAATCATTTAATTTCTTTTATTTCTGATGGAATAGGTGTTGCAATTAGCACGGTTGTTTCATTTATATGTCCATTATTTATAATATATTTTTTCACTTCTTTTTTTGAAGAAAGTGGATATATGGCACGTGTATCACTAAGAGCAAATATATTAATGAAAAAATTTGGCCTACCCGGTAAATCATTAATACCATTAATGCTGGGATTTGGATGTAATGTTACTGCTATTATGGGAACTAGAATTATAACAGATAATAAGCAAAGATTTTTAGTAATAGCTATGATTCCATTTGTAACATGTAGTGCTAGACTTGGAGTATTAGTATTTTTTACTAGAGCATTTTTTTCTAAATTTTCTTTTATTGTTGTTATTAGTTTATATTTTATAGGAATATTATGTAGTATAATAACAGCTATTATATTTAGAAAATTTATTAAAAATACAGTTAAAAATAATATAGAAGAAATTCCAAATTATACATTTCCAAGTATTTTTATGATTATAAAAAAATCTATATTTCGTACACAATCATTTGTTTTTAATGCATCTAAAATTATATTTCCAGCAGCAATTATTATTAATTTAATAGTAAATTACCTAGTAGATGAAAATAATAAATATATAAATATAAATAATTGTTATAATACACAAAATGAAACTATTATTAAAAATAACATAATTACTATAAATAATAACAATTCTTTAGATATAAATTATCAATCTTATCAATCTAAGTATGAAATAAATAAATTAAATAAAAAAATTAATAAAATAGTTAAAATAAAAAAGAAATCATTTTGCTATGGAATACCAGTGTATTTCTGGAATAATATAGGTATAGAATGTGAAAATTGGCCAGCAATAGTTGGATTAATAGCTGGAACTTTAGCAAAAGAAACAGTAGTAGGTGTTTTATATGCTATGTATGGAAATTTGAATAAAATTAATCAACAAAAATGTTTAGATTTATATAAAAATGATAAGACTGAGATTTTAGATATTACTACAGATATCAGCAATAAAAATTCTCAATTCTATATTAATAAGGAAATTCAGAAAGCTTTTGGTAATCATAGTAATGCATTTGCTTACATAGTTTTTGTTATGTTATATTTTCCATGTATTTCTGTTTTTTTTGCAATTTTAAGAGAAATAAATCTTAAAGTAGCAATTATAACAAGTTTATGGAGCACATTTTTGGCATATTCTATTTCTTCATTATGTAAATATATAAATTATATATTTATTATATAATATGGTTATTAACTTGCAGATTTATCTTCTTTAAATTTATTTAAAAGATTAATAGCTGCATTTTCTTCAGCTATTTTCTTACTTTTTCCTTGGCCAGAAGATTCTTTTCCTCCTCCTATAACAATTATTGTAAATATAGGATTATGATCAGTACCAGTTGTATTTAATAATTGATATTGAGGAATACTCATTCCTTTTTTTTGTAAATACTCTTGTAATTCTGATTTTGCACTTTTCTTTGAAAAAAAATCTGATGATAATATAAGATTATTCCATAATTTTATTACTCTATTACGTAATAAATCATATCCTCCATCTATATAAATAGCCCCTAATAATGATTCCATTGAATTTTCAAGAAAACTAATTTCTGAATATTTCAGATCACTTTTTCCAAAAATTATATGTTCAAATAAATTAATATTTTGTGCTACTTTTACTATAGAGCTAGATTTAACTAAATTTGTATGAAAAAGAGCAAGCTCCCCTTCACTAGAATCAGGATAACTATGATACAACATATCGACTATAGCACTGCTTAATACAGCATCTCCCATAAATTCTAATCTCTGGTAAAATCTTCTTTTTTCTGCTCCTTTTAATGATAAATCATAACTTGGATGAGTTAAAGCGCCACGTAAAAGAGACTTATTATTGAATTTATAATTAATTTTATTTTCTAGTAAATCTAATTTCATATATTTTACTTTAATTCAATATTTTATAATATTATTTGTTTATATCAGATAAAATACATTTTTCTTAAAATTATATAATATAAATTATTAATATATAGTTAAATATTTTATATAAATATATTCTTATTCTTTAATTCTTAAAGATCTCAATCCATTCATTTCTTGAAGAGATGATAAGATAGATTTATTATAGAGTATAATACGAGCTTTCCCTTGTATATTAGCTGATGGTATCATACCCATATGACTATCAAATCTACTATCAACAGAATAATTTCTGTTATCTCCCATCATAAAATAATGATTATCTGGTATAATGTATTCTTTTGTTGTATTAGGGAAACTATTAAGATCTGCATCTTCATGGTAAAGAACATTATATTTTACTCCATTTGGTAACTCTTCTATATATCTATGACATATAGTATTTATATTTAAGAAATTTTTATTATTTTTATTGTTTTTATTTGATATATTCATTTCATAAGTCCCATTTATGACTCTTTTTAATTTTTGTCCATTGATTATTATTTCACCTCTAATAAGTTTTATTTTATCACCTGGTAATCCTATAACTCTTTTTATATATGTCTTATCATTATCAAATTCACTATGAAATATAACAACATCACCTCTCTCAGGATTATTAAATGCTAAAAATCTTTCATCAATATCAAGTCTTTTTACAAAATTATAACGACCATACCCATAAGAATACTTTGTTACAATTAAATGATCATTAATCAATATAGATGGTATCATTGATCCAGTTGGAACAAAAAATATTTCTATTACAAAAAGACGAATTAAAATATGCAAAAGTAATGCAATAACAGAGATTATTGCAAATTCTTTTAAAGATAAAAAAATACCTCGATTCATTTTTATATTATATAATTTTTAGTTGATTTAGTAGTAATTAATTTCAAATAGTATTAAAAAATTTTAATCTAGATATTTTTTAGATATTTTTCATATAACTAAATTTTTTATAAAATTTTCTTTTTAATTTTTGAATATAAAGTATATTATTAATTTTTCTTTTCATATAATTTTTTAATTCATTATTAATTTGTAAAATATTTGATGTATTGATATTTACTATTTTAGACATATATCTAATTATTAAAAACCATATAATAGATAATAAATATCTTTTTGTATAAAAATTGAAATCTGTTGACTTATCATTAATTGTATACCATATTTCGCTGGAAAATTTCCAATAATATAATGGATTATTATATGTTATAAGATTTTTACAAACTGATGATGATATTTTTGTTTTTATTATAGAATAATTTTTAATATCATTAAAATCATTGTTATATTTCAAACTAAATAATTCATCTATTACTTCTTCTAATATTTCTATAATCATATCACTTACTCCTTTATTATTACTTTGAAGTTTTAATAAATTTTTTCTATTAATACAAAATGTTGTTATAATTTTCATATATGTATCAGAAAAATCTCTAATACCATTAGGAAAGTAAAAATTTCCTTGATTATTCTTACCAATTTTAAAAAATGCTAAATCAAGAGAATTCTTTGTTATTTTATTTTGTTTATCAATCAAGATATGTGGTATTAATTCTTCAATTATAGTGTGAATAGATTTTAACCAATTATCTTCTAAAATTGATGTAGAAGAGTCAATTTCTATAATATTCTTATTATTATCTACTTGTGTATTCAAGTATATTATATTTCTTATATCTGATTTTTCTAACCAAATATTTTGTTTTTTTGAATACAAATTATTGTTTTTACTATTATTATTAATATTTTTATATATTTTAAAATATTTTTTTAATTTATAAAGTTTAATAAACATTATGCGAATTATACAATAAATTAAAAAATATTATATAGAATTATACATTTATTTGAGAAATATTAAATCTTTGCGAATAAATAGTTAAATAATTCGTTATAGAATTTGATGTGATCCTTTTTACATCATATATAGAAATACCAAGATTAGTGGTTATTTCATAATTAATATATACCAATATTTTAAAAGAAAAAAAATTCTCATTAACAGAAACAAAATCAAAATCTAACGATGTAGAATGATCTTTGCTAATCCATAAATATCTAGAAAATTCTTCCTCCAAATCAATAGATATTTTATCTATTAATTGGGTTGCAACTAAATATACTTCTACAATAAAACCAATAGTTCTTGTTTTATTAAGTGATAAATTTTCAACCATACATGTGATAAAATTAGCATTTGGAACAAAAATTGTAGTTTTCGTTTTAGGTTTGATTACTGTAAATCTCCAATCTATTTTCTCTACAATTCCTTCTAAAGTTGTATTTTTATCTATATTAAATTTTATCATATCTCCAACAATAAAAGGTCTATCCCAATAGATAATTGCAGTTCCTATAAATCCGCTAAGAAAATCCCTAGCAGCAAATCCCAGTGCAACACCTAATATACCACCTAATGCAAAAAATAGCTCCATACCAATACCAATAGTTTGCAAAATTAATGCACCAGATATTGATATACATAAAATAGTAATAAGTTTTGTTAATATATCAGCTTTTGTTTTTTTTACTCTTACATTTTCTTCAGAAAATACTGATGAATTAATTAATAATGAATGAATTTGTGGTGTAATATTTAATATAATAATAGCTAATGTTAATACCATATTTACAATAAATAACTTATATCCCCACAAAGATATAGCTATAATATTATATTGATTTGCTATCAAATAAACTAAAAATAGTAAAAGAGAAATAAAAACTCCTCTTTTTAATTGTTTATTAGAAGTTGTATACAAAATATATCCAAGTTTACTTGTAATGGAGGATTGTTTTTTATTATTAAATTTAATATAAAAGTAGTTTTTTTTGTCAATAAAATGTTGAAAAATAAAAAATATAATAAAAAATATAAATATTAATACTAATGTTTTAAATATTGACCAAAAATTATTATTAAAATATTTTAATATAATATCATACAACATAATTTTATTAAATATATTATATTTTAATTAAAAATTTATATATTTTATTATATATTTTATTTTTATTTATATATTATGATAATAATAAGTTTATAATGGTAAGTTGTCATGTTTTTTCCAAAATTGATTAGTATCTTTTTTATTTTTTAATATTTCAAATGCATTACATATTGCTCTTCTAGTATTTCTTGGATGAAGTATTACATCATCTATAAATCCACGAGAAGCTGCAATTTTTGAAGTAGCAAATTTCTGTTTATAGTCTGATATTTTAGTCGATTTATCTTTAGCAGATAATTGATTTTTATATAAAATTGATACTGCAGCATCAGCCCCCATTACTGCTATTTCTGCATTTTCCCAAGATAAAACAATATCACCACCTAAATGCTTTGATCCCATAACAATATAAGCTCCACCATAAGCTTTTCTCACAATAAGAGTAACTTTAGGAACAGTTGCTTCTGCATAAGCAAATATCAATTTTGCACCATCAATAATAATACCATTATGCTCTTGATTTGTTCCAGGTAAGAACCCAGGTACATCTACTAATGTAAGTATAGGAATATTAAAAGCATCACAAAAACGAATAAAACGAGCTGCTTTTATTGATGCATTAATATCTATGCAACCAGCCATATGCAATGGTTGATTAGCCACAATACCAATTGCTGATCCATCTATTCTTGAGAATCCTGTTATTATATTTTGTGCAAAGTCTTTTTTTATTTCAAAAAAATCACCATCCTCATCTACCAATTTCTGAATAATATTCATCATATTATATGGTTTTATTGAATCATCTGGTACTATCTTATCGAGAGAGGGTGATATACGGTCTGGTGAATCTTTAGATGGTAAAACTGGAACAGGACTAGAATTAGACATAGGAAGAAAATTGATTAATCTTCTAATTTGTAAAAGACATTCAATATCATCATCAAAAACTGCATCACAAACTCCACTTTTAGTAGAATGAACTTTTGAACCACCTAATTTTTCATGATTAACAATTTCATGTGTTACATTTTTTACAACATCAGGCCCTGTTACATACATATATGAAGTGCCGCTAACCATAAATATAAAATCTGTTAATCCAGGAGAATATACTGCTCCACCAGCACATGGACCCATAATCACAGATATTTGTGGAATAACTCCTGATGATTTAACATTACGCATAAATGCTTCTCCATATCCACCTAATGAATCAACACCTTCTTGAATTCTTGCACCACCAGAATCATTCATAAAAACAATAGGAATTTTTGCTTTTAAAGCCATATCTTGAATTTTATGAACTTTACGAGCATGCATTTCACCAAATGATCCACCAAAAATTGTAAAATCTTGACTACATATAGCTATCAAACGATTATTAACTTTTCCATATCCAACTATTACTCCATCACCTTTATAATGTTGATCACTTAATCCGAATTCATTACATCTATGTACAACCAAAGAATCAATTTCAATAAAAGATCCTGGATCAACTAAAATTTCTATTCTTTCGCTAGCTGTTAATTTATAACGAGAATGTTGACGATCAGCTCTTTGTTGTAATTTTAGTGAATTAGATAAATTGATTGAATTTTCATTTTTCATAAATTAATATTCGTAAACTAGTATTTTTTATATTATCAAAAATTTTATTTATTAATAAATTGATAAAATAATATATAGTTGATATATAGTGAATTAATATTAAATTAATACATATATATAATAAATAATATACAATTACTAATAAATACAAAGAATTCTGCTGAAAAATTTATTATAAATTAAGTAATATATAACTATATAAAAATAAAAATCAAAAATTAACATTTGTAAAATTAATATAAATTAATTAATATTAATAATTAATCATTTTTATAACGTTTTTTTTGTACATTTATTAACTTAATATATACTTTACTTCTTTACAAAATACTATATTAATATAATAATTAGCAAATACTATTATTTAATAGCATACAATAGCATCTATAGCTCAGTGGATAGAGCGTTACTTTCCGAAGGTAAAAGTCATAGGTTCAAATCCTATTAGATGCACCATTATAATTATTTATTGCATAAATGTTAAGTATGATGATATTGTGTCATCTTGTATGAGTATTAATTTTTGTTAACGCTGTGCTATAATGCACTCATTTTTCGATGAAAATGCATGGAAAAACTAGCTTCTAACTTTCAATGCCTATCTTATTGTGCTGGAGATTCTTATGATCTTTTAGCAATCTCTGAACATTTTACTAAAGAGGGATATGCACATAGTGTTTATGGAAGAGATGTTTTGCATCTTGATGCAGAAGTTGTAGGTATGAATCAAGATTCTTCTAAAGGAGATATATTTATTTATAGTTATGGATGTGCTGTTTTTTGGGGATTAGAAAGACTTAATGAAGAAAGAATGGTTAATATGCTGAGAGAGTTTTTAGATAAACCCCTCAGTAAATTAGTAGTTGATCGTTGTAATTATAGTGTAAATCCCAATATAGATTCTGCTTTTATAGATAATGAGTTAGATGAAATTTGCTTACAAAAACATGATATATATATCACTCTTGCTTTTTCTTATGGATTATCACAATCAGTAAAACTTGGATCTTTTGAAGAATCAGTTCAAAAAACAATAAAAGAAAATACACAAATTCCAGAATCTCTTATCAATAGTGGTAAAATATCTCTTTCTAAAAAGGATTTAGCAAAAAAAATAGGAATATTATTTTCTGAGAGAAATCTAGTTAGTTTAAATAAAGAATTTTTTGATACACCAGATTTTTTTTGGAGAAGACCAAAATATGAACCATATTATGAAATGTCATTAAAATTCATAGATTTAAAACAAAGAGTCCAAATTCTTAATAACCGCTTAGATGTTATACATGAATTGTATGGTATTGTTTCAGCAGAATTACAACATGCACACTCTTTAAGATTAGAGTTAATAGTTATACTTTTGATTTTTATAGAAGTTATACTTGCTGTTTTAAAAGATATTATGCATTGGTTTTAATTTTAAGATTGGTATTTTTTCATTTATTTATATTAAAATTTATACGTATTCATATATTTATACGTATTTTATTCTTAATAATATTCTTAATATATTATATTATTCTGTGTTTTTATGTATATTATTTGATATATATTAACATTAAATATTAAAATTTATACGTATTCATATTTTTAATAATATTCTTAATATATTATATTATTCTGCGTTTTTATGTATATTATTTTGAGTAAAAAATCTGATTAATTAAATCTACTAATAGTGGAAATAATTATTAAAGATGAACTTTTACTATTTTAGAAGATAGTATAATAATAAAGTTCTTCTTCTTTATTTGATTTATGATTTATAAGTATTTGTTATTACTTTATTAGTATCACTTTTTATATTTAATTAATATTTAGTTAATATCTAACTAAAATTCTAACTAAAAAATATTTTTTTATTTATTCTTTTTTCTTATAAAAGTAGGAATATTTAAGTCATTATTTTTATTATTTTCATCATCATAATCTTCTTCATCTAATTTATTTCTTTCACTAGAAATTATTCTACCAAATCGATGTATAAGGCTATTTTTTTTCATATTATCTTTTTCGCTTTGATCTGATACAACATTCTTATATTGATTTGATGTATTCATAGTATAGTGATCAAATAATGGAACTGATACTTTATTAAGGTTATCATTTTTTGTATTTAATTTTTCATTGTAATTCTCATTTTGATCATCTAAATAATTACGATAATGAGAAGAATGTTCTTGTGATGGTGATATGTTTTTATTATCTATATTTAATTTATTTTGTTGATTTTGATATGAATCATCATTTATATAGCTTTTTTTATTATTGTAATCGTTATTAGTAGTTTCTCTAAAATTATTATCATTATTATCATCATTAATATCATTTGTTGTTTTTGATTCATGATTTTCTGATAATTGATCAATACCTGTAGCAACTACTGAAACTTTTATTTTTCCTTTTAATTCTGGATTAAAAGCAGAACCAAATATGATATTCGCATTATGATCAACTTCTTCTCGTATTCTATTAGCTGCTTCATCTACTTCAAAAAGAGTCATATCATCACCTCCTGATATACTAACCAGTATACCTCTTGCACCTTTAATAGTTGAATTTTCAAGCAGAGGATTTGATATTGCTATTTCTGCTGCTATATGAGCACGATTTTCACCTTCTGCTTCTCCAGTACCCATCATAGCTCTTCCCATTCTACGCATGATACTTTCTATATCAGCAAAATCAAGATTAATAATACCTGGAACACGAATCAAATCTATTATAGCAAGTATACCAGTATGAAGAACTCCATCAACCATTTTAAATGCTTTTTCAAAAGTTGTATCTTTCCCAGCAGTTCTAAATAAATTTTGATTTGGTATAACAATTAATGTATCAACATGTCTTTCCATTTCGCTTAATCCTGCTTCAGCTATTAGCATTCTCCTTATTCCCTCAAACTTAAATGGTTTTGTTACAACTCCAACAGTTAATATGCCCATTTCTTTAGCTACTTGTGCAATAATTGGTGCAGCTCCCGTACCTGTCCCACCACCCATACCAGCAGCTATAAAAAGCATATCTACACCATCGAATAAACGTGATATTTCTTCTATTGATTCTTCTGCTGCAGTACGTCCAACTTCAGGATTAGAACCAGCACCTAATCCTTTTGTCGATCCTACTCCTAAACTCAGTTTTATTTCTGATAATGAATGCTTTAATGCTTGAAAATCAGTATTCATAGCAACAAAAATAAGATCTCTATCAACATTCTGAATGTCATTATTATAAACATTACTACTACTGAGTTCATTGATCATATTATTAATTGTATTACATCCTGCTCCTCCTATCCCAGCAACCATAATTTTTGGAGATCTAGAGGAAGCAGCTGTATCTCTTTTTATATTATTTTCATTCATATTTCATGAAATATTTTAAATTTTTTATATTTTTTTATATGTTTTTTATAAATTATAATATTATTAAGAATAAAAAATAATTATAATTATTTATATTTTTATTAGATCTGCTTTCTCCAAAGCTTCATCTATTGATCCTACCATATAAAATGCTGTTTCTGGAATATGATCATATTTCCCATCAACTAACCCACCAAAACCTCGAACTGTTTCTTCTATACTAAGAAATTTTCCAGGAGTTCCAGTAAATACTTCAGCAGCACTCAAAGGTTGTGATAAAAAACGTTGAATTTTCCGAGCTCTATTAACAGTTATTTTATCTTTTGGAGAAAGCTCTTCCATCCCTAAAATTGCAATAATATCTTGTAAGGATTTATAGCTTTGAAGAATTCTTCTTACTTCTCGAGCAACTCTATAATGTTCGTGGCCTACAATCTTTACATCTAATATTTGAGATGAGCTATCTAATGGATCTACAGCAGGATATATACCTAAAGCTGCTAAATCTCTGCTTAAAACAGTTGTAGCATCTAAATGAGCAAAGGCATTAGCAGGTGCAGGATCTGTTAAATCATCTGCTGGAACAAAAATAGCTTGTACAGAAGTTATTGAACCCTTTTTTGTTGACGCAATTCTTTCTTGAATATTTCCCATGTCAGTTGCTAATGTTGGCTGATACCCAACAGCAGATGGGATTCTTCCTAAAAGAGCTGATACTTCTGCTCCAGCTTGTGTAAAACGAAATATATTATCTATAAACAAAAGAACATCTTGCATTTGATCTCTAAAATGTTCGGCAATTGCAAGTGCAGATAATGGTACTGTTTTTCTAACTCCAGGTGTTTCATTCATTTGTCCATAAACTAATGTTACACGAGAATTTTCTAAATTATTAATATCTATAACTCCAGATTGAATCATTTCATGATATAAATCATTCCCTTCTCTTATTCTTTCACCTACACCAGCAAAAACAGAAACTCCACCATGAGCTTTAGCTATATTATTTATTAATTCCATAATTATAACTGTTTTTCCTACACCAGCACCACCAAATAATCCAATTTTACCACCTTTTGCATATGGAGCAATTAAATCTATTGCCTTTATTCCAGTAACTAATACCTCACTATCTGTTGATTGCTCACAAAAAGATGGTGGATTTGCATATATAGGAGCATACTCATTACTTTTTATATCTCCTTTTCCATCTATTGGTTCTCCTATGACATTTAATATTCTTCCAAGTGTTGGTTTTCCAACAGGCATCATTATTGGACTTTTAGTATCTATAACTTGTAAATTTCGTGTTAAACCACTAACATCACCTATAGCAATTGTTCTAACTATATTATCACCTATATGCTGTACAACTTCTAGATATAATGTTCTATTTTCAACTTTACACGTAAGAGCATGCGATATTACTGGCATATTCCCATCTGGAAATAACACATCGACTACTGCTCCTATAACTTGTACAATATGTGGTAATTGCGAGAGATTATTTAAAACTAAATAACGAGATTCTTTATCATTATCTTGGATTTCATTGATAAAACTATTTTTATCAATATAAGTAGTATTTGGTTTTATTCCGTCTTCTTTTTTATTTTTTTTCATATTATTTATATTTATTTTCAATTTTATTAATCTCTTTAATAAGATTTTTAACCGTCTATTTATATCATATAATCTTTATTAGAAGTTGCATCTTTATACAACTATTTTTTTATAATTTTTTAATAACTTAATTAAAAAAATCTATACTATTTAGTTAGTAATCAGTTATTTTCCATAAAGTATTTTAAATTTTTATTTATATAAATATACTAATTATCATTTATTGTTTATTTAATTCAGAATATTTTTTTGTAACAATAATTCATTTAATATCATAAAAAAATCATATTTTCTAATATAAAAAATAAAATAATTAATATGATAAATATATTATATTTATATTATATTTTATTTTTATTGGTAATTTTTTAATTGATTTAAATATTTTTTACCCTATTAATGAATACTTATAAATATAAAATTTTTATTGAAGAAGCCTCAGTTCATTTTTTTTTATAAAAAATTTATAAAAAATGATATTTTTAATTAAATATAACAATAATCTATCATATACAAATTTGTATATCAGAATTTTTTACATGAAGATTTTTTATATGTAAAATATCTGTATGTAGAATTTATACATAAAAAAATTGACGATACAAAAAAAAATGGTATCATAATCATGTACTTTTTTGTGTAATATTAAATATTAATTTTTAATTTTAAATGGCCCGTATAGCAGGAATAACACTTCCAACTAATAAAAAGATTAAAATAGCTCTCACATATATAAAAGGTATAGGAGAATATACAGCAAAACAAATATGTATTAAAGCAAATATTAATCTAGAATCAAGAGTTTTTAACTTGACTGAGAATGAGATTTTTAAGATAAAATCTGTTATAGATCAAATGTGCTCTTCTGAGAATAAAGAAAGTTCTCGTCATCTTCTTATAGAAGGTGATTTGGTAAGATATGTTCAAAAAAAAATTCAGACCCTAAAATCTATAAGATGTTATAGAGGTATACGTCATTCTAACAAGTTACCTGTTCGTGGTCAAAATACTAGAAATAATGCAAGAACAAGAAAAGGTAAAGCTGTTCCTATTGCTGGTAAAAAGAAAGTTGCTAAATAAAAAATAAATTAATAGAAAGATACATATATTATAGATTTATTATAGATTGTATAAATTACTTTCGTAAAAAAATAATAATTACTAAAATATATGGAATATCTATTTATTTTTTTCAAAATATAGAACATATCACTGGTGGCTTTCATGCACAGTATATTATTATGTTGTTTTATATTGACAATTTTTAAGATATTATTACCTATATATTACCTATAATAAATACAAAAAAAACTATAATTCTTAACAATAAGATAAAAACTTAATTAATCATGAGAAATCAGAAAACTACAAAATCAAAGTCTTGTCCTTCTGTAGGCAAAATATATATTAAAGCAACACTAAATAATACATATGTTACAGTCACAGACAAAGATGGTAATGTATTTAATACTGTAACAGCAGGAAAATTTTATAACGGATCTAAAAAAAGTACACCATATGCTGCTAAGCTTGCAGCAGATAGCGCAGTTTCTCAGGCAGTTTCAAATGGATTAAAAACAGCAGAAATTATAATATCAGGTCCAGGCCCAGGTAGAGAATCTGCAGTTAGAACTGTATTTGAGCATATCGAAGTAACAACTATTACTGATATTACCGGAGTTCCATACAATGGATCTAAGCCTCGCAAAAAACGTAAAGTTTAAATTAGAATTATAAACAATATCCTAATTAAAAGATTTAAAATAAATTGATAATCTTAAATAAGAGTATTATATTTATTTTATATGAACTATATAAACTTAAAATTAATAACTTAATATAGATTCTATAATTGTAATGTTTATAATAATTGGTATAACTTGTATAATTTAAAATATATTTTGAATATTCTAATTTTTTAGAAAAATAAATTAAATAAATATGCAAGCAATTTGAATACATCATTTTTACCATGGGAAGTGCGTATTTTAAGCATGTTTCCTGAGCTCTTTCCTGGTCCTCTATCTTATTCTATAATAGGAAGAGCTCTGACAAATGGTATATGGACTCTATCATCTAAGAACATTAGAGATTACACTAATGACAATACAAAAAGGGTTGATGATATGTCCTATGGTGGTGGTGGTGGGATGATATTAAAAGCAGATGTTGTAGCAAATGCAATAGAAAAAGAATTTTTGTGTAATAATCAAAATTTTCCCATTATTTATTTATCTCCTCGTGGAAGACTTCTAACTCAAAAACTGGCTGATGAATTAAGTAAATTTTCAGGAATACAAATTATTTGTGGTCGTTTTGAAGGTATAGATCAAAGAATTTTTGAAGAATTTTTTATTGATGAAATAAGTATTGGTGATTATGTTCTTTCTACTGGGGATATAGCAGCATATGTTTTAATAGATGCATGCGTTCGTCGTCTTCCTGGTGTGATATCTAAGAGAAAAGGAAGTGAAAGTCTTCTTTTAGAAGAAGAAAGTCTTTGTGTTAATACCAAATACGAATCCTTGCTTGAATATCCACATTATACTGCGCCATTTAAATGGCGTGAAAGAACTGTTCCTAATATTCTTGTTTCAGGTAATCATGATAAAATAAAAAAATGGAGATTATCACAAGCTGAAAAAATAACACAACAAAGAAGACCAGATTTATGGAAAATTTATAGTAAAAAATAATGAATATAAATATATAGAAAATGTTTTTAATTAAAAAATCTGTAATAGATATATATATAAATATATAAAAAAATGTTTTTAATTAAAAAATTGGTAAATTAAAAATTTATTTTAGTAATATATTGAATATATATTATTTTTTTTACTATTATTAAATAATAATATTTATTAAAATTTTCTCAAAAATACGTATTTATGGAATTATCTCAGTTATCAACTTTTTATTCTGATAAATTAATTTTATATATAAGAGATTTATTTAACAATCTTGAGAGTAAATCTATTCAATCGGGATTACATACTGTAAATCTTATAGATGCTATGAGATATACTGTTTTAAACAAAAATGCAAAACATTTACGTCCATTATTAATATTTATAATTAGTTCTATTTTTTATGAAATATGTTTTTTTTGTGAAAAAAACAAAAATTATACTAATTATGATTATTTTTATTCTCAAAAAATATATAATTTAACACTTATTAATGAAATGTTAATATGTGGAACATCTATTGAATTAATTCATAATTATTCTTTAATTCATGACGATTTACCATGTATAGATAATGATATATATCGTAGAGGTAAATTAACATGTCATGCTAAATATGGAGAAGATATAGCTCTTTTAACTGGTAATTCTCTTCTGACATTATCACTTGAAGTATTGTACGAAATAACTAATAAAAATACTAAAAATAGTCAATATTTGTATAGTTTTTTAACTAAAATGTTAACCTACAATAGCGGAATATTAGGAATGATTGGTGGGCAGAATATGGACTTATTATTTTTTAAGAAAAATATGGTATTTTCTGTATCAAGACATCAATATTATATACATTTAGCTAAAACATGTGCATTATTTACATTTTCTATGTCAGCAGGAATTTTAATAGGATCTAGTAAAAGTAAATTTTTTAATTATATATATAAAATACTCAATGATTATTATAAAAGTGGTATATTAAACAATCAATTAATTATTAATAAAAAAAATAATAGAAATAATAATAACTATATATTGAAATTATCTAAATTAGAAAAAATTGTCAATTTAATACTAAATTTAGGTAAAAAACTTGGTATATTATTACAAATGTTAGATGATTATATAGATAATTATCCTAAAGATGATGATTTTAATGACAAAGATATTGAGAAAAATCTAAAAAAACAATACGAAGATACATATAATATATTTCTTTGCTTGAAAAAATCTATAGTAGATTTTTCCCCAGAAATTATAGAGAAATCAAAAATTTTGCGTTTTATGTTAGAAGATCTTGATAATATTATAAAGTATTTTAAACAATATTAAAAATATAATTAAATACAATTAACACTATTTTTTATATAAAATTTTATATAAAGATCTCAATAAAACTTAAAGCATTCTGTAAAAATATAAAGATAAAAATTTATTATTTAGTATATTTAGTATATTTAATTTATTTTATTCTATTTATTATTTAGAATATTTATACTAGTTATTAAAACTTTTATTGAATTTTGTTACTATTTTGAATAATAAAATATTATTTTTTATATAAAATTTTTATATAAAGATCTCAATAAAATTTAAAGCATTCTGTAAAAATATAGAGATAAAACTTATTATTTAGTATATTTAATTTATTCTATTTTATTTATTATTTAGAATATTTATACTAGTTATTAAAACTTTTATTGAATTTTGTTACTATTTTGAATAATAAAATACTATTTTTTATATAAAATTTTTATATAAAGATCTCAATAAAACTTAAAGCATTCTGTAAAAATATAGAGATAAAACTTATTATTTAATATATTTAATTTAATTTATTCTTAGAATATTTATACTAGTTATTAAAACTTTTATTGAATTTTGTTACTGTTTTGAATAATAAAATATTATTTTTATATAAAATTTTTATATAAAGATCTTAATAAAATAATACATTGATTCTTTAAATATTATAAATAAATCCAAAAAAATCCAAAAAATCAAGAAATTATTGTCGGATTTATTGGAATTAAAGAAAAAGAGAAGACTGTAGGGGAAGGAAAAAAAGATTTAGAAGAACATTAATTCTAAAAAAGTAGATCTTGCAAATAATATTTTATTTTTATTCGTCTGATTTTTTCAGATTTTAGAATTTATTTAATTGATTCTCAATTTTACTATTACTTTTCTTTTCTATTACTTTCTAAATTTAAAAAAATTAGAATATATATTATCAATTGTTGTATTATTAATTTGCCGCTAAAGTATTTTTGTTGACAAAAAATTCAATAGTATTTCTTAAAATTCTTGCTCTTCGTCTTGATATACGTATGAAGCCATTATATCGACATTATAACTTTCTTTTTCCTTTTTTGTATAATTTCTGCCAGTGCCACGTTGAGCAGTTGTGCTACGTTGAGCAGTTATATTACTATTATTAGAGACATTTTTACTTGGGGTGTTTAAATTTGGACTAGTATTTGGGCTAGTATTTGAACTAGTATCTTTTTTTACATCGCTGTCTTTTCCATCACTATCTTCTTCAAATACCTCCATAAAAAGACTATATAAATCATTATCAACATCATTCTTTTTTCTGCCATCAAAAATATCGCTTTTTTCCGAGCCTTTTATTGCGGCTTTTAGTATAGATTCAGGAGCTCTATATGTTTGAATTGTTTTTATTATTTCATTTCTAGCGGCTTTAATATCAATGAGTCCATTTTCAATTTCAGCAATTGCTGTTACCACAGCATTTGATGCGCCCCAATCTGAAGCATCAGAATTTTGATGTAAATTTGCTCTATCAATCAGTGGGACGGCTCCTTTTAGTAGAGCACGAGTCCTCCACGAAGCTATTATAACCTCCTCAAATGGATCAATATCATCTATATTTTGCTCGTTATTATCTTGATTTTGATAAACAGAATCAGAGTAATAGATCGAATTATCATCAGAATTAGTGTGATTAACGTTAGAAGAGACCATTTTTACAGTGCACAAAATATAAAATTTACAAATTCAAATCCGATTAGTTTTAATTCCAAGCAACCTAGAATTTTTAATGCTTTTCTTGATTTTAACAGATAATTTCTGATTATGCAACTAGATAATTTAGAATTTTATCAAAATTGTGATGCAAGATTTTTTCTATATAATTGTGATAATAGTGCATTATAATTCATATTTTTTTAAAAATCAAAATAAAAATATAATTATTGTTATAATATAAAAGTTTTATTTTTTTATTTAAAAAAAGATTTTATGTGGTAAGATTTTTATAAGTAAAAAATAAAATTTATAAAAATCTATATAAAATTATGCTTTATAATAAATTAATTAATGCAATTAAAAGAATTGCAGGGAATTTTGGGGGTTTAAGGGATTTAAATGAAACTCAAAATGAGGTGGGGAACACGAAAGATGTTGCGGAGGTAGCAGCAAGTGAGAAAGTAACAGAAGTGAAAACGGCGGAAAATCGGGGCTTTAAGAGTGGTGTGAAAAGTGTAGGGAATGAGAAAGGTGTGGCATCGGGAAGTGCGAAAAGTGATGGCAAAAACAGTGGAAAAAGTGG